>JBASIS010000228.1:0-6213 GCA_049654905.1 Chromatiaceae bacterium
GTCATTGGCCGGCCCATCACGGCGGCCGCCGATCCCTTGGCGGCGCTGGCCATGATCGAGAACGAATTAGGATCCTAACCAGGATGAGGGTAGATCCAGGGTGCCTGGTCTGGCCCTGGGCTTTTCAGTCACACCAGCCCCGGCACCGCCCAGGATGAGGGGTCATCACATTGAACGGGGGTATCCCATGGCCATCATTCGCAAAGCCGTATTTCCCGTCGCGGGTCTGGGGACCCGCTTCCTGCCGGCCACCAAGGCCAGCCCCAAGGAGATGTTGCCGGTGGTGGATAAGCCACTCATCCAGTATGCGGCGGAGGAGTCCGAGGCGGCGGGCATCTCGCAGTTGATCTTCGTCACCGGCCGCGCTAAGCGCTCGATCGAGGATCATTTCGACAAGGCCTACGAGGTGGAGGCCGAACTCAGTAACGCGGGCAAAAAGGATCTGCTGGATATCGTCCGCAACATCCTGCCGTCCCATGTGACCTGCATCTACCTGCGCCAGGCCGAGGCCCTGGGTCTGGGCCATGCCGTCCTCTGCGCCAAGCCGGTGGTGGGTCACGAGCCCTTTGCTGTCCTGCTCGCGGATGACCTCATCAAGGGCGATGGCCAGGGCGTCGTGGCCCAGATGGCCGACGTTTACGAGCGTTATGGCTGTTCGGTGCTGTGCGTCGAAGAGGTGCCCTGGGAAGAGACGAACAAGTACGGTATCGTCGAAACCGAAAAGGGGCCGGATGGCGAATTGCGGGTCACCTCCATCGTCGAGAAACCCGCGCCCCAGGATGCCAAGTCCAACCTCGCCGTGGTTGGCCGTTACCTGCTCACCCCGCGCA
Organism: Chromatiaceae bacterium; assembly: GCA_049654905.1. Taxonomy (GTDB): domain Bacteria; phylum Pseudomonadota; class Gammaproteobacteria; order Chromatiales; family Chromatiaceae; genus M0108. The sequence goes on from JBASIS010000228.1 coordinate 831, forward strand.
TCTTTTCCAAACTCGAGACCACCGGGCGCGGCAAGGGCGGCGAGATCCAGCTCACCGATGCCATCTCCGCCCTGCTTCAGGATGAGCCCGTCATCGCCTACCCCTTCCGCGGCAAGCGCTACGACTGCGGCAGCAAACTCGGCTATCTGGAGGCCCAGGTCGAATTCGGTTTGGCACACAAGGATTTGGGCGAGGATTTTCGCGCTTATCTGCGTGGCATGGACTTCTAAAATCGCCTGGATGTCATAGGAAAGTGGCTGGCGGCGAGGCGGGTTGACTAGCCGCCAGGGTTGTTAGCATCGCCAGGATGTGGCAAGGGCCGGTTTGGGTTGGCAACTCCTTCCGGACCGGCTCTTAGCCGCGAATCACACCCCTCCCCGGTTAGGAATCTAGGCCCCGTTAGCCGGCGGCCCAGCGGAGCGGTCTCGACAAGTTCCCGTCAATTCATTTCGGGGGTTATCCATGAGCACCCAGCTCATACTCCAGTTCACGCCGCGGGATTATCTGGCCTGGGAACGGCAACAGGAAACCCGCCATGAATATTTCGCCGGCGAGATCTACGCCATGACCGGGGCGAGCCGGGAACATAACCTGGTATGCCTCAATATCGCCGCCAGTCTGCATACCCAATTGCGTGGTAAACCCTGCGAGGTCTATAACAATGATATGCGGGTGAAGGTCAGCGAGACCGGCATCTACACCTATCCGGACATCGTGGCCGCCTGCGCGGATCCGCAATTCGAGGACGCCGAGGTCGATACGCTGCTCAATCTGGTGTTGATCATCGAGGTGCTGTCCGATTCAACCGAGCCGTACGATCTTGGCGCCAAGTTCCAGCATTACCGCACCCTGCCGTCCTTGCGGGACTATCTGCTGGTGGCGCAAACCGAATACCGGGTGGAGCATTATGTCCGCGAGGCCAGTAGCCGCTGGTCGCTGACCGAATATCGGGGACTTGATGACAGGATCGAACTGGCCTCGGTGGACTGTCGGCTGATCTTGCGCGATATGTACGAGCGCGTGCCGCTATGACCATGAGCCTTGCCACCTCCAGCCCATCCGACCCCAGTGAACGGTGCCTGGGTGACCAGCGCGGGGGCGTCTTGGCCTGAGGGCGGCCTGGGCAGCGGATCCCTTCCTAGCGGAAGTGGGCCTCCTTTTTAGTGGCAATCGGTCAGGAAGAGACGGACCATGAACAAAGCAGAGGTTCCTGGGACATCCGGTCCCAATGAGTCAAGCTTGCCTTCACGCCCAGCGCTGCCGGCTATTACGCTCGCCGCCATCGGGGTGGTCTTCGGCGACATCGGCACCAGCCCTCTCTATGCCTTGAAGGAAATTTTCAACGGCCACCACCCCATGCCGGTCACCCCGGAAAACATCCTCGGCATGCTCTCCATGGTCTTCTGGTCGATCATGGTGCTGGTCTCGATCAAGTATCTGATGATCATCATGCGCGCCGACAATCATGGCGAAGGCGGCTCCCTTGCGCTACTCGCCCTGGTGACCGAACGCGCCAGAAATCCCCGCATGGCCTGGGCCATCACCCTGGTGGGTATCTTCGCCGCCGCCCTCTTCTACGGCGACAGCATGATCACGCCGGCGATTTCCGTCCTGTCGGCCGTCGAGGGTCTGGAGATCGTGACCACCCGGTTCGATCCCTATGTCATGCCGATCACCCTGATCATTATCATGGGGCTCTTTGCCATCCAGAAGCGCGGGACGGGTGCCGTCGGCCTCTTGTTTGGACCGGTTATGATCGCCTGGTTCGGCATTCTCGGCCTCCTTGGGGTAGTGGCGATCAGCCAGCATCCGGGCGTCCTGATGGCGCTGCTACCGACTTATGCCACGAGTTTTATTCAGACCCACCCCTTGATGGCCTTTCTCTCCCTGGGCTCGGTGGTACTGGCGGTCACGGGTGGGGAGGCGCTTTACACCGATATGGGCCATTTCGGCCGATTACCGATTCGCCTGGCCTGGTTCGGTTTCGTGATGCCTGCCCTGGTCCTCAATTACTTCGGGCAGGGGGCCCTGCTGCTTGCGGAACCCGGCGCTATCGCCAGCCCCTTCTTCTACCTGGTGCCGGACTGGGCACGGGTGCCCATGGTGGTGCTGTCCACCCTGGCCACCGTGATTGCCTCGCAAGCCGTGATCTCCGGGGCCTTCTCCCTGGCCCGCCAGTCGATCCAGATGGGGCTGCTGCCGCGGATGCGGGTCGTCCATACCTCCGGCTATGAAGAAGGACAAATCTATGTGCCCTTCACCAACTGGACCATTTGCCTGGCTGTCCTGGCCCTCGTCATCGGCTTCGAGACTTCGTCCAATCTGGCCTCGGCCTATGGCCTCGCCGTCACGGGCACCATGCTGATCGACACCCTCCTCATCGCCTTTGTCATGGTCTGGCTGTGGCGTTGGCATAAGCTGGTCGTGGTCCTCATTGCCGGCCTCTTGCTCACCATCGACATCGCCTTCTTTGCCGCCAACGCCATCAAGATCCCCAGTGGCGGTTGGTTCCCCCTCGCCATCGGCATCCTGGCCTTCACGGTGCTCACCACCTGGCGCCGTGGTCGCCGTCTCGTGGCCAACGAAATGGCCGAGCGGAGCGTCCCGATGGAGGAGTTTCTGCAATCGATTGGTGACGTGCATCGCGTATCGGGGACGGCCGTGTTCCTGACCAGTTCCAAGGAGGGCGTACCCTCGGCCCTGCTCCATAACCTCAAGCACAATAAGGTGCTGCACGACCGAGTGGTGCTCCTCACCCTGGAAACCACCCACACCCCCTACGTCAGTGCCATGAGTCGCGCGCAATTGCAGCCGATGAGCCAGGGCTTCAAACGCATCATCCTGCGCTACGGTTTCATGGAAAGTCCGGACGTGCCCGCGGCCCTGGCGCAATGCCAAGATTTTGGCGGACGTTTCAACCTGATGGACACGACCTTTTACCTCTCCCGGGAATCCATCGTGTTGACCAGGACCCAGCACATGTGGCCCTTGCGCGCCCGCCTCTTCGCCTTCCTGACCAAAAATGCCACCAGTGCCAGCGACTTCTTCCAGATCCCGGCCAACCGCGTCGTCGAACTGGGGTCCCAACTGGTGATCTGAGGCCCCCGCCCGTTACAAGTTGGCCCCCGGGGTCACGTCCTGGGCCTGCAAGGTCGTCGGCATGGGCAGGTGCTGGATCGTCTTGCCGCCAAAGTCGACCTTGTTCAGGTCCACCTTGCGGATAGTCAGATCGCCGTAGGTGCGGAAGTAGGCGATGCGGTGCTGGAGGTCATAGACCGTTGCCCATTCGGTCTTGTCGTAGGTCAGGGTTGGGGCATCGCCAGATTTTGACGCGGTCTTTTCCGCCACCGCGCCGAGGGGGATGTCCACCGCGTTCAAGATGTGAAAGGCCAGGTTGGTCCCTTCCGCTGCGGTCGCTACCGGGACGGCCGAAAAGGCCAGGGCGGTGGCCTTGAGGAATCGGCTGGGCGGGGTGTAGTCACCGGGCAACCCGAGCAATCCCGTGCCCTGGCCGAGGGGTTGGACCTCGACGGCCCCGAGCTTGAGCCCGTCAACGTTGATGTTGGTGAGATTGATGTTATTGCGCAGGTTGTTTTGGTGCCAGTCGAAGGGCGGGGAATTGGTGAGGACGCCGACGGGATTGTCATGCATATGCAGCTTGCCCCCCAGGTACTCGATCACCAGAGAGCCCCCGGCGGCATCGCGGATGGTCCAGTGCAGTGGCAGGGGCCCCGCCTGGGGCAGGATGAGTTCGTAAACGGTCAGTTTCGGCAGCGCGGCCCGCACCTCGGCCACGGTCGCGAACTGACTCAGTATCCAGTTGGCGAGATCGACGTTGGAGACCGCGTGCTTGCCATCGGCGGGGAAGGGCTGGTACTCGGCAAAACCCGGGAGGAAGAGGGCGCCGACCGACAGGCCCGCCTCATTGAGGCCGTCCGCGGCGATGTCCAGGCCAAGGGCATTGATGCCGAGGAAGCCGTGCTTCGCGGTCCAGGGCGTGCCGGGTTTGAGGTCGGGGCGGGTCGCGGTGAGCAGGTGGCCCCGTGGAACCAGCATCACCTGGCTTTTGAGATCCATCTCGAACTCCATGGATCGGGCGGCGATCCAGGCCCCGTCCTGGGCCTGGAGTCGGAAGGAGGTGCAAGCCTGCGCGGGCAGGGCGATGGCCGTGAGGGCGCCGGCGACAAGGGCGGCCAGCAAGGCGCGGCGAAGGGGTTTGGAGGGCATGGCGAGTCTCTTCTGGGGGCGAGGACGGGGGAGGGATTCAGGCGGAAAGGCGTCACTGGCCACTCATTAAGGGATCGACCAGGGGCGTGCACCGGGTTGACTGTCGGTAGCGGGTAAAAAAAGGACTGTCATCACCAGGGCCATATTGAGGTGATCTGCGCAATCCTGCCGGGTATTTCCAGCAAGGCCGCCAGTTCATCAATGTGGATGTCGGGCAGGCCATAAAGATCATCAAGCAGTTCCTCAAGCCCATAGAGGTTGCAGTCAGGCAAGTCTTCATCAGTCATCTGCTTCACATCCGGGACCTTGGTTCCAAGCGAATGCCCAACAACATTATCGGACGCAGCATGAGACCCTCATGACTGCCCGCGGTTCCTCAATGAGTCACCGGCTGATGAAACCCTCTTGAATAATCATTGATATCATTAGGTTGCTTTTTCGTGATGGTTCAGAGTTCTTCCGTCATCGCCTGAGTCAACCGCATACCCTCGGCCTCCAACTCAGCTAGGCAGATCCCGGCAGCGTTCAGGTCCCCGGCCTTGGCCGCCTGTTCCATCTCGTAGGCCACCTCCCGCAGGCGTTCTCCGCCCACGTTAGCCGAGGCACCCTTGAGGGTGTGCGCCTGGCGCTCGACCCCCGGGGCGTCCCCGGCCTCCAGCGCCGCCTTCAGGGCGGTGATCTGCCGCGGGAGATCCTCCAGAAAGCCGTCGACCACCAGGCGGATCAGCTCTTCATCATCCATCAGCCGGGCCAGCATGCCGGCACGGTCGAAGATCGGGGTTGCCGGATTGAGGTTGAGGGGTGTGGGTGGGGGGACCGGGGTTGCCGGGCTGATGACCGCCTCACCCCTCGGGCCGCCGTCCTCCGGCCCGACGTTGCCTTCATCCGCCGCATGGGGTAGCCATTTGCTCAGTGCTGCCGCCAGGGCCTGCCGCGCCACCGGCTTAGCCACATAGTCATTCATACCCGCCTCCAGGCAGCGCTCACGGTCACCCTGGATGGCATGGGCGGTCATGGCGATAATCGGCAGGGTGAAGGCGGCCGGCACCGCACCGGCCTCGGCCGCCGCGCCCGGCGGGTTGCCGCATTGAGCATTCCACAGGACTAATTCATCATGCCGGATTTTTTTGGTGGCCGCGATCCCATCCATCACCGG
>JBASIS010000229.1:0-14307 GCA_049654905.1 Chromatiaceae bacterium
GGGCTCAGTTGCATGGCGTTGGCCGGTGGCGTGAAGGTGAAGGCATCGGCCGCCGGGGCGAAGCCGGTTTTCCAGTCCTTGACGCGCAGGGTGTATTGCGGGGCGTTATTCACCGTTTTGCTGGTGATGACCATTTTGCGCGGTATTGGCCGGTCGCCCACCTCTACCCATAACTGCCAGTCCGTATCATGGTTGCGGAAGGCCAGATGCTCACATTCCACGCCGTCGATGACCCCGCGGCCAATATGTTTGGCCTCCAGCACCCCGGCCACCAGGGTGTCATAGGACTTCGACTGAAGCAGATCGGCGCCGGGCAGGGCGATACCATGACCCGCGCGCAGGGCCTCCAGCAACTGATCCACGTTGCCCGGTGCTTCCAACTGGGCATAACCGTTGAGGTTATTGCCCAGGATGCTGACAGTCTTGCCATCGAAGACCATCGTCACGTCGGCATAGCCGCCCTTGCGGTGGGCGCGCAGTTTGTCCGGACGGCTCAAGAGCACCTCGCCGGAATTGGTGAACTGGAGTTTCTCCAACTCCGGGGTGATGACCTCGATATCGCTGTCAAAGGTCAGCTCGATGGCTTGCTGACCGCCCATATAGTCCGACATGGCCTTGAGAATGGCCTTGGCCTCGTCGCCCGTTTCGGCCAGGGCACCGGAGGAGGCCGTGACCAGCAGGCCGGCCAGAATCAGGTACCGGCTGGCCTTGCGGACGGGGGTGGGGGCGGGATGGCGGTGGGTTATTTGCATGGGGGTTTTGACTCCTGGGATAGGTGGTTGATGACTCGTGGCCATCGATAGTTGCCGGGGATAGCGGGGGAGAAAGGGCGTTATTCCACCCTCACCACCACATAGCGGCTGCCGCTGGTCTGATAGTAGGTTCCCCCGCATTGTTGTAAGGAAGTTCCTTCGATGATGACCGTCCGACAGCCCGCGGGCAGGGTCGCCGCATAGACGGACGTCGCATAGATCATGCGGCGGCTGGTGCGGCGGGCCACGCCGGCGTAGCTCATCGGGGTCAGGGGCCGGCCAATGATGGCGTGCGCTTGGGGGACGACCAGGCCAGCATTGAGGGCGACATCCACGGCCAGGACCGAGGTCAGGGCCAGGGTGGCGAGGAGGGTGGCTTTGAACATTTTGTTGAACACGTGACGACCTCGGTTAGTATTTATGGGCGGGATCACCAGCAATCGTCCCGCATTATTACCGCTCGGACTCCTGGATGCTTGACCTTTCGCGACAGGTTGCGACCGGGCCTACCGCCTGGGTCCACGGCAGGGGCAAGCCTTACCAATGGAACGAGACCCCTAGGGCAGGGCCGGTTATGCTCATATTTTGCAAGACCTCATTGCCTGTCGTCGCATAGTTGAGGGTGCGGAAGGCCAGTATGATATCGCCCCAGTCCAGGCGGTAGCCGAGTCCAACCAGGCCTTGCCAGCTCCAGTTTGAGTAATTGCCCACACCCACATCAAGATAGTAGGGCAGAAACCACTGCTTTGCATCGCCCGGCAACAGCTCTCCGCGTACCCCCACAAAGCCATCCCAGACATCCAGCCGTTCAGAACGACTGAGCGCGGGTGACAGGATCCCGTCGGGACCGGAGAAACTCAGGCCGGTCTCGGTTTCCAATCCTAGATAGCGGATGCCGCCCACCAGGTCCAGAGTCCCCGCGGCACCCCGGGCGAGGGTATAGCCGACGCCGCCTTGCAGGATCAGGGCTTGAATCTTCACGTCGACTTCCCGGTCGATCGACAGGGGTTCGGCGCCCAAGGGCCCCTGCACCTGTTTGACTCGCCCATCCTGATCGCCAAAATCGCTGTAGATCAGATCCGTAACCAAAGACCAGTTGCCCTTGCGGGCCTCCAGGGTACCCATGAGGCCGAACTTCAGATTGCTCAGGTAGTTGTCTGGCTTGACCTCTACTTCGATGCTCTGGCCGCCCCCCCAGGGGTTGGTATGCTGGAGCGTCTGATTGATATTCGGGAACCACGCATAGGGCGTGAGGCTGTAATGCCATAGCCCGTCGTAACGATCCACCTTGGCGGCCATGGCGGGACCGGTTGATGCCAGGAGACTGGCGCCGGTAATCGCCAACCAGGCGCCCGCTTGCAATAACGGCTTATTCATCTTGGATTGCCTTTCTAAGGGTTGTTCAAGGTGGAGGACCCAGATCCTATCCTGGTGCTTGGCCTGCCGCGCCGATGATATATCGCGTCGATGACGCGATGGGTTTCCACCGCAAGGTCGCGGTGGGGGGCACTGCTCCATTGTGATCGTGACATCGCCGACGGCTCGGAGATTCAGATCCGAGACGGCGGAATCGTATGCCTTTTCCTCCAGGCCCACGTCAGTAACGCCGTCAGTACGGTATGCAGTATCACGGCCGGCCACAGTAGAACCCCGACGAATTCGCCGGCGAGACCGACCAGGGTGAGGTACAGGGTCACGCCCCCGCTGTAGGTCAGCATCCCGGCCAGCGCCGTGTCCCCCGGCCAGCAGCTCAGGCCCAGCGCGATCAGGCTGATCCCGGTCACCCGCGCGAGCACCACCGCGATTCCGGTCAGGTCATCGGGGCCTAGCAGCAGGCGGGCAACGAACGCCGGGGCCAACAGCAGGGCGAGGCCCGTGGCCGCCTCCGCCACGGCGGCCAGGGCCAGCCATTTCTCGGTGGTGTCCGTCACGCGATCAGTCCTTAGCGCGCGCGGCCCGGTCGCGAATGGCTGGCATCTGCTGTTGTTCTTCCGCCGTGTACTGCTCCGGTTCGAGGTTAAAGGTGACCTTGTCGATCGTGCCGGTGAACGTGAATGGCGGCTCGTAGCGATACTCGATCATGGCGACGCCGGTGCGGGTGTCCTGGCCGATGTCGAAGGTTTCGTCCTCCGGGAAGGTGATCGGGGTGGCGTGCTCCATGGCATTCCTGGCCACTTCCTGGCCATCCACGGCAAGGACGCCGGTCCCGCCCTTGCCCAGGCCAGGACCATCGGACTTGAAGTCGAAGACGATGGTGTGCTTGCCGGCGGAGAGCTCGGGCCCTTCCCACGTCGTGCGCTTGAGGTCGAGCAGGTTGTAGAGGAACACCGGTTTGCCCCGGCCAATGCCCAGCTCGCCCTTGCTCAGGAAGAGTCCATAGCCGCCAAAGCGCCCGCCCTCGGTGACGATCATCCCTTCCGCGCCGCCTTCCGGGATCGTGACCTCGGCGGTGACGGTGTAGGACTTGTTCAGGATGCTCGGAGCGCCGCTGTTGGGCACGCCGGTTAGCGTTCCCGTGTAGGTGAAGACCTTGCGTCCCGCGGTGAGGTTCGGCTTCGGCGCGTTCCAGCGCGCCAGCGAGGTGTTGTCGAGGGGCAGCACGTCATACTTCTTCGCCTCGGCGTAGAAGATGCCCTGCATCTGCTTGAGCTTCTCCGGCATTTTGGCGGCCAGGTTATTGGACTGGGTGGGATCATCCATGACGTGGTAGAGCTCCCACTGGTATCCGGTGATCACGTCGGGCTCCGGTTTCGCGCTCAGTTCCCACGGCAGCGTTGCCGGGGTGGTCGCCGCAACCCAGCCGTCGTGATAGATGGCGCGGTTGCCGAGCATCTCGAAGTATTGAGTGGGGTGCCGGGTGGGCGCATTGGCGTTCGCCTTGTCCCAGGTGTAGTCCATGCTCACGCCTTCGATGGGGCGCTGCTTGATGCCGTTGATCGTCTCGGGCTGCGCGATGCCGGTCGCTTGGAGGATGGTCGGGGCGATGTCGATGATGTGATGGAACTGGCGGCGGATGCTACCCGGGTCGTTGATGTGGCCGGGCCAGGACATGGCCAGGCCCTGGGCCGTCCCGCCGAAGTGCGACGCCACCTGCTTCATCCACTTGAAGGGCGTGTCCATCGCCCAGGCCCAAGGCGCCGCAAAGTGTGGGAAGGTCCGGTCGGAACCCCAAAACTCGTACCAGAGGAACTGGTCCTTGACCGGCACTTCAACGCCATTGAAGGTGGTGAACTCGTTTGGCGTGCCGTTGAGCATGCCTTCCGCGCTGGCGCCGTTATCGCCGGCGATGTAGATGATCAGGGTGTTGTCGAGCTGGCCCAGGTCCTCGACCGCCTGGATGACGCGGCCGATCTCGTGGTCCGTGTAGGCGAGGTAGGCCCCGAAGACGTCGGCCTGCCTGATGAAGAGCTTCTTCTCATCCCAACTGAGGGAATCCCACTCCGGCAGCTCCTTCGGCCACGCGGTCAGGGTCGCGTTCTCGGGCATGATGCCCAGGCGCTTTTGGTTGGCAAAGATCGTCTCGCGAATCTTGTTCCAGCCCGCGTCGAAGAGGTGCATGGCGCTGATCTTCTCGATCCACTCCGGCGTCGGATGATGCGGGGCGTGGGTGCCGCCCGGGACGTAGTAGACGAGCCACGGCTTGTCGGGCGCGATCTCCTTCAACTCCTTCATGTACTGGATCGCCTCGTCGGCCATGGCCGTGGTCAGGTTCCAGCCCGGCTTGCCCTCGAAGGGGTAGATAGCCGTCGTATTGCGGTACAGGTTCGGCTGCCACTGGCTGGCGTCGCCGCCGACGAAGCCGAAGAAGTACTCGAAGCCCATGCCGTTCGGCCACTGATCGAAGGGCCCGGCCTGGGTCGCCTGATAGAAGGGCGTGTTGTGGTTCTTGCCAAACCACGAGGTCGCGTACCCATTCCCCTTCAGGATCTCGCCGATGGTGCCGTTCTCCTTACGGATGACCGAGTCATAGCCGGGGAACCCCGTCGCGATCTCGCCCACTACCCCAAAACCGGCCACGTGATGGTTGCGCCCGGTGATCAGGGCCGCTCGGGTGGGCGAGCAGAGCGAGGTGGAGTGGAAGTTGGTGTAACGCAGCCCGTCCTGCGCGATGCGATCCAATGCGGGGGTCGGGACGACGCCGCCGAAGGTGCTCGGCGCACCGAAGCCGCTATCGTCGGTCATGATGAGCAGCACGTTGGGCGCTCCCTTCGGGGGCACGACGCGTGGCGCCCACCAGGGTTTCGAATCGGAGGCCTTCTCCTTGATCACCCCGCCGAACTTCGGGTCGGGTGGTGGCAGGTGGTGGCCGCTGATGGTTGTGGTGGCGCTGGCGGAACCGGGCAACCCGGTGGTCTGTATCTCGGTGGCGAGGCAGGAGGTGGCCGCGAGTACGAGCGCGGCCCCCCAGAGGGCCGAACCTAGGACGTGCATATCGGCTTTCATTGGATTTTCCTTTGGGTTATCGGCGACGCGGGAGTAGGGGTACTGCCGTCAATTTTGAACATCGTCGGAACGATCCGTAGATCCGGCGTTTGCAATGCGCCGGGCGATTATGACGTGATCCCGTGGGGCGGAGATGACATTTCGCGACACACCACGGGCGCGACTCCAGGTCGGGGGCGGCCCACGCGGGTCGCGGCCGCCGCCGGCGGCGGCCGCTCAACTTCGGGGCTGGGTAGCGCGCCAGCAACTGGGGGATGTTCCGGACCAGCGGCGGAAGGCCCGGCTGAAGGCCGTGGCATCGGCGTAGCCGAGCGCTATCGCCAGATCCTCGACGCTGAGCAGGGTATCGCGCAGGAGCTGGCGCGCGATCCGATAGCGGCTTTCGTCAAGGAGGGTCCGAAAGCTCGTGCCCTCGGCCTGGAGGCGGCGGTTGAGGGTCCGCGGGTGCAGGCTAAAGAGCGCGGCCATCTGTTCCAGGCGGGTTCCACCCAAGGAGTCGCCGGCGATCAGCAAGCGACGCAGAACACGTTCGACCCGCTTGCGAAAACCGATACCGCGTAGGGCTTCCATGGCCTCGATCTCCCGCAAGATGCGCACATAGGCGAGCGCATCGGCCCCCTCCAGCGGCCGGGTCAGACCGGTGGCGGGGAAGGACACTGCCGCGTGCTGGGCCCCAATCCGCAGAGGGCAACGGAAGAAGGTCCGGTAAGGGGCCAGATCCCGATTCGGTGCCGGGTGTAGCGCGACTTCGGTGGCCCGCCAATCCGGACCTCCCAGGGTCGTCAGGACCTTGAAGAGAATCGCCAGGGCGCCGTCGTAGATCTGGTGAGGGCCCGGCACGTCCGGCCAGTGGATGACATAGCCGAGCATGGCCTGATCGCCACGCTCCCACAGCAGCGGGACGGCCCCGCGATCATGCAGATGCGAATAGAGGATGATGGCGCGCAGGGCACTGCGAAGGTCCGGCGCGGCGGCGGCGAGTTTCCCGAGTAGGCCCAGGGTCTCAATCCCGGAGCGCCGTCCGAGTTCCAGGCCCAGATGGGGATACTGGGTCGCCTCGGCGCAGTGGATCAGCAGGCGGCCCATCGCCACGAAGGGAAGGGTGTTCTCCGCGTCCTGGAAGAGCGCGAGGTCCAGGCCGGTCTCGCCGATCAGGCGGTCGGGGTCCTGGCCCAGCTCCCGCAGCAGCCCGGGCAGCGGGAGCAGGGCAGCCATGCGGCAGGTTCCTTCCCCGACCAGCGCCAGGCCGGCAGGTGAACGACGGGGCTCGTGACCCAAGTGATTCATGAGTTGGCTCACAGGCAGAGAGTCAAGCCGGGCCTCTTCCCCTGGTGGGACCGCCGCTGGGGGGGCGGTCCCACCGCGATCTTATCAGTAGAAGGATCGGCGCCACATACGCCGGTCCGCTCCGGCAAAGGAGATCGGGGTGAGCGGCCTGCCGATGATGTCGATAAACAAGGAGGCTGCGCCCCCGCTGGCCGGCGGCTTGCCTTCCAGCACCTCCACCTCGTAGCTCAGATCCCGACCCGCCAGCCGCGGGTTGCGCAGGGTCATGACGACGTTATCCATTGTTCCGCCCTCCACCACGGCGAGGGTTGCATTGGGCGGGTCGGACTTGAAGCTGTCCTCGCCCTCGCCCCAGAAGGGGATGAAATTTGCGGTGGCCATGTGGCCGGCAAGCCGATCCGGGCGATCCGAGAACAGGATGGTGACGGGGCTGATGCCTGTGAGGGTGAGGCGTCCGTCCGCGTAGGTCACGCCCTCGGCACTTTGCACGAAGAGGAATTGGGGCTTTTCGTGGGCCTCGCCCTCCTTGGGCTTATGCTCCGTGGCTTGGGCGCTCTTCAGGGTGAGCGCCAGGGGTGCGAGTAGGGCGGCGCCAACAATCAGGTCGCGTCGAGTGGTCATAGGGTTCTCCGATGTTGCCTTTGGTGATAGCCAGACCGGGAGATGCTCCCGGTTGGCCAGTGGGCCTATTTCAGTGCATGACAGAGGTCATTCGCCGTTCAGCCCTATGGCCTTTCCACCGAAATGGCCAGGGCGTCGGCGACCTGCACCGTCACGGCACTACCCGGAGCAACCTTCGTCAGGTCGATGCTCGGGTTAACGCTCACACTTCTCTTACGTCCATCCGGGAGCTGCAGGGTCACATGACGGCTGGCGGCGTCCACGGATACCACGCGGGCCGTGACCTCCGACGTTGTAGCCACCATGCCGCCCGGCATCGCCCCTTTCGGCGCCAACGCGACCGCTGTCCCTTCGCCGACGCTGGGAGGGGTGCCCTGCGGCCGCAGGAACACGGCCAGCGCCTCGGTCACCGTGACCTTCACCCGGTCGCCCACCTTGATCTGGTCAAAGTTGATCGCCTCCTTGCCCACCTTATAGGTCTCACGCTTACCGTTCTTGCCGGCGAGGGTGACCGTGCGATTGCGCTGATCCACGGCCTTGACGGTCGCGGTCATCTGGACGGTCTCGACCGCAATGGCACCTGGCTCCGTCTTGTCCTCCGTCCCCAGGGTGCTACAGGCCGTGAACAGGGGCAGGGCCGCCGCCAGGAGGGATATACGGGTCATTCTCAACAATTTATTGTTCATAGGGTTTAGGGTTAACCTCATTGCAGGGTCAATACTCCGGACCGGGTAAATTCCATGATCCGGTGCTATAGGGTCGGGCTTCGCTGTGCTCACCCGACTGAAGAACTACGGGATCAAGACCCACTCAAGGCTGGGGCTCGATCTCGCCAGGCCGCCAGGTCTTGTCGAACCAGGGTTCCAGCGGGCCATAGAGGCGTAGGATCATGAACCAGCCCTTGCCGGGAATGGTCTGCACCCAGTTACTTTCCTTGCCCGCGGGGGCTTCGGGGCCGAAATAGACATCCACCGAGCCGTCCCCATTGATCTTGATGTCCTTGTCTTGGCTACTCACGCTCGGCGCCCTTTGGTCGGTCTGCAGCATGGAGCGGGTCTGGATGTCGTAGACGATGACCGACCAGAAGTCCTTCACCGGGATGTGGGGCGGCAGGCGCAGCTTATAGGACCTGGCGCCCTCGAACGGATGACCGTGGGAATCCAGCGCGGTCCAGGGGTATTGAGACCCCTTGCCGACCATCTTCTCCTCCATGGCGGGCGTTACCCCGGTCGCGAAATAGTAGAAAAAGGCCGCGCCATCGAGGTTGGCGACCCCCGGCGAGACCTCGAACTTATAGCCGCCGAAGAAGGGTAGGCGCCAGTGGCTATCCGGATAGAAGAAGGCGTCCTTATCGCGGAGCTTGAAGGCTAGGGTGCGGGCGGTGACCGCGCCGATGTTGGCGGCGTCGGTCAGGATCTTCTTCATGCGCTCATCTGGATTAAAGGCCTTGCCCTTTTCGATGCCGATGGAGGCAAACAGACCCAGCGTGGTCGGGTCGGAGCCTGCGCTCGGCTCCTCCTGGATGACCTTGTCGAGCAGCTCCCAGAACGAGTAGTCGCCAGGGGCGACGAAGTTGGCCGGGATGCCCGAGGCGTTGGCGAACTTCACAGGAGCGGGATTGGCCGCGTCTGCCAACGGATAGATCTTCAGGTGCTGCTTGACCGACTCGACGCCGGGCTTGGGCGACCCGTCGACGAGAAAGGTTCGGAAAGGTACCCAGTTGCCGTAGGTGCTCGGGCGTACGACGAAGTAGCCTTGCGGAGCTTCACCTTCGTACCCCGGGGGAAGGATCAGGTACTTGCCGCCTTTGCCCTTGTCCGGGCCGGTGATGCCGACATCGGCAACCCAGCGATACCAGAAGTCGTCGATGGCACCCAGCGACATGGGCGGGATCTCCACCACCACCGGCCCCTGGTGCGTATCGATCCAGATGAAGTTATAGATGGTGTTGTCGTTCGCCGTCAGCTCGACGGTCCTCGGATCGACCAGGTTCTCCCAGATGACATCGGTCTGGTTGTCCGGCCCGAACTTGCGCATGGAGTCTCGCATGCCGGCCTGGTTGACGATCGGAATGGCCAGCAGATAGGCCTGCAACGCCCGCGACCGATCCAGGTTGTCGTAGATCTTCTCGACGGTGTCGGGCTTCGGAAAGCCGTCTCTCAAGTGCAGCGTGCCGATGGAGGTTTCGAGCGTGTCCGGCGTGGCGACGCCCGGCGCCATGGGCGTGGTCATTTTGTAATCCTTGGCCATAGCCGTAGCGGCTACTGCTATGGCTGCAACCAACGCCACACCTAATAAAATTCGTTTCATGATTGACTTTCTCCTGTCATCCCGTCTGTAGTTCGGTGGCAACGCGCTGGCCATCCCAGAAATACGGAATAGCCAGCGCGAATCCCAAAACGACGCTACTCGCTTGCCTTGTTGTTGCGCTGGGCCTCTTCCAACTTCTTGATGTCCGCGGGCGACAACTCCGGCCGGTCCACCTTGATCGTCAGCCTGTTCAGCTTGGCGGTCAGGGGGAAAGGCGGCTGGTAGTCGGCATCGTTCACGCCGGTGAGCGTGTCGGAGCCGATGTCGAAGCTCTCGTCCCATTGCAGGATCATGGGCAGCGTGTGCGGCAGGGTGATGGTCTGGACCTCCTTGCCATCGACTTTGAGGGTGCCGGTGCCGGGACGCCCGAGCCCGCTCATGTTGTTGAAGGCGAGGGTGCCGACCCCGAGTCCGTCATATTTGAAGTCGAACTCCAGGCTGTGCTTGCCGGGCGTGAGCGCCTCGGGGCCTTCCCATTTCACCCGCTTGAGGTCGATCAGGTTCCAGAGAAACACCGGCTTGCCCTTGAGCAGGTAGAAGCCGTAGCCGGCAAAGCGTCCGCCCGAGGTCAGGATCATGCCTTCCGCACCGCCCGCCGGCACCTCGATGTCCGCGGTGATGGTGTAGGAGCTGTTGAGTAGGAAGGGCGAATCGCCCTGGGGCAGACCGACCATGGGGTGCGTGTAGACGAACTCCGTGCGGCCATCGGTGATGTTCGGACGCGGGGCGACGATGCGGGCGGCCACCGAGGCATCCAGCGGGAAGACCTGATGTTTCTTCGCCTCCTCGATGAACAGCGCCTTCATCGCCTTCACCTTATCCGGATGCTGCTCGGCGATGTTCTGGGACTGGCTGAAGTCTTTGCTCAGGTCATAGAGTTCGAGAACCTGGTTGTTGAGGGGGTCGGGATTGGCCGCGCCCATGACTTCCCAGGGCGCGCGGTTGACCTGGGTACTGAGCAGCCAGCCCTCGTGATACAGGGCCCACTGGCCCATCATCTCGAAATACTGGGTCTTATGGTGTGACGGCGCCTTGGCGTTCTTCTCATCAAAGGTGTAAGCGAAGCTGGTGCCCTCGATCGGCGCCTGCTTGATGCCGTCCACCGTTTCGGGCGCGGGGATGCCAGTCACCTCAAGGAGGGTGGGCACCACATCGATGATGTGCATGAACTGATCGCGCAGGGCGCCCTTGTCCTTGATGCGGGCTGGCCAGGAGACGGCCATGTTCTGGCGGATGCCACCGAGCTTGGAGGCGTTCTGCTTGAACCAGGTGAAGGGGGTGTCGAAGGCCCATGACCAGCCGGCCGACATGTGGTTGTAGGTCTGCTCGGTGCCCCAGACGTCGTACCACTTCATCTGGTCGGCGACAGGCATCTGGTTGACACCGTTGAAGAAAGCGACCTCGTTGGGGGTCCCGAGTGGCCCACCCTCGGCACTGGTGCCGTTGTCGCCGTTGATATAGATGACGAGCGTATTGTCGAGTTTGCCCATGTCCGCGATGGTCTGGATAACGCGCCCAATCTCGTGGTCGTTGTAGGCGGCATAGGCGGCGAAGACCTCTACCTGCTTGATGAAGAGCTTTTGCTCCTCTGGGCTGAGTTGATCCCAGGGCTTGAGGACGTCTTTCGGCCAGGGCTCCAACTGGGTATCGGCTGGGATCACCCCAAGGCGCTTCTGATTCTCGAAGATCCGCTCGCGCAACTTCTCATAGCCGTCGTCGAACAGGTGCATGGCGCTGATCCTGTCCACCCATTCCTGGGTCGGATGATGCGGTGCGTGGGTGGCGCCGGGGGCGTATTTGACGAAGAACGGCTTGCTGGGGTCGATCTGGTTGAGCCGATTGAGGTAATCGATGGCGTCGTCGGCCATGCCGGTAATGAGGTTCCATTCCGGCTTACCCGCGAAGGGAAAAATCTGGGTGGTGTTGCGGAACAGGTTCGGCTGCCACTGGTTCGCATCTCCGCCCACGAAGCCGTAGAAATACTCGAAGCCCATGCCGGTCGGCCATTGGTCGAAGGGCCCGACCTGGCTGGCGGCAAAGGCCGGGGTGTTGTGATCCTTGCCAAACCAGGAGGTGGCATAGCCGTTGTCGAGCAGAATGCGCCCGATGGTGGCCTTGTCCTCGGCGATGATGCTGTTGTAGCCGGGGAAGCCGGTGGACTGCTCGGCGATGACGCCGAAACCGACCGAGTGATGGTTGCGCCCGGTGATGAGGGCGGCGCGGGTCGGCGAACAGAGGGCGGTGGAGTGGATGTTGTTGTAGCGCAGACCATTCTGGGCGATGTTGTCCATCGTGGGCGTCGGAATGACGCCGCCGAAGGTGCTGGGCACGCCGAACCCGGCGTCATCCGTGATGATGAGCAGGACGTTGGGCGCCTCCTTGGGCGGCACGATACGCGGCGCCCACCAGGGTTTCGATTGCAGGGCATCGGGCTTGATCACGCCGCCAAAGGCGGGCTCGGGTGCGGGCAGTTGCTTGCCGCTGATGGTCGTCGTCGCGCTGGGGGAGCCAGATGGGACATGGCCCGGCCCCGGGTCGGCCGCCTGGCTCATGCCAGCGACCAGACCCAGGGCGACCAGCAGGGTCACCGAAAATGTCTTCATGCGAATCTTCTCCACAAGGATGACTGGATGGCGGTAATGGGGATTCTTGATAATTTCCAAGCCACTGGAGAGGGCTGGCTTAGGAGGGGTGCCGGGTTTTTCTTATTCCACCGCTTGATGTGCGTAAGATGAACGCGCTGGGATTGCTCCCGGTCAAGCGGTTGACCCTTGGCGTGGCTTGGTCAAATCGCACCCTGGCGGGATTATTACCGGAAGTGCTGGAGTCTGCTTGACATGTTGCGACAAATTTCCGAGGGTTTGCATCCATGACTGATAGCCCGTCCCATGGCATGGCGTTACCGAAAGCAGGCCTTCGGGAGCTACCCGTCCTTGAAGGTAGCATCAGGGTTGGTCCCTTGGTCGGGGTGCCCGCGCTGCTGGAGGAGTTGGGCGTCGATTTGGCGGCGGTGATCGGTCCCCTGGGCTTGGTGGAGACGCTGTTCAGCGATGCCGAGAATATGATCGCCTTCCCGATCCTGGGCCGGTTGCTGCAGGCCTGCGTGACACGGACCGGCTGTCCTCATTTCGGCCTGCTGCTCGGCCAGCGCATGGGGCCTGAGTGCTTGGGTCTGATCGGCCAACTGCTCCCCCATGCGCCGGATGTTGGCACGGCTCTGCGTAGTTTGGTGCTCAATCTGCACCTGCACGACCGGGGCGCGGCGCCCCTCTTGTCCCTGGAGGGCGAGAGGGCGGTGCTGAGTTACCTGATTTACCGCCCGGGAGAGGGCACCGACCAGATCAATGACGGCGCCATGGCCATCTGCTTGAATATCATGCGTTCACTGTGCGGTCCCGCCTGGCTCCCCAGCGAGGTCTTGTTTGCTCACCGACAACCCGAGGATATCGCCCCCTTCCGCCGCTGCTTTCAGGCCCCCTTGCGCTTCGATCGCGAACAGACGGCCCTGGTCTTTCCCGCGAAGTGGCTCAATCAGGCCCTAACCGGGGCCGATCCCGCTCGGCGCCAGCAAATCGAGCAGCGGATTGTCGCCCTGGCTAATCTAAGCCAGACCGATCTGGTCGGCCGTTTACGTTCCACGCTGCGCGCCCTGCTCACCACCTCCCGGGGTTCTCAGGAAGAGGTCGCGGAACTCTTCTCCCTGCACCCCCGGACCCTCAACCGCCGCCTGGCGGAGCAAGGCACCAGCTTCAAGGCCTTGGTGGCGGAGGTCCGGTATGACATCGCTTGCCAGTTGCTAGCGAACACGGCCCTGTCCGTCGGCCAGATCGCGACTATCCTGGGCTATGGCGAGATCAGCGCCCTGACGCGCGCCTTTCGCCGCTGGTCTGGGATGTCGCCCCAGGCTTGGAGACATCAACCCGGAATTGCTGCCGTCAGACCAAGGGCGGGGGAGGAGACATGATGAGTAGGGATCAAACCACGGGGGCAACCCAGCCGGTCGCCGGATCCATCCGGTTCGACCTGGTCGCCGGCCTCACGGCGGCGGCCGTTGTCGTGCCCAAGGCCATGGCCTATGCGACGGTGGCCGGCCTGCCGGTGGCGGTGGGCCTCTATACCGCCTTTGTGCCGATGGTCATCTATGCCCTGCTCGGTTCCTCGCGGGTGCTCAGCGTCAGCTCGACCACCACCCTCGCCATCCTGGCCGGAACCCAGCTCGGGCTGGCGGTGCCCAGCGGCGACCCGGCCCAGCTCGTGACCGCCGCCGCGACCCTGACCGGCCTGGTGGGTGTCATGCTGGTGCTGGCGGGTGTCCTGCGCCTGGGCTTTGTCGCCAACTTCATCTCGACCCCGGTCTTGACCGGCTTCAAGGCCGGCATTGGCCTGGTCATCGTGCTCGATCAGGTGCCCAAGCTTCTGGGGGTCCATATCGAGAAGGCGGGTTTTTTCCGCGATGTCGTCAGTCTCGCTCAGCATCTGCCACAGACCTCGCTGACCACCCTGGCCATGGCGGCGGCCACCCTGCTGGTGTTGATCTTCCTGGAGCGGCGCTGGCCCCAGGCGCCAGCCCCCCTGGTCGCCGTGGGCGGGGCCATCGCCGCCACCTGGTTGCTGGGATTGCCGGAACTGGGGGTGTCAACCGTCGGCCTCATTCCCCAGGGGCTGCCCGCTTTGACCCTGCCCGATCCCGCCTTGGTCGAGTTGCTCCTGCCGGGGGCCCTGGGCATCGCCCTGATGAGCTTCACCGAGTCGATCGCGGCGGGGCGCGCCTTCGCCAAGCCGACCGACCCGCCCATCAATGCCAATCGCGAACTGCTGGCCACGGGGGCGGCCAATCTCGGTGGCGCCCTCTTCGGTGCCATGCCCGCGGGCGGCGGCACCTCCCAGACGGCCG
>JBASIS010000230.1:0-9410 GCA_049654905.1 Chromatiaceae bacterium
CCCTGTAGGCTTGGCGACAGCATCCCTGCTGTCGACACCCCCACCCGCCGTCACCCGACCCTCCTGGTCCGCGTCTAGGACGGGCGGGATCGGGGTTTGGAAACCCCCGGGCCGCTTGGGACAGGATGCGGCGCTCAAGGGGGGGGATCTATCCGGGGAGGCCGTTGGCATATCGGGCCTGGAATTGACTCTCACATCGTTCACCCCACGCAAGTGTCCACCTTCGAAGGGGCGTTGTGGGTGACTTGGCCTCAATCAGATCAGACTTGAGTGGTGAGTTCGGCGACGAGGGCGGCGAGGAGGTTCGCAGCGATGGCGCGGGTGGCGGAGAGTTGGTCCTCCAATTGGTCGACCAGGGCCATCAGTTGATCCACTTTGGCCACGATCCGGCTTTGTTCGGCGAGGGGGGGGATGGGAAGCGGCAGACTCTTCAGCGTGGTCTGATTAATCTTCGGCATGCTGCCCGACGTGCCCGATGCCCGAGTGCGGAGAAAATCGCGAGCGGCCTCGTGACTCATTGCAAGATGGATGAAGCCGACATCAAAAGCCGATGACACGCGCAACTTCATCATCAAATCGGGATAGATAAAAAGATTCGGTTCACCGCGATATACGGCGGCTACTCCGACATACTCAATCGTATTGCCCCGCTGAACGAGAATATCGCAATCACGCAGCCAGAGGTCAGCGTCAGCCGGAACTTCCGTGGCGATGAACTTCGAGTGCTCTCCTTTGAATCGCCCAGAGGTTGTCGCGCTTAGAGTGAGCGAGCGAACCGGCGTCTCATAATCCACAGCCTTGGGCGAGAACCCGTTGGTCGGTCCAAAGATCAGCAGTTCATCTAGCCTCTGCCATCGCCACGATTCTGGTATGTCGTAGCCCAAGGCGTCTTCACCAGCTAGTGCCTGCACTTCAGTCTCGTTGGTGCGCTTGAGTTTTCTACGCTCGGCAAGGCTGCGAACCAGCAATTCCTCAGCCGGTTCGTCGTTCGGGTCTTGGGGTAGGAGTTTGCCTTGCACGGCGAGGGTGAGGATGGATTTACGGAGGTCGGCCGGGGTGATGGTATAGGACGAGTGGAACAGGAACTGGAGGTTGGCCGGGGTGGGCGCGTCGGCGAAACGGGCAAGCGCGGCGCGGGCAAGCGCGGTGTGCCGCGTCTCCCGCTCCCCCTGCTGCGCCTCCAGCCGGTTACACAATGCCATCAACTCCTCCACCTTCGCCACGATCCGCTTCTGCTCGGCGAGGGGTGGCACCATCACTTCCAGCTTCTCCATCTTTTCTTTGGTCATGTGGAGCATCGAGACCCCATGACCGGCTCGCTTGATCTCCTGCGTCTTATTCTGAAGGAACCAATACAGATAGCCCCTATTTAAGTCGGCCTCACTGTGAAATTCCAGCTTCCATATATGGTAGTGGTAGATCACTTTCGGACCCGCCCAAATGAATGGACCGAACGAAGCCGACCACGCGAAGATTAGGTCTCCCTGGTCGCAATACTTGTCCGTCTCCAATTCGAGGTTTGAGTAATACCAGTGGCTTGAAGTGAAGAGATTTCCAACACGCAAAACCGGAGTTCCAGAAGCAAGTAACTCATCCTTCGAATAAGCGCGGCCGTTCAGCACAGCGACAAGGTCAGCGAGGCAAGATTTCGCCCAGCCATCAGGTATATGCGTTTCAGTTTCTTCGGCAACGGAGTTAGTGGCCCTCCCTGACTTCCTTCTGACGACTCTGCCCGCTTTCGCTTTCTTCTCGGCGATACGTTCAAGTTGGTTGAAGGCAGGTTCATCATTGCTGTCTTGTGGGACGAGCTGCCCTTGGATCGCCAGCTCCAGCACCAACTCCCGCATTTTCGACACCGCATTGGGTGCGTCGGCGAACTGGTCGAATTTCTCGAAGAAAGTTTGAAGGATAAGGGATGAAGGGGAAGCGGGATCGGATTTCATCCTTCAATCCTCATCCTTCATACTTAAAAAAAGTTCCGCCTCAATATCCTCAATACTCGGCAAGCTGCTCACTAAGGCCGCCGGCAGCGCCCGGGTCAATTCATAGTCAGCAACGCCAATCGGTTTATTGATGTCGCGCAGGGCATATTCCGCCAGGATGCGGTCTTTCGTCTGGCACAGGATGAGGCCGATGGTGAGCGCGTCCTCTGGGTGACGGAGCTGGTCATCGACGACCGAGCAGTAGAAATTCATCTTCCCCGCATATTCGGGCTTGAAATCGCCCTTCTTGAGATCGACGACGACGAAGCAGCGCAGGTGGAGGTGGTAGAACAGCAGGTCGAGGTAAAACTCGCGGTCGCTGACCTCCAGCCGATACTGGCGGCCGACGAAGGCGAAGCCGCGTCCGAGCTCGATCAGGAAGGTCTGGATGTGCGCAAGCAGGCCGGTTTCGAGCTCGCGCTCGTGGAAGGGCTCTTCCAACGTCAGAAAGTCGAAGAGGTAGGGGTCTTTCAGCAACCCCCGGGCAAACGCGGCGTGGGCCTCCGGCAGGGTGGTGGAGAAGTTCGTGACGGCGGCACCCTGGCGTTCGTGGGCGCGGTTCTTGATCTGAACGGCTAGCGTGTCCCGGCTCCAGCCCTGTTCCAGGGTCTGCCGGGCATACCAAAGGCGGGTGGGTAGGTGTTTAAGTTTCTGGATGAGGATGACATTGTGAGCCCAACTCAATTGCACGACGGCACGTTGCAAAATCGGGGCGGCAGAGAGTTGGCCGGTTTCGGGCACGGTCGGTGCGTCAGTTTGGGCAACGGCTGGTTGCCCAATTTCCGCCGATGACGACGACTCGATCAATTGGGCAACGGGCCGTTGCCCAATTGCGAGGCGCTCGGGATAAGCGCGGTAGAACTGAACCATCAGTTTCAAGTTCCTGAGTGAAAATCCTTTTTCCTCGGGCAGTTCGTTCTTGAGATCCACGGCCAGCCTGGGCAGCACTCCGGCGCCCCAGCCCTCGCGTTCCTGGCGGGCGGCGATCAGGCAGCCGATGTCCCAATAGAGGCGAATCATCTCGGCATTGGCGGAGAGGGCGGCGCGGTGCTGGGCCTGGCGGACACGGGTCTTGATGTCCCCGAGCAGGTCGCGGTAGTCGGCGAGTTCCTTGGCCTTCATCGGGTTAGGGCCTCCATGAGCTGCGCCTTCAACTGAGCGCGCGTCTCGGCGATCTGGGCCAGCAGCCGTTCGTACTCCGGCAGCAGATGATCTAGGTCCCCCGGCCCGATGTCCGGACTGTGCGGGTTCTTGAGGTCGAGGTTGAAGTTGCCGGCCTTGATCTGGTCGATGGAGACGCGCCAGGCCCGCTCGTTTTCGACGCGGGCGGCAAAACCGTCCTCTTCCGAGCCCCACCAGGCGCGCTCGCCGGCGAACTCCTCGATGCGGATGGGCTTGCCCTTGTTGTAGCTCTTGGCGCCGGGCGGATAGGGGTGCTCGTAATACCAGACCGCCGTCGTCGGGCGGCCCTTGGTGAAGAAGAGCAGGTTGGTGCGGATGCCGGTGTAGGGATTGAAGACGCCGTTGGGCAGGCGGACGATGGTGTGCAGGTGGCAGTCGGTGAGCAGGGCCTGCTTGATACGGGTCTTGACGCCCTCGCCAAACAGGGTGCCGTCGGGCAAGACGAGTCCGGCGCGTCCGCCGGGCTTGAGGATTTTCATCAGCAGCACGAGGAAGAGATCGGCGGTCTCGCGGGTACGGAACTCGGCGGGGAAGTTGGCCTCGATGCCGTCCTCCTCCATGCCGCCGAAAGGGGGATTGGTGACGATGACGTCCACCCGCTCCTTCGGCCGCCAGTCCCGCAGGGGTCGGGCGAGGGTGTTGTCGTGGCGGACGTTGGAGGGCACCTCGATGCCGTGCAGGAGCAGGTTGGTCATGCAGAGCACATGGGGCAGGTGCTTCTTCTCGATGCCGGCGAAGCACTCCTGGATGCCGCGCTCGTCGGCCTCGGTCTTGGCCTGCTTGCGCAGGTGCTCGATGGCACAGGTGAGAAAACCGCCGGTACCACAGGCCGGGTCGAGGAGGGTCTCGCCAAGGCGGGGATCGATCTGCTCGACGATGAATTGGGTGACGGCGCGCGGGGTGTAGAACTCGCCGGCATTGCCGGCGGATTGCAGGTCCTTCAGCAGCTTCTCGTAGATATCGCCGAACAGGTGGCGGTCATCGGAGGCGTTGAAGTCAATGCCGTTGATCTTGTTGATGACCTGCCGCATCAGGGTGCCGTTCTTCATGTAGTTGTTGGCATCCTCGAAGCTCATGCGGATGAGCCCGGCGATCTTATCGCCGCCGCCGGTCAGGGCCTTGAGCCTCGGCAGCAGATGGTTGTTGACGAAGTCGAGCAGGGTGTCGCCGGTGATGCCCTCCTCGTCCGCGGCCCAACTGGACCAGCGCAGGTGCGCCGGGAGCGGGGAGCGGTAGTCGTCCCGCAGCAACTCCAGTTCCTTTTCCCGGTCATCGAAGATCTTGAGGAAGAAGAGCCAGCCGAGTTGTTCGAGCCGCTGGGCATCGCCATAGGTGCCGGCGTCCTTGCGCATGATGTCCTGGATGGTCTTGACGAGGTTGGAGACATTCGGCATGGATCAGGCGGCCTTCTGGTACAGGGCGGTTTCGAGTTGGCGCACGGCGGCGAGATAGGCGCTCTTGCCACCGAAGAGCTTGACGATCTCCACCGGGGTGCCCAGGTTGGGGAGCGGGTCCACCTTGAGGATCTCCAGGGACTCGACGCTGCGGAGGCCGGCGTCGGCGTATTTCTGGAGCAGGGCCTCGAGGACAGCGCGGGCCTGGTCGCCATAGGTGCCGAAGACATTACGCTTACGCACCTTGTCGGCCCGCTCCCGGCGCGTCAGGGGTGGCTGGTCGAAGGCGACGTGGCAGACCAGATCGAAGGCGTCGTAGTCGCGCCCCACCTGCTCGGCCAACTCGTCGAGGAAGACACCCTTGGCGACCAGTTCCTCCAGGATGGTCAGTTTGCGGTCGGCGTCGTTCCAGGCGTTCAGGAAGGCGTCTAGGGAGGCGTAGGTCTTGCGCAGGGTCTGGCGCGAATAATCCCGGAGGGATTCGGTGATGAGCCGGCCGTCGGCATCGAGATACAGGATGCGCTCGGTGATGACCCGGACCTCGACGTCGTCCACGTAATAGCGCCGGACACCGGGGCCGGGCGGGTCTTGATCGCCACCAAAGGGATCATCGTCGCCCTCGCCGGTCTCGCCTTCCCCGACTTGCGGATCATCGTCGGGCGGGACAGGCGTCTGACCGGGACCTGGCTCGTAAATCTGGACAGGATCGCCGTCGAAGTCCGGATCGGCGAAGAGTGCCGTGGCTCCCCGGAAATCCATGATGGTGAAATAGAGCTTGTTGTAGTCCTCGTTGATACGGGTACCGCGTCCAATGATCTGCTTGAACTCGGTCATGGAATTGATCTGTTTATCGAGCACAATTAGATGGCAGGTCTGGGCATCGACGCCGGTGGACATGAGCTGGGAGGTCACGGCAATGACCGGAAAGGTGGATTCCGGGTCGATGAAGTTGTCGAGTTGGGCCTTGCCCTCGTCGTTGTCACCGGTGATGCGCATCACGTACCGGCTGTTGGCGGCGGCCAGATCCGCATTGGCATTGACCAGGGCCTGGCGCATGCGCTCCGCATGGTCGATGTTCTGGCAGAAGACGATGGTCTTGGCGAAGCGATCCGTCGCCTTGAGGAACTCGGTGATCTTGGCGGCGACCAGAATCGTGCGTTGTTCGAGGATGAGGTTGCGGTCGTAGTCGCTGTCGTTGTATTCGCGGTCCTCGATGGCATGGCCAAACTTGTCGGTTTGCCCCAACACCGGTCGCCAGCCGTCCAGATCCCGGTCAAGCCCGATGCGCACCACCTTATAGGGCGCCAGAAAGCCGTCCGCGATGCCCTGCCGCAAGGAGTAGCTGTAGAGGGGCTCGCCGAAATAGTCGCTGTTGGAGACGTCCCTGGTTTCCTTGGGGGTGGCCGTCATGCCGATCTGGGTGGCCGCGGAGAAGTAGTCGAGCACCTTGCGCCAGGCGGCATCGTCCGCGGCACTGCCCCGGTGACACTCGTCCACGAAGACCAGATCGAAGAAGTCCGGGGAGAACTGCCGGTAGATGTTCTGCTCCTCCTCGGTGCCGGTCACCGCCTGATAGAGGCAGAGATAGATCTCGAACGCCTTGTCCACCCGGCGGTGGGTGATCTTGGTCAGTGCCTTGCCGAAGGGCTTGAAATCGTTGGTCTTGGTCTGGTCGGCCAGGATGTTGCGATCCACCAGGAAGAGGATGCGTTGCTTGGCGCCAGAGCGCCACAGCCGCCAGATGATCTGAAAGGCGGTATAGGTCTTGCCCGTCCCCGTCGCCATGACCAGCAGGATGCGGCCCAGGCCCCGCGCGATCGCCTCTACCGTGCGATTGATGGCGATGAGCTGGTAATAGCGCGGCGTCTTACCCGAGCCATCGTCAAAGTAATCCTGGATAGCGACGAGGGCTTGCGATCCCGTCAACCCCTTGGCCTGGCAGTAGCGCGTCCAGAGTTCCTCCGGGGAGGGAAACTGATCGAGGGGGATTTCGCGGGTGACGGGGCCAGAGGTGACGGTACGGTCATGCTCCAGGAAGGCGTCGCCGTTGGAGCTGTAAACGAAGGGGATATCCAACATTTCAGCGCAATCCAGCGCTTGCGGCATACCGTCGCCCACGGCGTGGTGATTGTCCTTCGCCTCGATGAGGGCCAGGGGGATGTTGGGCCTGTAAACCAGAATGTAGTCGGCCCTTCTGGCGACGCCACGCCGCACCGATTTCCCGCGAACGATGACCCGGCCCTTGGTGAAATAGACCTCCTCGCGCACCTGCGTCAGGAGGTCCCACTTGTCCCCGTTCGGCCCGACCAGAGCGGGCGTGATGAACTTGGTCCGAATGTCCGCCTCGGTCAGGGCCTTTTTATTCATCGGTACCTCAGCCCGGGTCAGGGGGCCGGCTTTGCTGGCGCGGTTGGCGCGGCTGTATCTAAACCAGGGGCGGGCGAGGCTGGCCCCGCAACCGGTGGGGCATGACGGGAGGACTGGATGGGGGCCGGGGTTGCCGGCCTGGTCGGTTGCTTCGTGCTCTTAGGTTGCTTGGTGCTCTTAGGTTGCTTGGTGCTCTTAAAGGGGGCCTGGGCCTGCTCCACCGTATCGGTGGTGGCCCCCTTGGCGGCCTCCCATTTCTCCTGAGTATAGGACTGGGTCGCCTCCCAACCCTGGATGGTGAAGTCCTTCGTCGCCTGCCAACCTCGCTGAGTGTGCGCCTGGGTGGCCTCCCAAACACTGCTGGACTGCTGCTTGGTGGCCTCCCAGCCCTGGGTAGCGGTTTCGGTGGTGGCCGAGCCCACGGCGCCGGCGGCCTCCTGCACCTGGGCCGTGGCCTTGGACCAGAGGCTGGGGCTGGCACTCGGCTTGGTATCGGACCCGGACTGGGCCAGCAGGGGTGAAAAGGCCAGGGCCAGACCCGCACCCAGGAACGCGTGATGGAATCTCATGGACTTTACCTCCTGACCGCAAGAAATTTCAGTCTTCGTGGGCTCGCCTAGCGCCGCCAGCCCGCCAGCAGTTCCAGGCACTGGCGATTCATTGCCCAGGCCCGCTCCAGGCTGTCGGCCTCGGTGTAGGCACGCAGTTCGGGGGCGTTGCCGGAGGGGCGCAGGTGGGCGATTTCGCCGCTGGCGAAGGTGACACGCACGCCATCGGTGTTATCGATGGCGGCCACGGACCCAAATTGCGCGCCGAACAGGGCCTCCGCCGCCTGGAGGTCATTGTGGCTATCACCACTGGTCAGGGCGCCCAGATGCTCCCGGCTGAGTTCCGTCGGAAAGTCCTTGAGGCGATCGCTGGCGGTGAAGCGAGGGGGCAGGCTTGCGGCTAGGGCGGAGAGGGTAATGCCCTGCTCCTGGGCCGTGAGCAAGAGGGTGATGGCGACCAGGAGGGCGTCCCGGGTGGGCAGGGCCGGCAAGCGACGCCCCGCCCTCGTCAAATCGGTGGCGGTGAGGAAGCCGCCATTGGCCTCGTAACCCACGACGGTCGTGAAGCCCTCCGCTACCAGCGCCGTCATGCTGGCAATGACGTAGGGCGAGCCGATGCGCGTGCGCCGAATTTCCGGAAACCAGCCGCTCTTCTCAAGGGCGGTGTTGCAGCTTACCGGGGTAGCCACGCCATCGGCGCCCAGATAGCGGGCACAGAGAATACCCGTGACATCGCCGCGCAGCCATTCACCCCGCTCGTCGGACACCAGAGGCCGGTCGCCATCGCCATCCGTGGAGACCAGGGCCTGGTACTGGCCGCTGGCCGCCCATTGCCGGCCCAGGATGACATCCTCGGGGCGGATGGCTTCGGTATCGACGGGGATGAAGACCTCGGAGCGGCCCAGCCGATCCACCTGGGCCCCCAATCCGGTGAGGACCTCGAAGAAGGCATCGCGGGCGACGCTGGAGTGTTCGTAGAGGCCGATACGCAAGCCCGCCAAAGATCCCGCGGGAAAGAAGTCCAGATAGCGGGCCACATAGGCCTGATAACCGGCGGCATCTTCCGGGGGCAGATCCCGGGCGGCGCCCGGGACCCAGGCCCCATCCGCCTCGAAGGCACCCGCCGGCAGCGCGACCACCTGGGCGCGGATGCCGGCCTCATCCTCCTTCATGATCTCCCCGGTCGGCAGATTGAACTTGATGCCGTTGCGATCATCGGGGATGTGGCTGCCGGTGACCATGAGGCTCGGCATCCCCTGGGCCATGCCGAAGGCGGCGACGGCCGGGCTGGGGATGCGACCCACATAGCGCGGCCGGTAGCCCAGATCAGCCACCGCCTGGGCGCAGGCAGCCAGGATACGGCCCGTGCTGGGGCGATAATCCCCCGCCAGGGCCACCTCGCCCCCTGGCTGGACCGCGCCGCTGGCGGCGACATACTGGAGGAAGCCGAGCGTATAGGCGTAACAGACGCGGTCCGTCATCTCCACCGCCAGTCCCCGCGCCCCGCTGGTGCCGAACTGGACCCCGCGTTGGACCATCAGATCCCCGATTTGCATCCTCTGTCTCCTGGCTGAGATTGATCCTGGGCCACCCGTGCCCACGCATGGCCGCGCGTGCCTGGCGCCCCCTGGGAGAGATTCTAAAGGTTGGATCGGCTGACGTCAGGAAGGTGCCTAAAATTGTTGGGCACTGGAATCCCCTCGGGAGGGGACGACAAGCCGGCCCACGAATACTAGAATGCAAGAGTCCCTGTGCCCATCCATGTCGGATCGGTCGGGCGCCATGCATTACCAAAATCCCAGGAGGAACTAACCCCTGCACGACAAGACCCCCTATCTGCTGTTCGCCTCGGCCGCGGCCCTGAGCTTGGCCCTGAGCCAGGCGGCCATGGCGCAGACCGCCCCCGCCGCTCAAGCCCCGGCGGTTGTTGCTCCCCC
>JBASIS010000231.1:0-4950 GCA_049654905.1 Chromatiaceae bacterium
CTGACGCTGCTCTCTCGACGCGCGGTGAAAATGCCAAATTCCGCTGGGGTGGCCTCTCGGCTCTTCCTAGGCGGTCAAACGGGATAG
Source organism: Chromatiaceae bacterium (assembly GCA_049654905.1). Classification (GTDB taxonomy): domain Bacteria; phylum Pseudomonadota; class Gammaproteobacteria; order Chromatiales; family Chromatiaceae; genus M0108. The sequence goes on from JBASIS010000231.1 coordinate 88, forward strand.
ATTTGCGGTCACCAGGAGGGGCAAACCGGACACCGTTGCCATCAGGGATGAATCGCCCCCCGTGCGGCTGGAAGCGATCAAGCGCCGTCATCACCCCGGGCAGGTGTCTATTTGGGCCCTAACCCAGGCGCCGGCGGCATTTGCACAGCCAAATGGCCTCCCGTCCGCCAGGCCAGGTGCAGTCGGTATTGTTCGATGCCGGCGCTCACCAACGTGAATAACATCCCGGCCACCATCCCCAAAGTGATCAATACCACGTAATCACTATAGAGTTGCACGGCCACCCCAAAGGTCGCCAGGTTGGCGATGAGCAAGGACGCGAACGACACCGCATAGAGCAGCCACTGTTCGTTGACCCGCGCCAGCATCCTCAGCCCCCGCCAGAGGCGCCTTACCAGCAGGAACATCAGCCACCCCATGGCCAGCAAACCCGGCAGGCCCAATTCGACAATGATGAAGCCCATGCCGGCCTCGGCCGATCCCCCCACCATTTGCGCTGAAACATTCCCCCCTCCCGCAAAGCGGCTGCCCTGGCCCGCCATCCCGGCGCCAACCCCGATGCCCCCGGAGCGATACCAGGCGGACTGGACTAGATTCAGGGTCGTATCCAGGCGCTGATCCGTGGACGCAAAGACCGTCAGCCCGCGGTCGGCATAGGCGGCGGAGGGGGAGGCCAGATCCTGCTCCTCATGGCCCAGCAGACTGAAGGCCACCGCCAGGAACAGGGCAAAGGCCAACATAGCCCCCGACAGGCGCGTCACACCCCGGCGCAGCAGGATGAACAATACCCACTGGAAGGAGAAAAAGACGGTCAGGGTCATCAACATCTTGCGCCGTCCGGTCAAAATAATGGCGCCCACCAACAGCGCCCCGAGCACCCCCGCGCCGATGAGTTTGACCAGGGACGGCCGGCGCAGGACCAGGATCGACAAAAAGGCGATGGAGGTCGCGGCGTGCCAGGCCGCCAACTCCCCGACCCGGAAGATCCCGGAGAGGGATTCCAGGGCTTGGCCGCCATGGTAGATGATGATCTGGGTGCCGGTGAGGGCGCCCACGTCGCGCAACACCAGCCATTGAGCGCCATAGTCGGCGGAGAGATAGACGGTCAGGGCCGCGGGCACCATGACCAGGATATAGACCGTGAGCAAGCGGTCGATCCTGGCCTGGGATTGCGCGTAGGCCATGCCCACCATCAGCGCCAGGACCGGTCCCAGGTAGAAGACCAGCCCCAGCACCCCGATCAGCGGGTTGCCCCACCGCAACGCGGCATGTGCCGCCTGCGCCACCACCACGAGCACCACCAGATTCCAGGCCTGGCGCAGGCCATCATCGCCCAAGGCGAGGGTCCGCCATCGGCCCCGCAAGCTACCCTGGGCGTAAGCCATCAGCGCCGCCAGGCCAAACAGGATCCCAACCCCGAGGATGTAGGCAGCGGGGGCCCCGGCTGTCAGCTTGCGCAGGACATCCTGCAGGACGCCGACCACGAACAGCCATGGCAAAGCCCAGCGCCAGTCGGTCATGATCAGCGCTCCCATGACGAGCAATCCGGCCAGGGTTAAGTAGAGCAAGGTCTCAGAACACCCATTGGCTCAATCATTGGGCTCGGATCTCTCGCCCTTGAGAGTGCCCGGCAGCAATTTTGGAGCGGAGTGGGCCAAGCGGAATCCCGCCGCCATGGCGCGCAATTCGCCAAAAAACTTGACGGGAATCCACCAGGGGCGACGTAGGTGGAACTTGGTCCTTACCTCGCGCAGGGGTCGCCGCAGGACATAGCGCCATTTTTCCCAGCCCTGGCCTTGTCGCAAGGCGAAATAATAGTCCCCGACACCATAGCGTGGCGAAATGCTGTTCAAATGACTGCCTTTACTGCGCGTACCCCCGCTCGGTGACTGAAGATGCCGTATCGACGCATTTGGCTCAAAGCGGATACGCCCACCGTTACGGACCAGACGCTTGGCAAACTCCGTCTCGAAACGGGAAGCCACCGGGGGGGTGAAATTCTCATCGAATCCGCCGATGGCGAGCGCGCGGGCGCGGCGCACGGAAAGGTTGCCGCCCATGGCGTTCTCGATCCAGGTTCCTCGCACACTGTTAAAGGGAAAGTCCATATAGCGCAGCAGGTTGTCCCCGGTCGGGGTATAGGGAATATCCGTTGGGGACTGCCCCGGCTGGAGAATTTGACCAACCACGGCGTCGGCCTCGGGATGGGCGCGGTACGCCGCAAGGTGGGCGGCGATCAAGCCCTCCCCGGGGATGATGTCGTCATCGGTATAGAGAACCAGTTCGCCATGTGCTTCCACCAGGCCTACGTTCATGGCGTGGGTCAGATGAGGCTCTGGCAACCGCAGCCAGCGGATCGCCCCACGCCGATGCCAATCATCCAATTGAGCCTCCGCCGCGGGCTCATGGCGCGGCGTCTGATCCACCACGAGCAGTTCCACCGCGGGTGCCAGTGCGCGAACCTGTTCAAGCAGGTAAGTCAGGGTATCGATCAAGACCTGGTCACGGCCATAGGTCACGATGACCAGGCTGAAACACGGGTGCAATTTGGATCTCATGGGACGGGTGAGTTTGCAAATCGCTCAGAACACTGTTGCAAGAACTTGCCAGTGGGCCTGCGGGGGTCAAAGTCGCCAATGTAGCACTGGTCAGTTCCTTGAAGCCCCCACTCGGTAAGGGGATGGCCTGGGGCGGTCACCGCTGGCATACCGCCGAGAAACGCGGCCCAGGCTGAAAAGGTACTTGATCCCGAGGCTAATAAGACGGTAGATCGAGCCAAAACCAATAGGTCTGTGATGGCCGTTCCCGGGCGCAGGAAGTGAATATGTTCAAGAGCTAGAACATCCTTGAGCATAGATTCATCACCATCGGAGACAACTATTGCCGGCACTGAATAGCCGCATGCCCCACGAATAGCAGTTAGGCACTCTATATACCAGGAAACCGGCGTGCGCTGTAGCCAACCCACCCAATCGAAACCTCGCTCGGCGTCCGGCGCAGCTTTGAAGTCATTACCACAGCGAATATTGATACCGATGAAGGAATACTGAATAGCATCTACGAATTCCGTTAAAGAGGGGCGAGTTATCTTACGTAACTCCCCGCGCAAATAAGCCTCATGGCGGAGCAATGGGGTAAAGCTATACCATGCCCGATCAAAGAGGATGCGTACACCCAGATTACCCAACTCAGGTGCAGAATATTCTGTCAGCGCCTCCTCGCGGATGATAGGGCACTTTCGGGCCTGCCAGAGGCCAACCAAGACACCTAGGTCACCTGGACACTTTGTAAACAGGCCCCATAGGGCAATCTGGTGAAGATAGCTGGAATAATCGATGCCGCCACGCAACAAAGGCCCCACGGCGGGACGTAACCAAATTGGCGTGATGGCCCGCGCATCGTATTGACTTGCAAATACCCGGCAACGTGCCCATGCGAAAAGCCTGTTACCAAAACCTTCGCCACGCCGGAAGATCGGTTGGCAATAAATCATGACGGCATCGGCATTTTTATAGACCAATACATTTAAGTCATTCACAAAAAGTTCTTTAAACTAAAAAGCCAGACTAAAGTCCTTCCCGATGTTGTCGAAAATCTCGTTAACATCGGCTTCGAGGGTGTTGGCGTCACGGTGTTTGACGGCCATCCAGGTATGTTTGATCAGATGCCAGAGTTTCTCGATGCGGTTCAACTCCGGGCTGTAGGCTGGTAAGAAGTAGAGGGTGACCCCCCGCCGCCGGAGGACTTCGAGGTGAGGTTTAATGGCCCGCGCGGTATGAACGGTGGCGTTGTCCAGAATGATCGTCAGCGGTTTATCGACCTTCGCGCGCAGCAGGCCCAGGAAGCCGACGAACAGGATGGCCTTGAAGGTACACCACAAGGCGACGCTGACGACCTGGCCCGTGGCGAGGAAGGCCCCGATCACCTTCAACCGTTTGCCACGGATGGCCTCAATTAGGTGTTGCTCGCCGACGGGGGTCCAGGCACTGCGATTGGGGTGAACCTGGGCGAAGCCCACTTCATCGAGATAGGCCAACGCGATCTCGCCGGCCTCGGCCTGCTGTCTCAAGGCGGCAATCTCCTGTTTTGCTTCCTCAAATTTCACGTCATCTCGTTTTTTTTAAGCTATGGCGGGTGCGTTTCCAGACGAATCCACCCCGCTTCAAGACCCCGGTGAGGGTGTTGACAGGCACGGGCGTCCCTCCGGCGGCGGCATGGCGCGCCTGCAAGGCCGTCAGCGTCAACGGTTCTTGCCGTGCCCACGCGAGGAGACGTTCCGTCTCCGCCGGGGTCAGTTGGGCCGGGGCGCCGCCGCGGGCACGCTCCGGCAGACCAGACAGCCCATGTTCCAACCAACGGCGACGGGTCGCGCTTACCGTTTGTAGGGTCAGGCCCTGCTGCACCGCTACCGGCTGGCAGGTCCGCCCCTCCGCGAGCTGTAACAGACTCTGTGCGCGTTCCCGGACACGCCCGTCGGGATCGCGCTTGATGAGGTGTTGCAATGTTTGGCGATCACTCGTACTCAGCACGATCATCACACGTAACATCAGATTGAGCCCCAAGGTCAGCAGCTTGAGGCAACCTTACCGCAAATCCTTACCTTCTGCCATGGTTATGATTACTTTGTGTGAATGACTTAGTTTCTATACGAGCCATATCGAAAAGTTTTCTTAAGGGGGGACTTGATTGACACGGGCAAGACACTCGACAGGAACCCGATTAAGAGACTGTCTAGCAAATAACCTATTGATTTATAATGCGAAAAATCTTAAGATACACGATTATTTGCCTCCATGCAATTTTATTTGGAAATATAAATATGGTTTCAGCCGATAGCGAATTGACCCCAAGATACCCGAGCGA
>JBASIS010000232.1:0-6012 GCA_049654905.1 Chromatiaceae bacterium
GCGCCGGGTCGGAACTGGTACGCCTCACCGTCAACAATGAAGAGGCCGCCCGCGCCGTCCCGGCCATTCGCGAGGCCCTGGACGCCCTGGGGCTGGATGTCCCGCTGATCGGGGATTTCCACTTTAATGGCCACCGGCTGCTCGCCGATTATCCCGAATGCGCCCAGGCCCTGGCCAAGTACCGCATCAACCCCGGCAATGTGGGCCGTGGCGAGAAGCGGGACAGCCAGTTCGCGACCCTGATCGAACTGGCCATTCGCCATGACCGTCCGGTGCGGATCGGCGTCAACTGGGGCAGCCTTGATCCGGAATTGGTGGCGCGCCTCATGGACGCCAATGCCCGTTTGACCCAGCCGGCGGCGGTGCGGGAAGTGACGTACGAGGCCATGGTCACCTCCGCCCTAGAGAGTGCCCGTCAGGCCGAGGCCATCGGGCTGGGGCGCGATCGTATCGTCCTCTCCTGCAAGATGAGCGGGGTCCAGGACCTGATTACCGTTTATCGCCGGCTGGCGGAGCGGGGCGACTATGCCCTGCACCTGGGCCTGACCGAGGCGGGCATGGGCGCCAAGGGGATCGTAGCCTCCACCGCCGCGCTGGCCGTGCTGCTCCAGGAGGGTATCGGGGACACCATTCGCGTCTCCCTGACCCCCGAGCCTGGCGCGCCGCGCAGCCGCGAGGTGGAGGTCGCCCAAGAGATCCTTCAGGCCCTGGAGTTGCGGGCCTTCGCACCCCAGGTCACCGCCTGCCCCGGCTGCGGACGTACCACCAGCACCGCCTTTCAGCAGCTTGCCCTGGATATCCAGAATCATTTGCGGCAACGCCTGCCGGAATGGCGTCAGGCTTATCCCGGGGTGGTCGCCATGCGGGTGGCCGTCATGGGCTGCGTCGTCAACGGTCCGGGTGAGAGCAAGCACGCTAACATTGGCATCAGTCTGCCGGGTAATGGCGAGCGGCCCGCGGCCCCCGTCTATATCGATGGCGAGAAGGTCGCCACCCTGAAGGGGGAGGGCATCGCCGAGGACTTCATTCGCCTGGTGGATCGGTATGTGGTGGAACAGTACGCTACCAAGACCGCCCCTGCCTCAAGCCGGCAAGATTGACACCACGCGATGGTGAAAGCGCGGGGAATCCGGCACCACTGTCAAACCCTCGGCATCGGCATACTGGGTAATGCCGATGATGAAGGGTGTCATCTGGGCGACGCTGACCCGGCAGTGGGTGCCGTCGTGGTCGATTTTGGGATGGCGCAGGGCATCCGCCATTTGCGCGGCGGCGCGGGCGGGGCCATCGTGCCGATAAAGGGCCTCGTTCAGCAGGATGGCGGTGCGGGAGTCCACGCGCAGGATGCAGCGGGTATCCACCTCCGCCAGTTTCACCATGCCGCCATAAGAGCGGGTCTTACCGGTGGTGGAACCCCACTGGGGGGCCAGATCGCTCAGAAAGGCGATCAACTCCCGATCCACGATCAGGGCATTGGCCACGGCCAGCAGGCAGCGGGCGTTGGCCGCCGCCAGGCTTGCGCTATCCATGGGTCTTCCTCGTCGTGGTGGGTTATTTTTTGCCCTTCTTCTCTTTCCCGGCCTTGCCCTTAACCGGATTTTCCTGCTCCAGGAGGCGCTTGCCGCAGGCGACATAGCCGCTGTTGCTCATGAAACTGCCATCTTCCAGGGCCGTGCGCAGGGCGTCGCGGAGCGTGGTCAGGATCTTGATGCGGGCGAAGGGCTTGTCATCGCCTTCGACTAGGGTCCAGGAGGCGGATTCCGTGCTGGTATAGACCACCATGTCGTTGATGGCGTTGCGGTACTGGGGCGCCTTGTCCCGGTTGCGCCAGTCCTCGGCGGTGATCTTGTACTTTTTATAGGGTACGGCCTCCCGCTCCTTGAAGCGCCGCAGTTGTTCCTCGTCGCTCACCTGGAGCCAGAATTTGACCAGGACCACGCCGCTTTCGACCAACTGTTCCTCGAATTGATTGATTTCGTCGTAGGCGCGGCGCCATTCGGCATCGGTCGCGAAGCCTTCGACGCGCTCCACCAGCACCCGGCCATACCAGGAACGGTCAAAGATGCTGATGTAACCGGAGCGGGGGATATGGCGCCAGAAGCGCCAGAGGTAATGGTGGGCCTTCTCCTCGTCGGTGGGGGCGGCGATAGGTATGGCGCGGTAGAGACGGGCATCGATCGCGGTGGTGAAACGACGGATGGCGCCGCCCTTGCCGCCCGCGTCGGCGCCCTCGAAGACGATCACCAGGGAACGACGCTTTTTATAGGCCTCCCAGCACAAGCCATTCAGTTCGCTTTGCAGCTTAGCCAATTCAGTACGGTAGATATCACAGGCCAGCTTTTGCTCCAGATCGAGATGATCCAGGACCGTGATCTGGGCCTCGGCGCTAGCCGGCAGATCCAATCGGCCCGAGGTGGCGGGGGGCTCCATGGGCGGCACTGCGCTCAAACGCTGCTTGATAGCATGGAGCAGGGTCTTGCCCATGGTCAGGTCACGATAACGGGTGTCCCCGGCCTCGATCAGGTACCAGGGCGAGATGCCCCGATCGGTGTGACGAATCATGCGCTCCGCCACATACTCGAAGTGGGCATAGTGTTCCCGTTCCTTACCCTTCTGCGGCAGCATCTTCCAGCGGCTGCGGTCGTCGCGCTCCAACTCTTTGAGGCGGTCCTGCTGTTCTTTCTCGGACAGGTGGAACCAGAACTTGATGATCAGGGCCCCGTCCTGGATCAGCATGCGCTCGAAATCGACGATGCGGTTGAGTTCGCCATCCAGTTCGGCATCGCTGCAGAGGTTATGAATCCGGTGCTCCAGGGGCGCCAGGTACCAGCCGCCAAAGAGGATGGCCATCTCGCCGCGCGGCGGCATGGAGCGCCAGAAACGCCAGTAGCGGGGCCGCTGGCGTTCCTCGTCCGTCTCATCCCAATAGGCGAAGGACTGGAGGCCGCGGGCGTCGAGCCATTCGTGCAGCCGGTTGACCATCCCGCCCTTGCCAGCTCCCTCCACCCCGGCGACCAGGATGATGACCGGCATGTCTGTCTGCAATAGCTCGCGCTGGACCAGGAGCAACTTGGTGCGCAGCTCTTCCTGTTCGGTGTTAAAGGTCTCCTTATCGACCTTGCGGCCAAGCTTGATGGCTTCAAACATGCCTTTCTCCTTTTAACATATAGATTTTATGATTTACTGGGTCTTGCGGGATGCCCCGATGGGCCTGGGTCGCCCATCGGCGCCCACGGCGACGTAGGTGATGTTGGCGACGGCCACATGATGACGGCTCTCGGGGTCCATCTCGCGGCGGGCCCAGGCCCGGATCTCGACGCTGACCGAGGTGGTGCCCAACCGCTGCACCCGGGCATAGATGTCCACCAGATCGCCCACGGCCACGGGGGAGACGAAGCGGAACTCATTGACCGCAATGGTGACCACTCGACCCGCGGCGGCTTGAACGGCGACCGTGGCTCCGGCGATGTCGGCCTGGGACATCAGCCAGCCCCCGAAAATGTCACCCGCGGCATTGGTATCGGCGGGCATGGCCAGAACCCGGATGGCCAGGCGCCATTGGCTGGGATCACCTTCGTCGAAGAGATTGGGATCGGGCATAGGGGTTCCGGCTGATCAGTGCCCCCAGAACAAAGGCTTTGGCTGGAGGCGGTTGGGTTTCACGACTGGGCTGATATGGTAACCTCAATAACCCTGGATGGGGTCGGATTCTGGCGCCATCCAGGGTCGCGGAAAACTTTCTGTTAGACTTTGCCGCGGTGGCTTGGCTGTAGCAGGTTGGAGGTCGCCAGGATAACGAGAGGTTAGAAGATCTTACCTCGTCCAGCAGCCGCGGCGCGGCAGGAGACCCAGATGCCCACCCCCACCTCGCCCGGCCAGATCCCTCCATCCCCGATTACGCTGCCCAATGATCCCTTCGACATTCTTGGGTCCCTGCTGGCGATGCAGCAGGCCTGGTTGCGCCATCCCGAGCGTTTGACCGCCAGTCTGCGCGACCTGGCCCTCGAATCCGCTCAGATTCGGGATCACTTCCTCCAAACCGCCCTTAATCTGCCCAGTGAGCCCGTGCTGGATGCCCACGCACGCGACGAACGTTTCCAGGATCCCGCCTGGACGGAGTTGCCCGCCTTCTGCTTTCTGAAGGATATGTATCTCCTATGCGGCCGCTGGTTGCAGGATGCCATCTACGCCACCGAGGGCGTTGACCCCCAACAGCGCGAGCGCGCGGCCTTCTGGCTGAGACAATGGCTGGATGCCATGGCCCCCAGCAATTTTTTCTGGACCAACCCTGAAGCCCTGCGGCGCGCCATCGCCAGCCAGGGACTCAGCCTGGTCTATGGCCTCGATCATTGGCTGCGCGAGGCGATGGCGGGTGAGGTGCGGATGGTGGAGCCCGATGCCTTCCAGGTCGGCAAGGACCTGGCGATCACCCCCGGCCAGGTGGTGTTGCGCAATGAATTACTGGAGCTGATCCAATACGCCCCGGCGACCCCCGCGGTTCATGCCATCCCGGTGGTGCTGGTGGCACCCTGGATCAACAAGTACTACATCATGGACCTGAGCCCTGGCATCAGCCTGGTCCGCTATCTGGTCGCCCAGGGCTTTACCGTCTTTGTCACCAGTTGGCGGAATCCGGGCCCCGAGGCCAAGGGGACGACCCTGGAGGATTATGTGCTGGGTGGCATCCTGCCAGCGCTGCAAGCCGCGCGCGCCATCTGCGGCGCCCCCCAGGTCCACGCCGCTGGGTATTGCCTGGGGGGCACCGCCCTGGCCATGCTGCTGGCCTGGCTGGCGGCCGCCCCCGGGGGCCAGGAGACCCCTCCGAACCCCGTCGCCCATTGGTCCACCCTGACCACCCTGGTGGACTTCAGCGATCCCGGCGCCATCGGGGCCTTCCTGAGTCCCGGCAGCCTGGATTTCCTGCAAGAGCGCATGGCCGCTAGGGGCTACCTGGACGGGGCCGACATGGCCACCGCTTTCCGGTTGCTGAGACCCAACAGTTTGATCTGGCAATACGTGGTCCATCGCTACCTCTATGGCGAGGCCCTGGCCCCCAACGAGGTGCTCTTCTGGAACTGCGATACCACCCGCATGCCCGCGGCCATGCACGACTTCTATTTGCGGGAGTTGTATCTCAAGAACCGGCTGGCACAGCCAGGAAGCCTGGAGATGGGCGGGCGCCCGCTGGAACTGGGGGCGATCCGGCAACCACTCTACGCCGTCGGCGCCGAGCAGGACCATATCGCCCCCTGGCGACACACCTTCCGGCTCTGCGGCCTGATCGGCGGGCCTGCCCGCTATGTGCTGGCCACCTCGGGCCATATCCTCGGGGTCATCACCCCCCCCGTGACGCCCCCCAAGCGGCGCTACTGGGTGGGCGACGCCACCGGCCCGCAGGATCCGGATAACTGGCTGGAAAGCCTGGACAAGCGTCCGGGTTCCTGGTGGGAAGACTGGACCCATTGGTTGGGCGAACGCTGTGGCCCTTTGGTACCGCCACCCGCCTTGGGCAACGCCGCGTATCCGCCCCTAGGGGCCGCGCCGGGGCATTACGTCCTGCAAAAATAGCCTGAAACGTGCTCGTGACGGCCTCCCATGGCGGGGACCCTCTCCCGGTGCGCCCAATTCCCTCGATGCCCAGCAAGTGATGTCCAGCATGATGACCGACCCCAAGCCCGTCTACGCCTCCTGGCGGGCCACCCTGCGCCCCTTTCTGGATAGCCGCGTCATCGCCATGTGTTTTCTCGGCTTTTCCGCCGGGATTCCGCTGCTGTTGATTTTTTCCTCCCTGTCGCTCTGGCTGCGGGAGGCGGGAGTGGATCGGGGGGCGGTGACCTTTTTCAGTTGGGCGGCCCTAGGCTACTCCTTCAAATTCGTCTGGGCGCCGCTCATCGACCGCTTGCCGCTGCCGCTGCTGACGCGCTGGCTGGGGCGCCGCCGCGCCTGGCTGCTGGTCGCCCAACTGGCCATCGCCGGCGCCATCCTGCTGATGGCGGCCATCGACCCGGCCCA
>JBASIS010000233.1:0-7048 GCA_049654905.1 Chromatiaceae bacterium
CGGAACTCATCGCCCGGCATCTGGACACCCTGACGAACCTGACGCCCGGAGACTTTGCCAACGTCTGCCGGCAAGGGACCCTGCTGGGGGAGGACCTGGCGCCGGAGCAGTTTTTGCGGCGGCTGGCGGCGGAGTGTCGCCTGAAGCAGGGGGATGAGCGGCGGGTGGCCTAGGGGGCGGGCACCTTTACCTGACCACCGCCGCCCAGGGCCGGGTGGCGCCGGTGCATGACCGGATGCCGCTGATCCTGCCACTGCGGTCTTGGGCAACCTGGCTGGGATGCTCGCGCTGGGCGCACAGTTGCAGGAGCGTGGTCCGGGATATCCGCAGCAGGCGGTCGGATACGCCGTCGCGGATGCTGCAGTGGTCGTGGAGGTCGCAGGCTAGATCAATCCCCATGCACCGGAAGCAGGTCAGAGCCGATAGTCGGCCAGCGGGTCGGCGCTGGCGCCGGCACCGCTGGGCCACCCCCAGGCGAGCCCGTCGCTGCCCAGCGCCCACTCCACGACGTCCAGTGGGTCATCGCCACGGGTCAGGCGTTGGTCTTCCTCATGCACCAGTCCGAGCAGACCCTTGAGTTCCTCACCGGCGCGCAGCTTGCGGGCGCTGGTGATGGTTACGGTGGCTCGACTGATGCGTCCCTCGAGCCGTTCGATTACCTGCTGCCTGTCCCGCACGACCCCGACCAGGAAGTCCACGAGCCGGGCCGAGTCGCTCCAGCGCTCGCGCAGCTGCGCAATCCGCTCCTGGATGGCGGGCGGGCCCAGACGGCCTTCGCTGACGCTGTACTCGACGAAGACCCCATGGGCGAGGACGACGAACAGGGTCAGGGATCGGGCTGCCTCGTCCGAACGCCCGTAAACCAGGTTACCGCCGGCGTCGAGGTCCAGCTCATCGAAATAGACATGCACCCCGGGTGTGGCTCCATCGACACAATCGCCCAGCCGATAGCTGGCGAGGGCGCAGTCGAAGCGCTTGGTCTGTACCTCGGTCTCCCGGCCGTCGAGCATGATATAGAGCGAATCGAACATACCCATTTCCCATCTCCCAAAGTGCGATCATCCGCGAGCATTGAACGCCAGACGCGCCGCGATTGCCAGCCGTCACCGCCCGCCGCGCACCCCGAGGCTCCCGATGGCGAACAGGGCGAGCAACACCGCGGCGAGCATCAGCCCCGGCAGGGCCAGCCAGTCCACGACCGGGTAGCGCAGGACCGTGACGAGTTGCAGCACGGCAAATACCACATAGGCGAAGCTCGCCACCCGGATGCGGGCGTAATCGTTCTCCCGCGCCGCGGCGAAGAGGCTCACACCAATGGCCAGATAGAAGCTGCCGACCATGCGTGCCGTCAGTGGGGTCAGGGACCAGGGCCAAAGTTGCTCCGCACTCCCCGGGGCCACGAACAGTGCCGCCCCCATCACCGCCATCAGGCTGCCCAGCACCCACTGGGCGAGACGCAAGGCGGCGGGCAGTGCCGTGCCCGGCGTTGGTACCGCCGCCGGTTGGCGCCATTGCGTCCAGAGAGCGGCCAGCAGGCCGGGGACCAGGGCGACATAGAGGAAGAGCCAACTCCAGGCCCAGGCCTTGGCCGTCCAGAGCGGGCTTTGCAGATGGAACTTGTCGAGGTGCAGGAGAGTAGCGATCAGGATCGAGACGAGCCCCGTGGCCACCACCCAGACACCCACCCGCACCCGTGCCCAGTCCGCTTCGCGAAACCCTAACCCCAGGGCCGTGGCGACCGCGAGGTAGCCGCAGCCGAGGAAGGCCGCCGTAACGGGGGGCTTGATGGTCCAGGCAAAGAAGTCGCTCGTTTGCTCGCTCAACAGGAAGAGCGAGACCCCCGCCGCCGCGACGAAGACGCAGGCCGTCCACATGAAGACGCGCGCGCTCCTCGTAACGGGGGTGACTGTGGGAGGGCTGGGCATGGCGATAATCCCCGCCTGGAATGGCGTGATCGGAGGTGGGTTGAGGCGAGATCGGAGTGACGGGGCGCGACGGGGAGAAAACCGCCCTTCAGCCATCTTGTATCCATCGTATTACCCTAGGCTGCCAGCGCCACTCCACCCCCGCCAGCCGCGCCAGGGCCTGGTCGCGATCCGTTCCGGGCACCTGGCCAGCGACCAGACTCTGGGCGCTCGGCCGTTGGGCCCGACGCCAAGCCCGGGCCGCCAGCTCGGCATAGTCCCAGTGCACCGGGGCGGCATCAGGTGTAGAGATAGCGCACCAGGTGGAAGAACAGCGGCGCGGCGAAGCACAGGGAGTCGATGCGGTCCAGCACACCGCCGTGGCCCTGGATCAGGCTGCCGAAGTCCTTGATGCCCCGATCGCGCTTGATGGCGGACATGCACAGGCCCCCGGCGAAGCCGGCCAGATTGACCACCAGGGCAATGCCCGCCGCCTCCCAGGGGCTGAAGGGGGTCACCCACCAGAGGGCGGTGCCGATCAGGGTCGCCGTGGCAATGCCCCCGACAGTCCCCTCCCAGGTCTTGTTGGGGCTCACCTTGGGGACGATCTTGTGCCGGCCCAGGGTCTTGCCGAAGAGGTACTGGAGCACGTCGCTCAACTGCACCACTACGATGAGATAGAGCAGGAGCTTGGCGTTCTCCCCGGCATAGCCCGGGATGTCCAGCATGAGCAGCGCCGGGGCGTGGCTCACACAGTAGACCGCGACCATGAGCCCCCATTGGATCTTGGCGGTGCGGGCGAGGAAGTCCTCCGTGTCCCCGGCGAGCACACTGCGCACCGGCACGAACAGGAACGCATAGACCGGGATGAAGATGACAAAGAGCCCGTACCACTGGGTGGCGACCAGCCAGTACTGAACGGGGACGAAGACGAAGAAGGCCCAGAACAGGGTGCGGTGGTCCGCACGCCGGGTGGGGGTCAGGGTGATGAACTCGCGCAGGGCGATGAAGGAGGTCAGCCCGAACAGGATCACCGAGCCTATGCCGCCGGTGGCCAGCGCCGCGGCGAAGACCGCCGTCATCACCCACCAGGCCCGGACCCGGGCATTCAGGTTGGCCACCACCGCCTGGCCGGCCTCGGCCTGGACCCGTTGCCCCAGGACCCAGCCGATGGCGCTGGCCAGGACCAGCAGCCCCAGGATGCCCGCGAGCAGGGCGACGATCTCTTGGTCCCAGGCCACGTTCATGGCTGTCCCCCCAGGGCGATGAGGGCGCTGCGCGCCCGGTCCAGAAAGGCACGGCGCCCCTCGCCAGGCGTGAGGCGCAGGGGTGGGCCGAAGGTGCTGCTCCCCAGGAGCGGCACGGGCAGTATCTCGCCCTTGGGCAAGATGCGGCACAGGTTCTGCAAGTACACCGGGACCAGGTCCAGGTCCGGGCGCGACCTGGCCACGAAGTAAAGCCCCGGCTTCAGCTCGCCGATAGCGACCCCATCGCCCCGGGTCCCCTCCGGGAACAGGATGAGTGAGGCCCCCTCGGCCAGGGCTTGGCTCAGGCGGGCCAGGGCCTCGCGCCCGCCCTGGGCGCTGCCGCGGTCCACCAGGACGGCGTTGAGCAGTTCCCGCGCAATCCAGCCCCGCAGCCCGGGCCTGTCCCAATAGTCCGCCGCCGCCACTGGGCGGGTCAGGCGGCGCAGGGCGGGGGGCAGGGCGGCCCACAGGACCAGGGCGTCCAGGTGGCTGGAATGGTTGGCGAAATAGAGCTGCTGGATCGCCTCCGGTCCAGATGCGCTGCCCACCCAGCGGGCCTGGGCCCCGGTGATTAACCGGGTCAAGGCGACGAGAACGCCAGCGGCCAGATCCGCCGTCCAGTGCCGGACCGGCGGGGTGTAGATCGCGGCCTCGCTCATCGCGCCTCCAGTGCGCGGCGGATGGCCGCGGTCCGCCGCCAAGCGGTGGCCAGGGCCCCCAGGGCTATGACCGCCAGGGTCACCAGCAGGACAGTCCCGTCGAGCTCCAGGGGCACGGTCAGGGCGGCGGCCACCAACCCCAGGGTCAGGGCCGCCATGCGGTGGGGTTTGGCCATGGGCCCCTGGAAACCCTGGGACAGACCGGCGGACCCACCCATGGCCCGGATGTAGGCGGTCAGCAGGGCCAGCAGGCCGCACAGCCAGCCCAGCTCGGGCCCGAAGGCGAAACCGGTTGCATAACCCGCCGGGACCAGAAGCAGGGGATCGGCAATGCGGTCCGGGACCTCGTTGTAGATTTCTCCAGACTTAGATCCAAGGCCCCCCTCCACCGCGACCATGCCGTCCAGCAGATTGCACAGCAGGCGCAACTGGATGCCGACGGCGGCCAGGACGAAGAGGGCGGACCTGGCCCCGCCGGTCGTCCCGGGGGCGACCAGCATGGCGGCGGCGCCCAGGGTCGCAAAGCCCAGGCTGGCGAGCGAGATGGCGTTGGGTGGGACCCGCCGATGGGCGAGCCAGGTCGCGAGGACGCGGGCCCAGCGGCTGTCTCGGCTGGTCAAGGGGCGGCGGGCGGGCGGGGCAGGAGGCATGGCGACTCCGGGTGGCAGTTCGGGCCAAGCTTAGCCGCTATCGAGCGGCGGGTGCCGGATTGGTACGCGGGAGACCCGCCGCCGGCGTCTGCAGTCCTAATTTCGTTCCCACCGTCCCCGTGCGAATGCATCCCGTACCGCGTCGAGGTGCTATGGCGCGCAGCGCAGGGATTAGGAAATCTAACCGCGCGAGCGGCCGGCGCGAGGGCATGGTAGACGCGCTGGGAGGCTCTTGACAAGCGACGCCTGCGGGCCGGGCTGATCAGGACGGGCTATAGGCGGCACGGCAATACCCGCGGCAGTAGCTGCGGCGTTATCCTATCCCCAACGACCTACCGCCCTGCTCTGGAGCCCCCGGATGACCCGAGTAATATATATGATGCCCAAACGGACCCACCTGTCCTGGGACCCCCGCCTCGAACCCTTGGATCTGGAGACAGAACCCGGTATTGAGGTGCCCTTATTGGGCTACGTGAGTGCGGGCCGGCCCGTGGAAACCCCCGAAGAGCAGGAAACCATCCGGGTCCCCAGCCACATGACCCGCAAAGCCAGCTATGCCCTGCGAGTACGCGGCCACTCCATGATTGACGACCAGATCCAGGATGGGGACATCATCGTCATCGAACAGCGCCAGACCGCCGCGAATGGCGAAACCGTGGTGGCCTTGATCAACGGCCACCAGGTGACGCTCAAGCGTTTTTATGTGGCAGCGGCGGGGGTCCGCCTCCAACCAGCCAATCCCGAGATGGCGCCGCTCTATCTCCGCCATGAGGAGATCGAAATCCTGGGTATTGTGACCGGGGTGGTGCGGATGACGGCTTGATGCCGACAGCCCCCCGCTGGTGGGACCACGCTGTTGGATGGGCAGGGGCTGGGGAGGGCCGTGACCCATCATCGGCATTTCTGCATGGCGACGACGACGATTACCTGGATCTACAGTGCCCATTTGCACCAGGCCCCACCGCGGCGCTATGCGACGGCCAAGCGGACTGAATACGCCTACGCCGATCTGCGCCGCGCCCTCGCCAAAGATCTCGGCGGCCAGGGTTTCGGTATCGATTGCCGCCTTCCCGGCAACGCCACGCGAAATCCACTGATCGCCCCGGTTATAGACCTCGTGGCGTAATAGAAATCAGGAAACTCCAGCAGTGGAATACATCAGGGTAGAACGCAAAGGCGAAAAGGCTGGCTGGACGTGGGGCTGGATTGGCGGCTTCCTGTGGGTCGCGATCGTTGCGCTGGTATTTCTGGCTCAAGGAAAGATAGCGGCAGGATGCACCGGCTTACTGGTCTTCGTAACCGCCATCTGGGCGATACGGCGCTTCGCACCATGGTGCCATCCGACAACACCCTATTGGCGGCTTTACTTGAGCCTGTACCTGCTTTTTTTGCTGACGATACCTTGGGCGATCTGGGGATTCGGGGGATTAGGCGATGAACAGCTTAACGGTTGGATGCTGCTCGGGTTGCTACCGACCTTGACCCCCATCTTCATCAACGGCCGGAAGACTTGGGCCGAAGGCGAGAGGGACAGACATTTCCCCTAGCCCCAAGGGTTCGCTATCATCTTCCCATGTCCTCTCAGCAACCCAATCCCCGCGTCGTCGCCCTGAGCCGGTCCATCCTCGGCGCCCTGGAGGTCGTCGGCCTGGTGGTGATCTCGGCGGCGACCCTGATCGCCGGCGGCCAGGAGTTGCTGAAAATGGTCGCGGCCCAGGAGGTCACCCTGGCCGACCTGCTGCTGCTGTTCATCTACCTGGAGGTCCTGGCCATGGTCGGGGTCTACCTGGAGTCCGGGGCCCTGCCTATCCGCATGCCGCTCTATATCGCCATGGTGGCACTCGCCCGGCACCTGATCCTGGATATGAAGAATCTGGGGCCCTGGGACATCATCGCCACGGCCACCGGGGTGCTGATCATCGCCCTTGCGGTCCTGGTCATCCGCTACGGTCACCTGCATTTCCCCTACGAGTCATCCAAGTCCGGCGATTCGGCCGGGCACCTCATCCAGTAAGGTCGGCCCTGAGGTCCGAGCAGGTCGGCCCGACTCCGGCCGTCGCCCTGAGGAACTGACCCGGGTCTTTGACCTAGCGGCATCCGCTGACGAGGAGCCGCGCGGCTCATCAACGCCAGCGACCCGCACGGCCAGGTGCTGGCGTTGGCGGGTCTCTGGGCAGCCTGGGCATGATCTAGCGCCCCTGATAATCGACGACCTCATCGGACGGCCCAAAGAGCCCCTAGTCCGGGGTTCTGGGAATATTCACAGGTCAGTTCTGAGACAAAAAAATCACCTCCATGAAAACCTTAGAAGAAGTTAAATCAGACATCGAGGCCCTGCCGCACTGGGAGTACACAAAGCTCATCCACTGGTTGTCCAAGCGTGACTGGCAGGCTTGGGACGAAGAAATCAACAGAGACTCGGCCGCGGGAAAACTGGATTTCCTCATCGAGGAAGCCCTTGAGGAGACACTGATTTATTACAACCTTAAGTATCGCATGTGATATAATGCATTCCATCTTCTCCCCGACCGTGAATAGCCCCATGCTCAAGCAAATCTCCTTCGCCCAAGCCGAGTATGCCGCCAAGC
>JBASIS010000234.1:0-10733 GCA_049654905.1 Chromatiaceae bacterium
GGTCAATTCGCTATCGGCTGAAACCATATTTATATTTCCAAATAAAATTGCATGGAGGCAAATAATCGTGTATCTTAAGATTTTTCGCATTATAAATCAAGAGGTTATTTACTAGACAGTCTCTAAACGAAGAGTTGGCTCTTCAGCTTCAATTTTCGCGACCAATCGTGGGGATACCAAGTTGACTCCTATTTTCTACCGACTGAATTCACCAACCTGCGCGGCTTTCCAGGATGTCCGCTGGAACGTATTTTAGGGGGGTGCTTGACCTGCCCATAACGCGTCGCCAATGAACGCATAGCCCCTCCTCGCCTCGAACTCAGCTTGCAGGTCGCGAAGTCGTGGTTTGGGTGTGGGATCAAGCACAGCATGATGGTTAGGCTGCCTTCTTTTTAATTATACTTTTATCTAGATCAAGGGTATAAGACAAGATAGTATCAATATTAAGCCTGTCTGACGCCCTAAGTATTTCTATTCCGGTTATTTTTCCATCTTCTGTCGTGTCGAGGTTGACGCCCTCCGCGATTTCGATTACCCCATCCGGTTCCTGGTCACCAAGAACTAAATATAAGGCATCTACTTCATCGTCATAGTGAACTTTCATATCGAAGCCCTTTCTTGAGTGGGTAGGTAGTGATTACTGTAATAACTTGGCCTTCAAGAACCGCGATGATTTTCAGTGGAAACTTAAAGCCCGGAGCAAGCTCTATAATCTGGTTCTCGCCATCGGCAAGATTCGCATTCGCTATTATTCGTTCGACAGTGGATTCAGGAATATCGTAAAGCTTCGCACGTCGCTTCGCGTGTCTTGAGAACCTTATTTCCATTGAAAACTCCTTCCTAACCCGTCACCTTTTCGATGGAATACCGATTAGACCCATTCAGTAACTTTGATAGCCAGGCCGTTGGACGTTCGATGTGCAGGTTTCCGTGGTCCGGACATGGCCATAGTCATCCACCGTCCGGGTACTGGTACATTGGGTATCGCCGTACTGCCTAGCCGCCTCCTGAGCCATGTAATAGTCCTCCCGACGCTGGTACTCCCGTTGCTGGGCGACGTTGGCCACGCCAATGGCCCCACCCACCGCCGCCCCCGCGAGAGCGCCACTGGCGGCCATGTCCGAACGGCTGGGATACCCGTAGTAATAGCCATGGCGAGAGGTGGAACCTAAGGCCGCTCCGCCCAAGGCGCCGATAGCCGCACCCACGGCGGCGCTGCCCAGCACAGTGCCGGCTTCATCCTGCGTGGCGCAGCCTGGAAACAGCAATAGGGGCAAGACCGCCAGGAGTATTTTTTGCACAAAAGGCTTTGGCCGATTGCCAGCTGGCGCGGTTATCATGCGCATCCGAATCTCCTGTGGTTGTTGATGGGAGCTAACGGCCTGCTTGGCGCCTCCCAGGCGCGGACACCCGGTACCAGGATCTGTTTCGGTTGAGGCGGGGACTGGCGGAAGCCACGAGTACGATAGCAATAATGATCAGGGCCATCCAGAAAATCCCAAGTCGCGGCCCCCCGGCCCGCTGCCTCTATTTAAGCCGGCGATGCGGAACGCCATCAGTCTGTCCTGTCCCGCTGAGTCACGGTTTCGAACAGCAGCCGGTCAAGTACCAAGAAGTCGATGTCGTGCGCCGGCGGGATCGAGGCGCGTTCGAGCCGCGACAGCTCAGAGGTCAAGTAGTCGTCGATGATTTGGATCCGTGGGCCATACGCAAACTCCAACGCGCTGCGTTTCCAGGCCAGCAGGTCGGCGATGGCGGTACGCAGCCCCGGCTCTTCGATCAAGGCGTCAACGAGGTCCTGAAATCGCATCGGGGCAAGGCCCCGGCCCTGCTCGATCCAGGTGGCGGCCAGTACGGGGCGCAGGACGTACAGGTACTTCTTCAGGCGCACCTGCCCGCCCCCGAGATATTGCCGGTGATTCCCCCGCGCCATGTGGATGTAGTGATAGAAGGACCGCTCCGGCCGGTGCGTGAACTGGGCGGCATGGCGCAGAGCGTCGAGGAATGCCGGTTCGGCGCGATAGATGATCGGAGAATCCAGCCACTCGATCAGGGTCGCATTGCCCTTCTTCAATAACCCCAGGGCCTTGCGCAGTTCCCAGCCGTTGACGTCCAAATCCCCTGAGATAGGTAGTTCTATCACGTCCCGTTGCGGACTGACCCGCAGGTACCAGTCGAGCGGGTGCACGTACAGAAAGCGCACGTCGTAGTCGCTGTCCGGCGAGGCAAAACCCCAGCCCCGGCTGCCCGACTCGCAGGCGTACAACACCCGCACGCCGTGGTCGGCCTCGATCATCGCCAGGTGCCGCTCGATCTCGAAGCGAAACCAGGGGTCGACGGGGTGCGCGATCAGGGTATCCATCGGCCGCCCCCTGGGTTGGCGCTACCGTCCAAGTCCGCCGCTACGGTGGCCACCGACAAGTCACAATCCACGTAGCGAAGGGTGACGCCAGGGGTGGTTGCCAGTCGCCTCGTCCGCTCCCAGCAGGCTCGTTCACCGGACGGCCTGCTCGCCGGTTTTCCTGTGGCCCTCGAGAGCCTGCGGCACCCTGAAGACCTTCATCACCTCATCGCCCAGATGATTGATGACCTTGACGGCAATGCGTCCGGAAGCAGGTTTGGGGAAGGGGCGGGAGGTATCGCTATGCAGGGAGGCCCAGGCTTCCTCGTTAATCTCGGCCTTGAGGGTCGTCTTCAGCGCTTTGTAAGGGTCCTCGGCGCCCAGGAAGTAGGCATGGCGGACGAAGAAACTCTCCTCGTTGTAATCGGTGTCGATGAACCAGCAGGCGATGCCCGCGGCGCCGTCGCTGCGGACCTCGCCGGTACTGGGGTGGAAGACGTCCACGCCGTTGATCTTGATCCGCACCTGGCCGTCCTCGGCGGGCAGGATCTCGATGTCCGGCTCGCCGAAGATGACGAACAGGTTGCCCTTACTGGTAGTTTTCAGGTCATGGGCCATGTGCAGGTCGGCGTTCATCCGCGCCTTGAGCACCGGGATGCGGCCAAGCTTATTGAAGTCGGTGGCATGGGCCTCGTAGTTGAAGGCGCAGGCGATCAGGACATCGAAATCGGCATCACCGGCCTCGCGGGCGGCGCTGACCAGATCCGGACGGCTGACGGTACCGAACTCGGGGCCGATGAAGATGGCGGCGCGCTTTTCGGTCCCGGTTTCCGGATTGCCTTCGCGATAGCGGCCGACCGCGCAGACCAGATCGCCGGGCCAGGGTAGCAAGGAGGTGAAGTTGATCCGGCCCTCCTTGTGGGCCTGCTGTACCCCGGCCACCTTAAGATTCTCCAGGATCATTTGGGGGAAGGTCTGCTTCTCCCCATAGCCGGCATCGGGATGGGCAATGCGATCCGTTGGGTCGATCAGTTCATCGTTCTCGTCAACGCCCAGCACCCGATGGGGGGACAGGCTCTCCACGGTGAAAGGGCCAGCGACACGGACCGTCTTCCTGTCGCTATAGGGCCTGTCGTAGAGGTACTCGAAATCGGCCTTGGCGGCGATAGAGGCGTCGATCTCCCGCTGGCGAGCGATGCGGGCCTGCCACCAATCCGCATGCAGCTTGCTAACCGGGTCAGGCCAGGGATCGACGGGGCGGTCCGGCAGGGTCTCCAGGGTGTAATCCCGCTTGAGGGCCTTGTTGAGCGCGCGCCGGTCGTCGTCGATCTTGTTCGGCCTGGCGTTCCCGCCTTTGGCTTGCTCGGCCCTCAAGGCATCGAAGTGCCGCCGGGGCTCGGGGGGCCAAGGGTCTTCGGCCGCGCGCGGGATCTCCCATTCCTGCCATCCCTGTTTCATCGCCGCGTTCAGACGCTCGCGCAAGGGTTCCAGCGTCTCCTGCCACTTTTCCCAGATGACGTCGATCTCGGCATTGTTGGCGATGGACTTGAGCGTGATGTGCGGCACGCGCTCATAGACGAAGCCGTGGCGGATGTTGCCGTGGGTCGGCTGGGACGAGGGTGCGGTACGGGTGACTTCAGCTTCCTTGAGCTGGCCCTCGCGGGAATCGGCCAGCAGGTAAAAGGGATAGCGAGCGCCCATGATGCGGGTGCGGGCCAGAGCCAGCGCCACGCGCGAGGTATCAATCGTTATCCAGCGGCGGCCCCATTGCTCGGCGGCAAAGGCGGTGGTGGCGGACCCGCAGGTCGGATCGAGCACGAGATCACCGGGGTCGGTGGCCATGAGGATGCAACGCTGAACTGTGCGAGCGGAAGTTTGGACAATGTAAGTCTTGTCCTCAGCGCGACTGGAGAACTTCACGTCAGACCAGATGTTGTTAATGGCGATGGCCGGGAAGTCATCAATGAACCTCACGTAGCTCAGACTGCTGCCTCTTGGTTCAAGGCGTGATGCGTAACCGAGACGCCTCATTCCGTCCTCGCTGGTCTTCCAACGATTCGTGATACTTGGACGGTATTCTGTGCCCTCAATTGATACGGGAAACCACGAAGCCGCGCCTTCTCCCTTTTGGCGGCCGAGACTTTGGCTGGTTAGATTGTCCTGACGATACACACGGACATCAGAAGGAATTGAGTCAGCCTTGGCCTTCTCCTCGCTCGTCATTGGCCGACGAGACAAGTCAGCGAAGGCGAGTCGTGAGTATTCCGAAAAGCCGGATTGGCCGCGTTGCTTGGGCATCCACGGCGAACGAAATTTCAGTGCGACTCTGGATTTAGCGAACCATAGAATGTAATCGGTAACTAGCGAGAGGAAATCTTGAGTCTGGCTGCTCGTCTTTTCGATCGTGATTTGTGCGATGCAGTTTTCTTCCCCGAACACCTCATCCATCACCGCCCGGACGCGGTGGACATTTTCATCGCCGATCTGCACGAAGATGGAGCCGGAATCGGTGAGGAGATCGCGGGCGACGGTGAGCCGGTCGCGCAGGTAGGTGAGGTAGCTGTGGATGCCGTCGCGCCAGGTGTCGCGGAAGGCTTTGACCTGCTCCGGCTCGCGGGTGATGTGGCCGACGTTGCCGTCCTTCACATCCCGGCTGGTGGTGGACCACTGGAAGTTGCTGTTGAATTTGATGCCGTAAGGCGGATCGAGATAGATGCACTGCACCTTGCCGCGCAGCCCCTCGCGCTCGGCCAGGCTGGCCATGACCTGGAACGAGTCGCCGAGGATCATACGGTTGGACCAGTTCTGGTCGTGGCGGTAGAACTCGGTCCTGTCCGCGTCCTTGGGGATGCCATTGAAATCGGCGAACATGTCGATCTGCTCACCCGCACCCCCGGCCCCGCTCCCGCAGAGCGCGGGCTTCTTGGATTGGCGTAGCAGATCGTCGATCAGGACCTTGGGGTGGATCTTCTCCTGGATGTAAAGGGGCGGAGCATTGACGACGAGATCGCTCCAGTCCTGCTGGTCCTTGCCGCGCCAGATGAGTTGGGGATCGAGGTCCCGGTTGTGCTGCCCCTTTTCTTTATCGAATCCGGCCCCGGCGCGCTCATAGGTCACCGGCACCGGGTCCTGCTCGGCCTTCTGCATCACCGGCTGGTATTCGGCCGTCGGGATGTTCTTGCGGGTTGCTTCGTCATGGGTGATGGTCGCGACGTGCAGGCCCTTGAGGGTTTTCTTTGCCATGGTCATGCTGCCTCGGTCACCGGCACTGTTACGAGGCGCGCGATCATCTGATTGAACTCGTCCTCGACCTTGGCCTGGAAGTCGGCCTGGATCTGGTAAAGGTCACCAAATTCCGCGAAGGCCCAGCGGCCGTGGGTGCCGAGGTTGTTCACGCCGGGGATCCAGTAGGTGTCCATCGTGGCCTTCTTGTCCTTGGCATCCTCGCCCCGGTAGCCCTTGATCTCGACAATGAGGTTCAGAGGGTCGTCGTCGCCATGGCCATCATCCACCAGGACGATGAAGTCGGGCAGGTAGCGGCGCATCTCGGCACCGTATCGGTAAGGCACCTCGAAGCCCAGGTTGTGGTTTTTGACGTAGGCGCGCACTTGGGGATGGGCCTCCGCGACGCGGCAGAACTCCGCCTCCCAATCGCTATCCAGGATGACCCAGTTGAGGTGACAGCGGTCGGGGGCCGTCTCCCAGCGGTCGGTCTTGGAGGTCGTGAAGTTGACATGAAGGGTGGAGCCGACCGGGTTGTAGGGGTCGAGGAGGGCCTTGACGGGGCGCTGGCCGATGAAGGCGCGGGTGATGCCGGCGTTGATCCGTTCACAGGCCATATCCGCCAGGGTCTTGTACTTGAGTTGCGCCGGGTAAACCCCGCCCTTGCAGTGAAGATAGCCATCGAGCCACTGGCGGGTAATGCGCTTGAGTTGGCCGAAGAGATGGAGTTGGGGCTCACCGTTGGCATCGCGATAGCGGCTGAGCAAGAGGTGGGATGTCAGCTCGTAGAGCACCTGGGCGTGGCGCACTTCCCCCGTATGGACAAGGTTGAGATCCACGGTTGCACCGATGATGCCGGCATTGAGCGTTTGCGCGGCACCGACCAGGTCCGGTGTCAATTCCAGGACCGAGTCCGCGTCGAATTGGGACGCCAGCCGATCCTCGGGCAGTTCGGTGCGATAGCCCGCCACGCGGGGAAAGCGGATCTCCAGGGCATCCCGCTCGGGGCGGACCGCCTTGACCTGGATGGTCTGTCGCGGTGGCTGCGGCGGTGCCACCGTGGGGGTGGCATTGAAATCGAACGGGATACCCAGGACATCGGCATATTCGACGTTAAAGAGCCCCTCTTCGTTGAGCTCATAGGACTGGCGGCGCAGGGCCCGGCCGATAACCTGCTCGCACAGGAGCTGGGTGCCGAAGGCGCGGACCCCCAGGACGTGGGTGACCGTGTTGGCATCCCAGCCCTCGGTGAGCATGGAGACCGAGACCACGCAGCGAATCTCGGCCCCGAGCCGGCCAGGCTTGCCGACCGTGTTCATGACTTCGCGCAGGAGGTCTTGATCGGTGAGGTTTTCGGCCTGGCGCGGATCACCGGTACGCTCGATGATCTCGCGCCGGAAGCGTTCGATCTCATCGGCGGCCATGGCACGGAAGTTCTCGTCCAGGGCCTCGCCGGATTCCAGTTGTTCGCTATCGATCAGGAGGGTCCGGGGGCGTGGCAGGGGGTCGCCAGCCTCGTTGTGGTTGCGGAACAGGGGCAGGCGGCCGGCCTCCAGTTTGCGGGTGCCGTCGTCATGGTAGCGCTGGAAGCCAGAGATGTAGTCGTAAACCAGCTTGGAGGTGGCCGTGTTGTTGCAAACGACGATGAAACAGGGCGGGACTGGTACTCCCGCCTGACTCCACAGAAGGTAGGTCTTCTCGTAGTGGCCGTACAGGGCCTCCAGAGCCGTCTGAAGCGGGGGCGGCAGATCGAGCGGATTCAGTGACGCCGCCTTGCCCCGGCCCTTTTTGGGCATTTTCTTGCCGATGTGCTCCCAGAGGTTGCGGAACATGGGCATCTCGCCGCCGGGGATGTTGTCGGCGATGGGCACGCGCGGCAACTTGACAATGCCGCTCTCGATGGCATCCATCAGCGAGAAGTCGCTCAGGGTCCAGGGGAAGAGGGTGCCCTCGGCATAACCGGAACCGCGCAGGAAGAAGGGGGTGGCGGAAAGGTCAAAGACGCGAGCCAGGCCCTGGTGGCGATTGACCGCCTCCAGACCGGAGATCCAGAGTCGGGCGGCGGCACTATTTTTCTCGGCCTCCTTCTTATCGTCCCCCGTCAGATTGACCTCCTGATCCTGATTCGGCTTCTCGCGGTAGCAGTGGTGGGCCTCGTCGTTGATGGCCAGGATGTTCTTCAGGCCCATCAGGTCGGGCATGACACGCTGGAGCATTTGGCCCTCGGTCTCCTGGGTGTCCAGGGCCTCGCCACCTCGGCCTTGCAGCAAGAGGCGACCGCCCTTGGAGACTTCCAGGCGCTCGCGTCGCCGGAAGGCGTGGTAGTTGGTGATGACGATCTTGGCGCGCTTGACCTCATCGAGCAGGTCGCTGGGGACCAGCTCGCGGCTGGCGTAATAGCTGTCGGGGTCGCTGGGCTGGAGGACCCGCAGGCGGTCCCGGATGGTGATCCCGGGGGTGACGACGAGAAAGCCGCGCGTAAACTTCCTGGAGCCCCGTCGGCGCACGGCATTGACGGTCTGCCAGGCGATCAGCATAGCCATGACGGTGGTCTTGCCGGCCCCGGTGGCGAGCTTGAGGGCCAGGCGCATCAGCTCCGGGTTGGCATCGCGGTTCGCGTCGGTCAGATGCCTCAGGAAGCGTTCGCCGGCCTTGCCGATCTGGGGCGCGACCTCGGTCAGCCAGATGGCGGTCTCGACGGCCTCGACCTGGCAAAAGAAGGGGCGGATGCCGCTGAAGGGGTGATGGCGCCAATGCTGGAGGAGACGGGCCGTCTCGGGGGTGACCCGCCAATGATTTGGGTCGGGGTCCTGGCGCCAGCGATCCACCTCCTGGCGAAGGGCGTTGATGATGGCGGTGTGGTCGTAGCGCTGATCCTCGGTACTCAGCCCCATGCCTTCATCGAAGGCTATCTCGCTCTGCTTGCCAGGACCGCTTTGTTTCTTGGGTTTGGGGATCGGGGTGATGAACTCCGCGCGACGCCGGGTTTCAAGAATCCTTTGAGTCGGTTGACCGGTGGCGTCCAGTTCCCAATGGCGCCGGGGGCAGGCATAGGGGGAATTGAGAATCGGCCGGTCAAAGAAGGGGTTGCCCACGGATGTCTCCTGACAATCGGATCTGGGACAAGGCAGCGATTGGCGGTACCGCGAGCCAATCGCCGCCTTGATCCTGCACCCTACTATTCCCGCCAATGCGCTTCCTGGATGGCTCAGGAGGCTATAAGGCTAGAGCATCCGGGCGGGCATGACAAACCCATCCCCAATGCCTGGCGTACTGCATACCCTCCTAAAGGGTGGGCCGCTGATCGATCCAGGCGATGACCTCGTCGATTTTGGGGCCTTTGTCGGGGGCGATGCGCCTGGCCTCTACCAGCGCGGAGCGGGCCTGGCCATAACGGCCCCCATGGAGATAGGCCATGGCCATGCCGACGAAGGCGTCGGCATTGTTGGCGTCCAGGCTGATGGCGCGCTGAAAGCTCTGGATGCTGCCGGCATAGTCCTGACTCATGAGCTGGGCGCCGCCCAGGCGTTGGAAGGCCCGGGAGGAGTTCGGCTCGGCGACCACCGCCTGTTGCAGGGCGGCGAGGGCCTCCGGGAGCTTGCCCTCGTTGAGCAGGGTCTCGCCCTGCTGAAGCAGGCTGGGCTCCTCGGCGGCGGCCAGGGGCAGGGCCAGGCACAGGAGCGTGGCGGCGAGTAATAAACGGATTTTCATGACAATATCTCCTCCAGAAATGAAAAATCCCGCGGGGGGCACCAGGCCCCGCGCGGGATCTCGCTTGATCGCGATCTAGGACCGGCCTATTTCAAGGACCCCTTGCCGTAACGGGCCTCGAAACCGGCACGCACCTTTTCCAGCGACTCCTTGCTCATGCCGTTGAAGTACCAGTCATGACCCTCGATGGGCTTGAAGTGCTTCTCCAGCAGAGCCACGGCCGCCTTGTCGTTCTTATCCTTGTGTTGGACCACTTCCTTGAGTTGCGGAATCCACTCGAAATAGGTGTGCTTGGCCACCTCGTAGATGCCGTGCCACCAGGTGTAGTCCGGGCCCATCATGGCGGCGCCATGGCGGGCGCGACGACCCTCGTGGTGCCAGATCTCCCACCAGGTCCATTCGATCGGCTCGTCAAAGGGCGCGGGGGTGATGTAACCCTTCTCCTTGAGGGCGGCCATGACGGCGGCGATAGGCTTGGCGAACTTTTCGTTATAGAGATCGACCACGTCGTCGAACTGCTTGTAGTGGCCCTCGACCACGCTGGTGGAGTGGCAACCGAAGCAGACGCTCTCCATCTTGGCGCGGCGGTCCTTCCAGGTGATGACTTCGACCACTTTGGAGCCCTTGGCTTCGTCGCCAACCTTGGGCAGTTCCTTACCCTCGGGGACGTCGAACTCATTGCCATCCTCCAGCTTCACCAGGTTCATCTTGGTGGAGATGGGGGGCCTCAGGGTCCAGGAGATACGCTCGCCAACATTGTGCGTCTTGGGCTGATTGAGGCCGGCGCTCATGTGACAAGTGGCGCAGGTGGGGGCGGCGGAGTAATCCACCCCGGCGATCCACTTGTCGGACTTGAGATTCATCTCCTCGATCTGGGCGCGGTAGATGATGCCGTGCTTGGACTCGTTATAGACCTCGATCTGGGGATGATCCGGTCCCACATGGCATTTGCCGCAGGTGTCCGGGGTGCGGGCCTGTTCGCGGGAGAAGCGATGGCGACCATGACAGGCGGTGCAGGAGCCCTTGGAGCCGTCCGGGTTCAGGCGGCCGAGCCGGTGTTGGGCCAGCTACCCGGGAGGGGGCGGCCCTTGTTCTTGCCCTCGGTTTCGAACTCGAGGAGACCGCCATGACACTGGCGGCAGCCGGCGTTGACCGCCGCGGGTCCGCCCACTACCTCGCCCATCAGGTTGTCCAGGGAGGCGAGGATATCGCCGGCCTTGGAGTGATGGGAACCCTCCATCTGCTCGTACTCAGCGGTATGGCATTTCGAGCAGTCCTTGGGGGTCACCACGATGGAGATGAGGGCACCCTCGTGGCTGAAGGCATCCTTATCCCCCTCCTTGGCCTCATGACAATCCAGGCAGTTGACGCCATTCTGGCCATGTTGGCTTTTGTTCCATTCCCAGTAGAGGCCGGGGTTCTCGGTCATGTGGCAATCGACGCACTCCTGGCCCGCGGG
>JBASIS010000235.1:0-4706 GCA_049654905.1 Chromatiaceae bacterium
CGAGACGCCCCTGCCCCTGCGGGTCCGGGGTGACTGCATGGCCCCCCTGATCCAGGACGGGGCCTGGGTGGCTATTGCCGGACCGGCATCCCGTTACTGGCCCGGGGACGTGGTCGCGGTACGCACCGCCGGCCGGGGGCTGGCCCTGCACCGGGTGCTGGGGGCCTATCGGCGCCGAGGCGAATGGCGCTACCTCACCCAGGGCGATCGAGCCCTCCGGCCCGATCGGGCCGTCACCGCCGCGGAGATCCTGGGCCTGGTCGGCGGCGGCGACTGCTCCCCGCAGCTCGTCCAGGTGCCGCCCTGGCATCGGGCGCGTGCCCTGGGACGCTTTGCCACCTTTATCCTGATCCGAGGCATCACGAGACTGCGCCGATGAATTTTGGAAGCTTTTTTCTCAAGGAGCCGGGGCAATTCCCGGCGGAGCCTGTGGGCGTCCCCTGGGGCGAGGCGGTCGTGGACCTGACCATGAGCGGGTCCCACTTTGCCTTTTCAGGCCTGTCCGCGCGGCAGGCGGCCTATGTACGACAACGCTACGGGGATTTTCTGGGCGCACCCTCGGGTAGCGATACGCCAGCGGTGCAGACCCACCTCTTTCGCGCCGCTCCCGAGGACTTCCGCCCCTTCGCGCAACGCGGCTGGACCTATACCCTGGACCGGGACTATGGACCCAACCGGGTGCGCATCGCCGGGCTGGAGCTGCTGGCGATGCTGGACTGGTCCCCCCACCTGTCCGCCGCCCTCTGGTCCGCGACCGAAACCACGCCTGGCTTCAATCTGGTCTTCGACAACGTCTTTCGCATGGTGAGCGCCTATGCCCTGCTCGCCCGGGGCGGCGTCCTGCTGCACAGCGCCGGGGTCAGTGACGGCCACTGGGCCTGGATCGGCTTCGGCCATTCCGGCGCCGGCAAGTCCACCCTCTCCGGCCTGGCCCTGGAGGCGGGTCAGCGGGTGCTGAGCGACGATCTCAATGCCCTGCGCCGGGAGGATGGCCGCTGGCTGGTCCAGCGCGTCCCCTTCGCCGGCGAGTTGGGCCCGACCCACGGGGACGACCGGTCCTACCCCATCGTCGGCGTGTGCCGTTTGGCCAAGGGCCCGGCCCATCGGCTCGTACCCCTGGCCCGGCCCCAGGCCCTGGCCGCCCTGGTCGGGTCCGCGCCCTACGTCAATCAGGACCCCTACCGGGTGCTGGACCTCATGACCACGCTGGAGTCCCTGCTGCGCGCCGTGGACTGCCATGATCTGACCTTCCGCAAGGACGCCGGCTTCTGGCCATTGCTGGCCGCCGCCGCGCGACCCCAGGGAGCCCCGCCCTCCGCCATCCCGTCCCGGGAGCCCGCCCATGATTGAATCCTCGACCCTGCTCAAGGCCAGCAGCGCCATCCGCTATCGCATCATCGACGGCGAGGCCATCGTGGTGCAGCAAGTTGACGCGCGGGTGCTCAACCTCAACCCCCTGGGCAGCCGCATTCTGGCCGCCCTGGACGGCCAGACCCCGGTCGGTGACCTGGTGGACCGTCTGGCCGGGGACTATGACGTGGACCCGGCGGTGTTCGCGGCCGATGTGCTGCGCTACCTGGGGGAACTCGAGGCCGCCCATGTCATTGAGCCAGTGGCGACCCCGGCGGGCGGGGGTGGCGATGGGCTATAGAGACCATATCGCCAAGACCTGGGACCGGGCCATCCTTTCCAGCGTCCTGGTGGAACTGGGCTACCGCTGCAACCTGGACTGCGTCATCTGCTACAACGACCGGGCCCAACCGGGTATCCCCCTGAGCCGGGAGGATTATTTCCGCCTGCTGGACGACCTGGCCGCCCTGGGGGTCCTGACCCTGACCCTCTCCGGCGGCGAGCCCCTGCTCCACCCGGATTTCTGGGCCATCGGCGGTCGGGCGCGGGCCCTGGGCTTCGTGGTGCGCATCAAATCCAACGGCCATGCCCTGGGCCGCCAGGCGGCACACCGCCTGCGGGAAGAGATCGACCCCTTCATGGTCGAATTGAGCCTGCACGGCGCCACCCCAGCCACCCATGACCGCCAGACCCAAGTCCCCGGCAGCTTCGCCCGCCTGCTCGCCAATGCCAGGACCCTGCTGGCCGTTGGGCAGCGGATCAAGTTCAACTGCCCCCTCACCACCTGGAACGAGGGAGAGACGGCGGCCATGTTCGCCCTGGCCGAGGGCCTGGGGGTGACCCTGTCGGTGGATACCCGCCTGACCCCGCGCGACGATGGGGATACCAGCCCCCTGGACCTGGCGCCCTCGGTGGCGGGAATCCGGGGGGTGCTGGACCGGCAGCGCGCGGCGGCTGCGGCCCGGCAACCCCAATCGGCGGCACCGGATGAAGCCCTCAGCCGGGAGGGGTCCTGTCACCATTGCGGCGCCGGCGCCTCGACCCTGGCCGTGGACCCCATCGGCAACGTCTATCCCTGCGTCCAGTGGCGGCGCGCCATCGGCAATCTGCACGAGCGAACCGTGGCGGAGCTGTGGCGGGGCTCCCAGGAATTGGAGCGGGTGCGCGCGGTGACGGCGGCGGTCAAGGCGCAATTCGCCGCCTGGCCAGAGGGGGAGCGGCCGGCGGGCTTTTGCCCGGCCCTGGCGGAACAGCGTACTGGCAGCCCGCTGAAGCTGGACCCGGAGATCCAGCGGCGGATGCTGGCCATGGGGGCGACAGCGGTGGTTGGGCCGACCACCTGACGGGGCGGCAGTCCAAACCGCTGATTCTCTTGCTCCCTCCCCCCTCGCGGGGGAGGGTTGGGGAGAGGGGGAAGTATGTAGGTCGGATTAGCGCAGCTTAAACCGACTCCCGGGAACCGCAGAACCCCAACAGCCTCCGACCAATAACGGCCGTTAGGGTTTCTTCGTCATCCCGCCCCACCCAGCTCACAACAATTTGACCAGCGCGGCAATCGCTCCCACCTGCGCGAACATCAGGGGGATCAACCACAGCAACAGGCTGTTGCGGCTCCGTTCGATCTCGGTCTTGACCTCGCCGCGCAACGCTTCGATCTGGGCCTTGACTTCGCCGCGCAACTGTTCGATCTGGGCCCTGACTTCACCGCGCAACTGCTCGATCTGGAGCGTCAGGTCGGCGCGCACCTGGACGATCTCCTTCTGCAGCCGCAGTTCGGTTTCTCTCAACTCGGCGCGGACCAGCTCGATCTCCTTATGCAACTCGGCTCGGACCAGTTCGATCTCCTTCTTGAGCCGTAGCTCGGTTTCTCTCAACTCGGCGCGGACCAGTTCGATCTCTTTCTGTAAGCGCAGCTCGGTTTCGCGCAGATGCTGCCGGGTGGCTAGGTCCGGCAGGTGCGGGTAGCGTTCTTCCAGCCCCTCGAAGGCCTCGGCGATCACCCGGGCGCGCGCCCGCTCGTCCTGGGCACCGGCCAGGGCTTCATACAATTCGACGACAGAACCCATGGGATACGTTCCTCCGGGGCAAGGCGGGACAAGGATTAAGCCCGATTCTATACAGGTCAGTGGTCAGTGGCGAGTGATCTGAATGTTGGGAACAAATGAACTGTCCAGACTTGTAATGACCCGCATCGCCATAGAGAACGCCGATAGCTGGGGGCTTGCCCCTAACCACTTGACAGGCTTTGGCAATGATTGCCATGCTTCGGTAAGGAGGAAACCGATGCCCTTTCTAGGCTGGAAAGTCGGCGGGTCGCGTGCCGCCCTTTCAGGGTTGCCGCAGCCAAGCCGTGATGGTTGCGGTTCTTTCCAGTTCGGCGCGCCGCCCGGCGTCGCCCCCCCAAAGATGCACGACCTTGGGCGTCACCCGTTTCAGTAACATCCCCCAGCGTTTGACATAGAGCCAGGTCAGGCCGGGGTGGTCGATCTTGACGCCAAAGTAGCTGGCGACGTAGCGGCGCGGCGGGAAGAGCCGCCCACGCAAGATCGCGAGACTCTCGCGCCAGGTCGCCGCGCTCACCAGGCGGACCAGATGGTGGTCAAGGGCCTGGCCATTCCCCTGATCCAGAAACATCGCCGCCAGGGCCGCCGCGCGAATGGCCGGATCGTCCGCATCCGCGGGCCTCAGACCCTCCAGCACCCCGGCGGGCGGTTGCACCCCCAGATGTTCCCTGACCAGGTCCAGGATCAGCCAGGTGCCGCGGCACCAGCCCAGGTCATGGGCACGTGCCAGAAAGTCCCGCCAATCGATGGGGCGCGGCGGCTGCTCGATGACCCGGGCGATATCCAGCAGGGCGCGCGGGCCGACGTACTGGAATCGATGGTGCAGGGTGGCATGGAAGCAGAGCAGCAGCAGATGGTCCTCCAAGCCCAGGCTGCGGCAAGGCCCTTCCGCGAGGGTGACGATTTCGGACCTTCGCCAGAAGGAGGCGTCGTCAACCGGCGCTTCCTCCAGGGGATGCGTCAGGGACCAGTGGAGGTCGAAGCCAGCGGCCGTGTGAGTCAGGGTGAATTCGTGGTTGGCGGCGGTAATGTCACGAATATCCTCGATGTCGGGGGGGACCTTGAAGCCGAGCGTCCGCACCAGCCGGGTGAAGCGCGGCATATCCTCGGGAGCGACCAGCAGGTCGATGTCACCCGAATGGCGGGCCTTGAGATCACGGTAGATGATTTCGATACCCCATCACGAAAACCGCCATAGAGGCATTTTTGACAATCCCGCAAACGTCGCCAATACTTGATTGTAGGGCGTTGTTGGGACTTGCGAAATGGCTGGATCACCGGCATGACGCGCAA
>JBASIS010000236.1:0-25242 GCA_049654905.1 Chromatiaceae bacterium
AGTCCATATTGACACCCCCGCCGGCCGGCGGCGCCCGGTTATGCCGGTACCTGCCGAGTCTCCCGCCGTAACATGCCCCGCAGGCCATGGCCGGCCAGGCCCAGAACCAGGGCGACGGCGGTCAGAAAGGGCAGCCAGCCCAGGTAGCGATAGACCTCAACCGCCAGCCAGGAGCCCAAACTCCCCCCCAAGTAATAGGCGGCGATATAGATACCATTGACGACCCCCCTATGCGAACCGCCCTTTTGATTGACCTGGCCCGAGAGGCGGGTGTGGATGAGGAACATGCCGCCACAGAAGGCGAACATGGCCAGATAGACCCCAACCGTGGCGGACAGGGCGAATAGCCCGAGACCCAGGGCATAGAGCCCCAGACCTAGGGCATAGAGGGGGCCCTCGGACTGGAACAGGCGGCTCAGTCGTTCCGTATTGAGGGAGACCAGCAGACCGGAAAGGTAACCCAGATAGGCAAAGCCAATGCCCGCGGCCCCCGCACCTGGGTCTTGGTCGGCCATATGGAAGGGTAGGACGTTCAGCACCGCCGAGAAGACGAAGAAAATAGAAAAAACCGTGAGATAGGCCTGAGGGGCGCCGGGCCTCGCCATCACGACCAGGAAGACGCGCGGCGTCACCCGCACAAAGCGGCTCTCCTGGCGCCCTGGCAGGCGCAGGGTCCAGAGCCCCATGACCAGCAAGGCCGGCGCCCACATCCCCAGCGCCACCCGCCAGTCCCAGACCGAGGCCACGAGCCCACTGAGGGCACGGCCGGCAAAACCACCGAGGATAGTGGCGGCGATATACCAGGCGAGGGACTGGCGCAGGGTCTCGGCGGTAGCCGAGGCGGCCACGAAGGTCATGAGGGCCGTAACGAGGGCCGGCAGGCAGAGGCCGATCAAGAGGCGCAGGGCCAGCATCAGCCACCAGGTATCCGCCAGCGCCAGCCCGAGCTGGCACAGGGCCAACAGCAGGGCCGCGCCCGCCAACATGGGCCGCGCCGGCACCGAAACCAGCAGATAGCCATAGACCAGGGGCGCGCAGGCCAGGGGCAGCATGGCCAGGGTAATGAGGAGCGAGGCTTCCATCGGTCCCCGGCCAAAGGCCTCCGCCAGCATCGGCAAGAGGGGTTGCGGGGCATAGAGGGTACTGAAGCCGAAGACCGTCAGCAGCAGGATGCCAATGGGGGGACGAGCGCGGGTCACGGGGCGAAAACCGATGCGGGGCTGGGGATGCGATGTCCTATTATCCCGAGTAAAGCGGGAATCGGCATCCGGGGATTGCCGATCTGACCAAACCGATCCTGATTTGCCGACCCGCACCCAGGGAATGCGGTGGGATCTTGCTGCCTTTGCATCTTGGCAAGCAGGTCGATATCCTTGCCAAACCGTACGTTAAAACGTACATTATGCCGAGAGGTAAAGATGATGACGTCACTCAATGCAACCGAAGCACGTGCCAAGCTCTACGGCTTGATCGACGAGGCTACCAGCACCCATCGCCCCATTGTCATTACGGGAAAAAGGGGGAATGCGGTGTTGGTTTCCGAAGAAGACTGGAATGCCATCGCTGAAACCCTGTCCCTGCTGTCCGTGCCTGGCATGAGGGAATCGATCCAAAAGGGCTTGGAAACCCCGCTGGCGGAATGCACCAAGGAATTGAACTGGTGAAGTGGTCCTTGGTGTACACCAAGCAGGCCCAGAAGGACGCAAGAAAACTTGCCGCGTCCGGGCTGGAGGGCAAGGCCCGGGCACTGTTGGCCCTACTCGAACATGATCCCCTGCAAAACCCTCCCCCTTACGAAAAGCTGGTCGGCGATCTCGCCGGTGCCTATTCGCGGCGCATCAATATCCAGCATCGGATCGTCTATCAAGTCCTCGCGGCCGAGCAGGTCGTCAAAGTCATACGGCTTTGGACGCAATATGAATAATGCCGGCGCCGGGGTCGCAGCCGTGGCGTTCGATCCCAGCCTCGGCCATGGCGACGGCGCGGAAGATGGCCCGACCCTTGTTCATGGTCTCCTGCCATTCCAACGCCGGAACCGAATCGGCGACGATGCCGGCGCCGGCCTGGATGTGGAGCTGGCCGTCCTTGATGACGGCGGTGCGGATGGCGATGGCCGTGTCCATGTTGCCGTTCCAGGACAGATAGCCGACGGCGCCGGAATAAATGCCGCGTTTGACCGGCTCCAGTTCGTCGATGATCTCCATGGCGCGGATCTTGGGAGCGCCGGAGACGGTGCCGGCGGGAAAGGTGGCGCGCAGCACGTCGATGGCGTCAAGGCCCGGGCGCAATTCGCCGATGACGTTGGAGACGATGTGCATGACGTGGGAGTAGCGCTCGACGATCATGCGCTCGGTTAGACGCACGGTGCCGATGCGGGCAACGCGGCCCACATCGTTGCGGCCCAGATCGATCAGCATCAGATGCTCCGCCAGCTCCTTGGGGTCCGCCAGAAGCTCCTCCTCCAGGGCCCGGTCTTCGGCCTCGGTATGGCCACGGCGGCGGGTGCCGGCGATGGGACGGACGGTGACGACCCCCTCCTCCAGCCGGGTCAGAATCTCCGGCGAGGAGCCGACGATCTGGAAGCCCCCCAGGTCCATGAAGTGCATGTAGGGCGAGGGATTGAGGCCGCGCAGGGCCCGGTAGAGGTCCAGGGGCCGGGCTTGGAAGGGGATGGACAGGCGCTGGGAGAGGACGACCTGCATGCAGTCGCCCGCCAGGATGTAGTCCTTGATGCGCTCCACCGCCCCCTTGAAGCCCGCCTCGGTGAAGCCGGAGACGAAGTCGGTCTCGCTGACCTGCCGGGCCAGGCCCGGGGGCGAGCGCGGGGCGCCGCGGCGCATGAGCAGGATGAGGGCGTTGAGCCGGGCCTCGCCATCCGCCAGGGACTCGCCGGCGGTGGGGTCCAGGTGGATGATGAGATACAGGCGCCCGCTCAGATTGTCGAAGACGACGATTTCATCGGCGACCATGAGCAGGATGTCCGGGGTGCCCAGGGGATCCGGGTTGGGGCATTGGGCCAGGCGCGGCTCGATGTAGCGGATGCTGTCGTAACCGAAATAGCCGGCCAGGCCGCCGGCGAAGCGCGGCATGCCTTCGGGGGTGGGGGCCACCTTAAAACGGCGCTGGAAGGCCGCGATCCAGGCCAGGGGGTCCGCCGTCTCCTCTTCCTCGATCAGCCGGCCGTCGGTCCAGAGACGCAGGCGGTGGCCGCTGACCTCAAGCCGGGTGCGGCTGGGCAGGACGAGGATGGAGTAGCGGCCCCACTTCTCGCCGCCGTGGACGGACTCGAAGAGGCAGGAATAGGGCCCACCCGCGAGCTTGAGGTAGGCGCTGAGGGGGGTGTCCAGGTCGGCGAGGACCTCGCGGACCAGGGGGATACGGTTGTAGCCTTCGGCGGTGAGGCTGGCGAAGCGTTCGGGGGTCATGAGGCAGCCCCCTCCAACAGCCCCCGGACCTCGACCAGGGAGTCCATGACCGCGTCCGGATGAAAATCGCGGATATCCTGGCCATGGTTGTAGCCATAGGTCATGCAGAAGATACGAAAGCCCGCGGCCCGGGCGGCCTTCACGTCGCTTACCGAGTCCCCGATCATGAGGGCCTCGACTGGATCAATGCTGAAATGGGCGGCGGCATGGAGCAGCGGCAGGGGGTCTGGCTTGTTGCGGGGCAGGCTGTCGCCACTGATGACGATCTCGAAGTCATCTCGGACGCCCAGGTCCCGCAGCAGGGGCTCGGTGAACTGGGCGGCCTTATTGGTGACGCAGCCGAGCCGGTAGTGGTTGCCCTTGAGCCAATCCAGCCCTTCGCGAATGCCGGGGTAGAGGCAGGAACGTCGGGAGGTGTTGTCCCGATAGAGTTTCAGAAAGAGGGGGTAGGCCTGCGCGAAATCGGCCGCCTCTGGCTCGCCGTTGAGCTGGCCGATGAGGGCACGGCGTACCAGGCGCTCGACGCCGTTGCCCACCCAGTTGCGCACCGCCGCCTCCCCATGGGGCGGACGGCCCAGACGCGCCATCATGGCATCGACGCAGAAGGCCAGATCCGGCACGCTGTCCACTAGGGTGCCGTCCAGGTCGATCAGGATCATCCGGGGTCGCATGATGCCGTGAACCTCAGCCGGCAACGCTGGCGAGGGCCGCGCGCATCTGGCGGACAATGGTGTCATAGCGGTGCGGATCCTCGGCCTTGCCGTAGCCGAAGAGGCCGGAGCCGGAGACGAAGGTATCGGCCCCCGCGGCCTTGATCTCGGCGATGTTGTCGGCCTTGACACCGCCATCGATCTCCAGCCGGATGCCGTAACCCGAGTCGTCAATCATCTTGCGCGCCTGACGCAGTTTCTCCAGGGTGGCGGGGATGAAACTCTGGCCGCCAAAGCCGGGGTTGACCGACATAAGGAGAATCATGTCCACCTTATCCATCACATAGTCCAGATAACTCAGGGGGGTAGCGGGGTTGAACACCAGGCCGGCCTTGCAGCCCTCGTTGCGGATGAGCTGGAGGGTGCGGTCGACGTGTTCACTGGCCTCGGGGTGGAAGGTGATGTAGGTGGCGCCGGCCTTGGCGAAATCCGGGACGATGCGATCCACGGGCTTGACCATGAGATGCACATCAATGGGCGCCGTGACCCCATGCTTACGCAGGGCCTCGCACACTAGGGGGCCGATGGTCAGGTTGGGAACATAGTGGTTATCCATGACATCAAAATGGACGATGTCGGCGCCAGCGGCCAGCACATTATCGACTTCCTCGCCCAGCTTGGCGAAGTCGGCGGACAGGATGGAGGGGGCGATGAAATCAGCGGCCATGGCAGTGTCTCTCCTCTTGTGCCGGAATGGCCAGTCAAGGCCCCCGGATCTGTTGTTTTGAAAGGGGGCACTCTACCCCAAGCCGGCGGGATTTTCATCCGGGGCATGGCCAGTCGCTCCCGTCTTCACACCGGGAGGCGACAACCCACTTCCAGAGACGGGATATAGACATCCGCGGCATGCACGCCTTCACAGGCTGACCGCGAGACATCCTCCGACCGCCCTATGCCGCGCACAAGAGGCGCGATAGGCCTTTGATGGCCGGATATCCCGCCTCACACCTTCCGCGCCGCGGAGATCATTTCGTAGGCTTGACGAATCTCGTGGGTTTTCTGGCTGGCGAGCTTCATCATCTCCTCCGGCAGGCCCTTGGAGACGAGCTTGTCGGGATGGTTTTGACTCATGAGGCGGCGGTAGGCGCGCTTGACCTCGGCATCACTGGCCTGGGGGGACAGGCCCAGCAGTTCGTAGGCCTGCTCCAGGGTCGGGCCCCGTGGCTTGGTGGGCCGCCCGCCGCCACCCGCGCTACCACCGCCACCTGCGTACTCCCATTGCAAGCCCGCCAGTTGTTCCATGCGGCGAAACAGGAACTCGGGGATGCCCAGTTGCTCGCGGATGTGGCCCAGGATGCGCTGCTCGGCGGGGGCGGGGACGCCGTCGGCATAGGCGGCCTGGATCTGGATCTCCAGGAACATCTGCAAGAGGGTGACGCGACGGTGGCACTCGCGCCGGAACTGGGTCAGCACCCCGTCCAGGTCGAAGTCGTCGGCCTTGCCCCGATTGAACAACTGGATAGCGGTGGCGCGCAGGTCCGGCGACAGATCCATGCGCTGCATGACCGCCTCCGCCAGGGCAATCTCCCGTGGCGAGACCCGGCCATCGGCCTTGGCCATGTGGCCCAGCACCGAGAAGGTGGCGGTAAAGAAGGCGGTCTGGACCCGCTCCCGATCACCGGGGTCCATTTCCTCCGTGCCCTGGAGTGACGCCATCCCCTTATCCAGCTTGTGCCCGAGGACGCCACCCAGCATGGCGCCCAAGGGGCCACCCAACACGAAGCCTAGGGCCCCGCCCACGACCTTGCCCCACCACGCCATGCCGATTTACCCCGCCTCTGGTCTATTTGCCGCGTCCTGACGCTGCGAAGCTAAAAGATTAAACCCATTAGGGTCGGAAGGCCATGAACACCACCCAGGCTCCCCTCGCCGATCCGGATGGCCGCCGGGAGAGGCACCCCAGCCTGCCCCTGGTTGCGACAGGATGCAGGGGCGGCCATTGCCTTCCTGGGCATCTTGAAAATGTTATACCCTAATAGACAAACAGAGCCCGTCAAACTTCGGCGGACGGCAGGAGGATCGGGCTGTTCGGGCTAGCTGGTAGGCCGAAATATCACTCCGGCCCCCTGGCTTTCATCCACGACCCCGCAAGAGCCTTTAACCATGCGCTACCTTTCGATGTGGCTCGCCCTCTTTTGGCCCCTGGCGAGTCTGGCCGCCCCCCTAGAGGTGTTCGTCAGCGTCCTGCCCCAGGAGACCTTCGTGGCCAGGGTGGGGGGGGAACATGTCAAGGTCAGCGCCCTCACGCGGCCCGGTCAAAACCACGAGACTTTCGAGCCTACCCCGCAACAGGTGGCGGACATCGCCCGGGCCGATCTCTTCATCGGCATCGGCATGCCCTTCGAGCAGGCCTGGGTGCCGCGCCTGCGGGCCGCCAACCCCCGCATGCGGGTCCTGGATGCCCGGACAGGCATTGACCTCCTGCCCCTCGATCATCACGACCATGACGAGGCCCCAGGCCATGCCGGCCAGGTCCCCACGGCGGACGAGGCCGGTGATCCCCATCTCTGGACCAGCCCGCTACTGGCGGCGCGGATGTCGGCCAGCATTCGCGATACCCTGACCGAACTCGACCCGGCCCATGCCGAGGACTATGGCCGCAATCAGGCCCATTTCGCCGCCGAACTGGAGGCCCTGGACCAGGAGATCCGGGCCCAGCTCCAGGATCTGCCCAGTCGGAAATTCCTGGTCTTCCACCCCGCCTGGGGTTACTTCGCCGACGCCTATGGCCTGACTCAGGTCCCGATCGAGCAGGGGGGCAAGGAGCCTGGGGCGCGGACCCTGGTGACTTTGATCGAGCAGGCCAAACGCGATCAGATCCGCGTCGTCTTCGTCCAGCCCCAGTCCGATCCGCGCTTCGCCGAGCAGATAGCCCGCGCCATCGGCGGCCAGGTCATCGCCATCGACCCCCTGGCCCCGGACTATGTAGCCAACCTGCGCGAGGTCGCGCGCCAGATCGCCGGCGCCGCCAACCCAAATCCATGACTCGCCTGGCACCCGTCATCGAGGTCCGCGACCTCGGCTTCTCCTACGGCGGCGCCCAGGTGCTAGAGGGCGTCAGCCTGAGCGTGGCACCGGGGGAATTTCTCGGCATCGTCGGCCCCAACGCCGGCGGCAAGAGCACCCTGCTGCGGCTCATCCTGGGCCTCCTCACCCCCCAATCCGGCCAGATCCAGGTCCTGGGCCGCCCCCCCCGGGAAGCCAGTCGCCAGCTTGGCTATGTGCCTCAATACCCGAGCTTCCCCCGCGATTTCCCGATTACGGTGGAACAGGCCGTACTGCTGGCGCGGATCGGCGGCCCGGGGGAACGGCGGTTTGCCCAACTCTGGCCCGGCGGCTATAACCAGACCGATCGCGCGATCGCCCGCCGCTCCCTGGCCGAGGTGGAGGCCCTGGACCTGGCCCGCCGGCGGATCGGTAGCCTCTCCGGAGGTCAATTGCAGCGCGTCCTGCTCGCCCGCTCCCTGGCCTGCGAGCCCCGCGTCCTTATCCTGGACGAACCCACGGCCAACATCGACCAGCGCCTGGAGGGCGACATCTTCGACCTGCTGCGGCAACTCAACAGCCGCCTGACCATCCTGGTCGTGTCCCACGACATCGGCTTTATCTCCAGCTATGTCACCCGCGTCGCCTGCGTTAACCGGACCCTGGCCTGCCATCACACCGACGCCATCGACGGACCGATTATCCAGAACCTTTATGGCGAGGCGGTGCGCATGGTGGCGCATCGCCACCCGCCCTCGGGAACGGATCATGCGTGAATTTCTCCTGGCCCTCGCCAGCCAGGGCTTTCTCCAGTCCGCCCTGGCCGCCGGCCTGCTCGCCAGCATTGGCTGCGGCCTGATGGGGCCCTACGTGGTCGTCAAGCGCATCGCCTTCATCGCCGGGGGTATAGCCCACTCGGTGCTCGGCGGCATGGGAGCAGCCCTCTATTTCGGCTATTCCCCCCTGGCGGGGGCCCTGCTGGCGGCGGTGCTGGCGGCGCTCTTGATCGGCTGGGTGCGGCTGCGCTGGCGTGCCGAGGAGGACACCCTGATCGGTGCCCTCTGGGCCATCGGCATGGCGGTGGGCCTGCTGTTTATCGCCAAGACGCCGGGCTATCAGACCGACCTCATGAGCTACCTCTTTGGCAATATCCTGCTGGTGCCGACGGAGAGCCTCTGGTTCATGGCCGCCCTGGACGGCCTGCTGCTACTGCTGGTGTTGGCCTACCATCGCCAATTCCTCGCCGTGGCCTTCGACGAGGAATTCGCCCGCCTGCGCGGCATCCCGGTGACCTTCTTCTACCTGCTGCTGCTGGTGATGGTGGCGGTGACGGTGGTGCTGCTGATCCAGGTCGTCGGCCTCATCCTGGTCCTGGCCCTTCTGACCCTGCCCGCCGCCATCGCCGGGCACTATGTGCATTCCCTGGGGCTCATGATGCTGATCGCCACCCTGATCGGCGGCGCCCTTAACCTGGCTGGCCTGGCCCTATCCTACGGGCCCGACCTGCCGGCGGGTCCGACCATCATCCTGGTGGCCGGCGGCCTCTACGTCACCTCAGCCTTGCTGTCACGCTTTCTGGCGCGACGGCGGGCTCGGCTTGCCGCCAGCGCTGGCCAGGCGGCAGGGAGCCAAGACGCCAACCACAGCCATTGATGCCGCTTGATCCGCGATAGGACGAAGCCGGTTTCCACTTATTCTGGCGCGCGCAGGATCAGGGTACCGTCTCGTTGAATCATTTCGAAGCGCTTCAGGTAGCTCATCCCCAGCAAGACCTGGTCGCCGGGCATGTTGGGCAGGACCGAGGCCCGCACCCGCTGGGCCGCCAGTCCACCCAGATCGACTTCGTCCAGCAGGGCGGCCCAGGTCTGGACATCCCCATTGGCGGTTCGGGAGATGCGCCCCGCCCCCAGGCGCAACTCCAGACTTTTCGCCAACTCGAGCGACAGGGCCACATCCGTTGCCCCCGTATCGATCATAAAGGTGACCGCCTCACCATTGATACGTCCTAGTGCGACATAGTGTCCAGTACGATTGCGCGCCAGCACCACCTGATGGCGTCCCCCGCTATCCAGGCTGAGCTCCAGGTCCCGATTCGGATTCTCCCCCTGGTCCACGAAGCGCTGGAAAACCAGGACCAGCAACGCCAGGCCTACGACCCAGGCCGCGAACAGCATGATGCGCCCGATTCGGGAGGGCGTATCCTCGACGCTGGGCCTGTTGTCGGTCATGGCAATCGGTAAGATGGGTTCATCAGCGGCGTTTTGGCCCGGCGACCAGGGGCTGTGGGGCGCCAGGCTTGAGTCACGGATTTATGAATCGTCACCGAGAGGACCAACAATAGATACCCGAGAGACAGAGGGCCTGGGGTGTAAGTCATCATAAGTGGAGGTTGAGCGGCTCGGTCTCAACGGGCTTGACCGCCGCGGTACCTTCGCTGGCCGCGGCCTAATCGATACCCAGCCCCAGGGACTTGCCAGGACTCAGCCCATGCACGACGCCGAGCTTTTTCAACAGAGCCCCTGCCGCCGCCCCGTCCAATGGCATCGGCTCCTGGACCAGGCCGTGGCACGGATGCTGCCGCCGACCTGCGTCCTCTGTGGGGCACCGGGCACCTGCGGGCTGGATCTCTGCGCGGGCTGCCTGGAGGACTTGCCACACAATCACCATGCCTGTTCCCGCTGCGCTCACCCCTTACCGTGGGACCTGCAAGCCACCGGGGTTTGCGGTACTTGCCAAGGCCAGCCGCCACCCCAGGACGCCAGCCATATCCCCTTTCTCTACCAGGACGCCATCCCATCCCTGGTGATCGGGGCCAAATTTCACGGCCGGCTCAACCTGGCGCGCTTGCTGGGGCTCTGCCTGGCGCGCTCACTGCGCCAGGTGGGCATCCGTCGACCGGACATCATCCTTCCGGTCCCCCTGCACCCCCAACGGATGCGCGAGCGGGGCTATAACCAAGCCCTGGAGATAGCCCGCGCCCTGTCCCGGGAGTTAGCCATCCCGGTGGATCCCAGTCTCTGCGCGCGGCTGCGGGCCACTCCGCCCCAAGTCGGCCTGGAGAGGGAGGAAAGACGGCACAATGTGCGTGGCGCCTTTGGTGTCATTGGCCCCGTGGCCGCCAGACATCTGGTCATTCTGGACGACGTGGTCACGACCGGCGGTACCGCCGGCGAGTTGGCCAGGGTATTACGTCAGGCCGGCGCCGCGCGGATCGACCTCTGGGCGGTGGCACGGACGCCCTGACGTTGCACTTGGCCTGTGTTTAGTCGATCGGTCTGGCCTCCTCGTCAATGGCCCCGTCAAACTGCGGGAGGCGGAGGGCCTGGCAGCCCCAGATAGTCGCGAGCGGCGCGGGCATCCAGCTCGATCCGCGCTCGCAACTCGTCAAAGGAGGCGAATTTCCGTTCATCCCGCAGCTTGAGGCGAAACTCCACCTCGGCATGACGCCCATAGAGATCGCCCGCGAAATCGAACAGATGAACCTCCAGCAGATAGCGCGGCTCCTCGCCCAGGGTCGGGCGCAGGCCGATATTGGCCACGCCTGGCCAGGGGCGATCCAGCAGGCCCTCAACCATGACGGCATAGACACCGTGCAAGGGGCTGACCCGGCGATGCAGATTGATGTTGATGGTGGGGAAGCCGATGGTCCGCCCGCGCTGATTGCCGTGGGCGACGCGACCGCAGATGCGATAGGGGCGTCCCAAGAGGTGGCGGGCCAGATCCAGTTCGCCCCGCGCCAGGGTTTCACGGATACGGGTGCTACTCACCCGCTCGGCGCCATGGGTGATGGTGTGCAGATCCTCCACCACAAAGCCATGTTCGGCCCCCAGGGTGCGCAGCAGGGCAAAATCGCCTTGGCGCCCACGACCGAAGCGGAAGTCGTCGCCGACAAGCAAATGACGTGCCGCCAGGCCGTCCACCAGCAGTTCCTCCACGAAGGCCCGAGCCTCCAAATGTGCCAGTTTGTGACCAAACTCCAGCAGGACCACCCTTTCGATGCCACAAGCCTTTAGGGCCGCCAGCTTTTCCC
Organism: Chromatiaceae bacterium; assembly: GCA_049654905.1. Classification (GTDB taxonomy): domain Bacteria; phylum Pseudomonadota; class Gammaproteobacteria; order Chromatiales; family Chromatiaceae; genus M0108. The sequence goes on from JBASIS010000236.1 coordinate 11,151, forward strand.
GGAGGCGCGTGAGCCGGGCTGGCGCCGCCTCCGGGGCGAAAAACTCCATGGCCTGGGGCTCAAAGGTGATGACGGTCGCCGGCAGCCCCAAGTCTCGGCCCTTGGCGAGCAACCGCTGAAAGACGGCGCGATGTCCCAGGTGCACCCCATCGAAATTGCCGATGGTAGCCACGCAACCTCGGTGCACCGGCCTGAGATTATGGAGTCCACGAATGACTCGCATGGGGATCTGGATTCGTCTTATGTTTAGGATTCAATGGTTAAGCATTAAGGATGAAAATCAAGTCTTAATGCTCCTGGATCGCAACCGGTGCCGTTAGGGTTGCGGCGAGCGGTCATCGGCACCACCTGCGTGGCGAGGTACGCCTTGCGGGTGCCTTTCGGCGCGCTCGGCATCCCCGGCACCCCTCGCAGGGCGAGGCACCGGAGACGGATTATAGCCCGGGCGGCGAGATTAGCTGGCGGGATCCCAACATCAGTGGGCAGCCGCGGGAGGCGGTTCCGGTCGCTCGCCCGCCGCTTCACCAAAATCCCGTGGCCTCACCCCCAGGACCAGCAGGGCCAAAACATACCCAACCCCGCCAACGAGTATCCAAAATAACAGCCTTGCCAGCCGCTCGCCCGGGGTGGTGGCCAGCCAGCCGTCCAGCTCCACCAAGCCCCAACTCAATAAAGCACCCAGCACCAGGGCCGCCACCAGCCCCCGGACAAGGCGCGATCCCCAGTCGCTGGCGGGCCGGTAGGCCCCTTGCCTGACCAGCCCCCCCAGTAGCAGGCCGGCATTGAGGAAGGCGGCCAGGCTGGTAGCCAAGGCCAGACCGGCATGCCCGAAGGGCCCCATCCAGGCGATGCTTAGTACCAGGTTGAACCCCAGGGCCATCAGGGCATGACGCGCCGGGGTGCGGGCGTCCTGATGGGCGTAATAGCCGGGGGCCAGGACCTTGATCGCGATAAAGGCCGGCAAGCCAACGGCATAGGCCATGAGGCTGAGTGCCGCCATCCGGGCATCCCCGGCGCTGAATTCAGCCGACAGAAAGAGGGTCGCGACCAGGGGCTCCGCCAAAGCCACCAGGCCGACCGCCGCGGGCAGCCCCAGGAGCAGCACCCAACGCAAAGCCCAATCCAGGGTGCGAGAGAAGGCGGCGGCTTGAGCCGCCTCACCCGAGTCGGTTCCGGGGTCTCTACCCAGCCCCCCTCCGTCCTTCCGCCCCAGGTGCGCCAGCCGCGGCAGGATCACTGTCCCCAGGGCCGCCCCCAGGATCCCCAGCGGGAATTCCACCAGCCGATCCGAATAATAGAGCCAGGAGATGCTGCCCACGGTCAGGAAGGAGGCCAGGAAGGTATCAAGGAGCAGGTTGATCTGGGTCACGGAGACGCCCAGCAGGACGGGCCCCATGCGGCGCAGGATCTTGCGCATGCCGGGATGGCGCCAATCGAGACAGGGAAGCGGCAGCAGGCCGAGCCGGGCCAGGAAGGGCAGTTGAAAGGCGAGTTGCGCCAGACCCCCGAGCAGGACGCCCCAGCCCAGGGCCAGAATGGGCTCCTCCAACCGCGGCGCCAGCCATATGGCACAGCCGATGATGGCCAGATTGAGCAGCACCGGGGTGAAGGCGGGGACGCCAAAGTGCTCATGCAGATTGAGCGCGGCGCCCGCCAGTGCCGCCAGGACGATGAAGAACACATAGGGCAGCGTCAACCGCAGCAGTTCCTCGGCCAGGGCCTGTTGCGGGGCCTCGGCGGCGAAGCCGGGAGCGAAGGCCAGGATCAGCCAGGAGGCGGTCAGGGTGCCGATCAGGGTCAGGAGCAGGAGGCCGGCGCCCATGACGCCGTTCAGGCTGGCGAGCAGGCGGCGCAAGGCGGTGGGACCACCCTCGCGGCCGGTCTCGTGGAGCACGGGCACTAGGGCACTGGCGAAGGCGCCCTCGGCAAAGAGGCGGCGGAAAAAGTTCGGGATCTTGAAGGCGACGAAAAAGGCATCCGTGCCCGCATCCGCCCCGAAGAGGCGCGCCACCATTAGGTCACGGACAAAGCCGAGGAGGCGCGACAGCAGCGTATTGCCGCCGACCTTGGTCAGGGAGGCGGACAAGGAGGCCATGAGTTGCCGAGCTAGCGCGAGCAGGCCACCGGGTGCGAGCGGTTAGAGTTCGCCCTGATACCGCTCATCCTCGGCCTGCTGGCGCCGAGCCATCTCGGCCTGACGGCGCAGGTCCCAAACCTCCTGGCGTTGGTTGACGCGCTTGTCCCAGGCCCCCGCCTGTTCCGGGATACTGAATTCGGCGAACAGCACCTGGCGCAGGAAGCGGTAGCCAAACTTGAGCAGGGCCAGTTCGTCGGTCTCGACCTCGGCGTAAAAGGTCTCCGGCAGGTCATAGGTAGCGCGGAACTTATCGCTGAGAACAAAACGGCGAAAGGTATCCAGGTCGTAGGAGGCCAGGAAAAAGACATTCAGACTGGTCTGAGGTGGGCGGCCCACCGTGGGCCCGGCGGAGCGCTTTTTGAGGATGAGCTGATACCACTCGCGATTGTACTCGTCATGAGTATCGCATCCCTGTTCAGCGCGGTAATCGCCGATGCTGATGCGGCGGTCCTCCAGATGCCCCTTGCAGTGGTCCTCGCGGACCAGGGAATACTCCTGCAGGGTGTCGGTCTCCCCCGCCACGTGGCGGTTGAGCAGAGCGACCGGGTAATAGCGACAGACCGTGGGCCGGTCCTCGTAAACACTACAGCCCTTGTCGCCATCGAGTAGCAGGCAGGCCCCCTCGTCGGTGGTCCTGAGCTTGACCCCGGGGGTGCCGTCGGCATCCATCTGGAAGGGCACCGTGTGCTTGGCCAGGAAATCGGTCGTGGACAGACCGAGACGCCCCTTGAGGCGCAGGATGTCGTAGGGAGCCAGGGTCACGTCGGCCATGCGGCAGCAGGCGTTGAAGCAGGAGATGCCCGGATAGCAGCGGAAGGGGATCTCGGTCTCCTCGCCCAGTACCTCGGGCAGTACCACGCTCTGGAAGGGAATTTCGGGTCTCTCGTCACTCATGATGGGTCTCTCAAAAAAACCGGGCGCCTCGTGGGCGCCCGGTTCCTCGACTAGCGGCTAGCCACTAGTGCGCGGCGGCCTTGAACAGCTTGGACTTGTCGACCAGATCGACATGGGCGCGCTTGAAGCAGGTCCAGGCCTTGGTCTCCTTGTCGTAGATGGAGTTGACGAAGCAGTGCCAGTTCTCCTCGTCCACGAAGTTCTTGTCCATCCGATAGTAGAAGCCGGGGTAGCGGCTCTCCTCGCGGAACTGGATGTGCTTCATGTGGGCCTCGGCCGTGAGGATGCGATGATAGTTCTCCCAGGCGCGGAGCAACTCGTGCAGGTCCTTGGCACGCATCTTGGCCGCGTCTTCCTTCAGCATCTCCAGCTTCTCTTCCGCCACCGTCAACATGTTGGCGTTGGTGGTGTAGTAGGTGGCGACACCGGCGACATACTCGTCCATGATCTTCTGCAGACGAAACTGCAGCATCTTGGGGGTGATGTAGTTAGGGTTCACATCAATGGCGGTGCTGTAGTCCTTGAACTCCATGTAGGTGCGCACCGGCTTGTAGATCTCCTCGACCAGGACCGCGGGGTCCGTGTCCAGCTCGGGCTTCATGTCCTTATTGTCGATGCAATATTGGACCATGGACTTGGCGGCCATGCGGCCCTCGGCATGGGAGCCGGAGGAGAACTTGTGACCCGAGGCACCCACGCCGTCACCGGCCGTGAAGAGCCCCTTGATGGTGGTCATGCCACGGTAACCCCAGTTCCAGCCCTGCGGCAGGTGAGCGGGGACCTTGTCCTTTTCGGCATGTAGTTCCTCCGTGGGGGCGCCGACATCGACGGGGCCGGAGGCCCAGATGCCGCAGCAACCGGAGTGAGAACCCAGCAGGTAGGGCTCGGTCGGCATCAGTTCGGAGTTCTTCTTCTCCGGTTCGACGTTCTCGCCAACCCAGATACCGCACTGGCCAACGCACATGTCCAGGAAGTCTTCCCAAGCCTCGGCCTCGAGGTGCTTGACCTCGCGGGGCGACAGGGTCTCGCGCAGCTTGGCCAGGGCGGTCACGGTATCCATGTAGATAGGCCCGCGGCCTTCCTTCATCTCCTTGAGCATGAGATGGTTACGCAGGCAAGAGGCCGGCACGGCGGCCTGGCCATAGGGAGGATAGTCGTTCAACATCTCCTTGTTCTTGACCATGTAAACTTCGCCGTAGGCGTTGGTGGCCTGGGCCTTGAAGAGCAGGAACCAGGCGCCGACCGGGCCGTAACCGTCCTTGAAGCGGGCGGGCACGAAACGATTTTCCATCATGGTCAGCTCGGCGCCGGCCTCGGCGGCCATGGCATAGGTCGAGCCCGCGTTCCACACCGGGTACCAGGCACGGCCCGTGCCCTCGCCAACGGAGCGGGGACGGAAGATATTGACGCAGCCACCGGCGGCCAGCAGGATGGCCTTGGCCTTGTAAACCACGACCTTGTGGTCGCGAACGGAGAACCCGACGGCACCGGCGATGCGGTTCTTATCGTTCTTATCGTTGACCAGCTTGACGATAAAGATGCGCTCCTGAACACGATCGGCGCCCAGAACCTTCTTGGCCGCCTCGGCGACGATCCACTTATAGGACTCGCCATTGATCATGATCTGCCACTTGCCGGAACGGACGGGCTTGCCGCCATCCTTCAGCGGGGTCAGGCCCTTGGAGCCATCGTGACGCTCGCCGTTCTCGTCCAGCTTCCAGATGGGCAGACCCCACTCCTCGAAGAGATGCACGGAGTCATCGACATGACGGCCCAGGTCGTAGGCCAGGTCGTCACGGGTGATGCCCATCAGGTCGTTGGAGACCATGCGGGCATAGTCCGCCGGGTCCTGCTCGGAACCGATATAGGTGTTGATGGCGGACAGACCCTGGGCCACGGCGCCAGAGCGGTCCATGGCGGCCTTGTCAACCAGTTTGATTTTCAGATCGATGCCCGTTTCCTTCTTGGCGGCATCCGCCCATTGCATGATTTCGTAGCCAGCTCCGCAGCAGGCCATGCCACCGCCGATCAAGAGGATGTCGACCTCTTCCTGGACGATCTCCGGATTTCCAAATTCACCAGCCATTTCTCTACCTCTCTCTAATTTTTTACTTGCGGATCAGTTCGGCGGGATTACCAGGACGATAACCCTTGGTCACGCCGCCATCGGCGCTGCCGGTGAAGAAACCGGTCGCCGCGATGTTGGCCAGGGAGGCAGTAGGCTTGCCGCCGTAAGGATCGATGGAGCCTTCCGGGGTCGTGCGGATGGGGAACTTGAAGCGCTTGAGGGTGCCGTTGCGGAACTTGATGGTCCACATGATCGAATCGGAACCACGCAGGGGCTGGACGGAGCCACCCAGTGGCACGATGTCCGCGTAGTGCCGGCACTCGATGGCCTGCTGCGGGCAGATCTTGACGCAGGAGTAGCACTCCCAGCACTGCTCTGGCTCCTGGTTGAACGCCTTCATGGCGTGACCGGTATCTTTGCCGTCCTGGTCCAGCTTCATCAGATCATGGGGGCAAATGTACATGCAAGCGGTCTTGTCCTGGCCCTTGCAGCCATCGCACTTGTCAGTACGTACAAAAGTTGGCATGGTGTTCTTTCTCCTAACGTTGTACCGCAGCGAATGTCGCCGATGCTGGCGAAGACGTATGGCGCCACCCAGCCCCCAGCGGTCAGGCGACGTCGACACGTACCCATCGAATCATCCCTGACTCGGCGTCCAACCGGCGGTCCTATCCTGGCGAGGAGATGAGCTTTAGCCCGTCTGGCCGCCAACCCGATGACGCTGATACGGATAGATTAGAGAGAGGCAAGGGCAAGTGTCAAAACAGTTTTTTGCCCTGAATCATAAAATCACCTTATTAGAGGCTTCTGAAGGACCCCGGCGGGCGATGTGGCCGGAGCCCGTCGGATTCAAGGCCCTGGCCAGAAGCGATTTTTGGGTTTAACCTCTCCAGGCATGGCGGCGAGGCCTCTACCCACTCTGAGATAGCGATTGGATCATGACATCTGCCCCATCCCCACCCCTTGTCGCCGTCGTACTGGGTCCTTCCCACCCAGTCAATGACCCGCCACCCCTCAGGCTAGGCTGGTCAGGTAAGGGGCCCCGCGACCAAGCAGGAGGCCCAAATTCATGCAGCGCATCCTTCTGACCTGCGGCGCCCTCTATGGCGCCCTGGCGGTGGCCTTGGGTGCCTTTGGCGCCCATGCCCTCAAGGCCAGGCTGGCCCCCGAGCTCTTGGCCCACTGGGGCACGGCCACCCAGTATCTCGCCCTGCACGCCCTGGCCCTGCTGGCCACCGGCTTGCTCATTAAGAGCCAGCCCTCCCCCCGCCGTTCGCTAACCCTGGCGGGACAGGCCTTCCTCCTGGGCACGGCCATTTTCAGCGGCAGCCTCTTCCTGCGGGTCCTGTTGGACATGCCCTCCTGGGGCATGGTCACGCCCCTGGGCGGCGCCCTGCTCATTCTTGGCTGGCTGCTGCTGGCCTTCGGTCTCTGGCGGCAGGGTTAAAAGACCATGCGCCGGACCCGTATTCACGTGGATCTGCCGCTGGCGGCCGGTCAGGACCTGCCCCTGCCCGCCCCGGCGGTCCAGCACCTGGTTCAGGTGTTGCGCCTGCGGCCCGGTGACGACTTTATCGTCTTTAATGGTAATGGCCGTGATTACCCCGCCGCGATACTCACCGCCCACCGTCAGGGGGTACTGATCCAGATTGGCGAGCCCGGGGAGTCCGAACCCCCCTTGCCCCTCGGCGTCCACCTGGGGATTGGCATCACCAAGGGCGAGCGCATGGACTTCTCGATCCAAAAGGCGGTTGAGTTGGGCGTCGCCGAGGTCACGCCCCTCTTCGCCGGACGCGTCATGGTGCGGTTGGCCGGTGACCGCCTGGCCAAACGCCAGGAGCACTGGCAGGGCATCCTGATTGCCGCCTGCGAACAAAGCGGACGTCGGCGCCTACCCCGGCTGAACCCCGTCCAGGACCTGGATACCTGGGTCGCCCAGGGACACCCCTGCCCCCTGCTGTTGGATCATCGCGCCCACCGCTCCCTGCCCAGCCTCCCCCCGCCGGGACCGGCCCTGACCCTGCTGATCGGACCCGAAGGGGGCCTGGCCCCCGCTGAACGCGAGCGCGCCTACCAAAGCGGCTTCACCGGCGTGCGGCTTGGCCCGCGCATTCTGCGCACCGAGACGGCCCCACTGGCGGCGCTGGCCATCGTTCAGGCCCTATGGGGCGACCTCGGCGATTGATTTGATTTATGCCTGAAGAGAAACAGGGCAAAAGGTTTTCCCAGCATCGCCAAGCAACAAGGTGAATATTATAATTTCCACGAACTCCCGCCATAGCCAATCCAAGGGTAACGACCAATTCATGCACAAATATTTTAGCTGGGCTTTATGGGCCGGCATCTGCTTTTTTTCGGTTGGCGTCGCGATAATCTATTCCAGCAGCTATTTTTTAATTTTCGACGACACCTCCATCCTCACCTGGGCAAGAAACCTGGCCGTGACGGATATTTTTTCGAGACCCATCATCGGGTTTTACCGTCCCGGCGGCATTTTCCTGGCTAAAATTCAATATCTTTTATTCGGATGGGATAATGCCTTTGGCTTTTCCCTGGCCTCGATCCTGACGCATGGCCTCTCGGTCGCGCTATTTTATCATCTACTGCTGGAGCTTGATTTCGACCCTCTCGCGGCGGGGATATCGGCGCTTCTATTTCTGGCATCGCCATGGGCATCGGAGGCCACGCTCTGGTTTAGCGCTCAATTCGATATTTTTTCCGTATTTTTCGGGCTACTAACCCTTCTTCTGCTAAGCCATCAGGTTAAATCTAAAAAGCCCGTCTTCCTGCTGGCCGCCTGTTGCGCCTTCGCCGTGGCCCTGACCTTCAAGGAAAACGCAATCATCCTGCCTGCTATTATATTTTTTATACTAGGGTTTCAGTGTCGATTATCCTGGCGTCGGATCGCATTATTGCTGGCCCCTTTCGGGGTCATTTCCATAATTTATTTAATCGTCAGATCCCAATACCTGCCCAATCTAGGAGGCGCCTATGGCGACCTGTTTTCAGTGTATCGCAATGCCGACATCCCCGCATCGATTGCGATATTTATAAAAGCTTTTCTGTTTCTTGATACAAGAATATACCCGTCGCTACATTACGTCGCCTTCTTCTACTCGGGCGGAGTCCTGGTTTGCATTGGCGCGGTTATCACCAAACCAAGGATATTAATCGCGGCGCTGTTACTCTTTTGCATCGCCATGGCCCCGGTCGCCTGGATGACCATCAATCCTCAAACGACCTCGGGCGGGCGCATCCTCTATGCCCCTGGCATCATTTGGAGTTTTTTAATCGGCGTGGGCGGTTCCATCCTCTGGACCCAGGCCGATCTCGCCCGGCGCTGGCCTAGTCCGAGCCAGGCCAAAATCGCTGTCACGATAATCTTGCTGGGAGTTCTAACCCTTGCCTACTCAAGCACCCTCAGCCAAATCAGTTCTTGGCGCTTCGCGACTCATTTCGCAAAAAACACGGTTGATTTCCTACTAACCTCGCCGGAGATTTCACATCCCTGTATTCATGTTACCAATCTGCCCAGCATGACGAGCGAAGGACCTTTTCTATTTAAAAGCTACAACCTCTCCCACCATTTTCGTGAAAGAGGCCACCCCCAGGAAATCAAATTCTCCGCAAACACCGTGATAATTTCCGCAATCAGGGCCGACGAGATATTAGCCGGAGGTCCCGACATCTTCGCGTCCCCCTGTCCGACCGCAAACGCTTTCCCCGTGACGTTGCCCCTTGACCAGTTACGGCCTGATTGAGCCGGGGCCGGAGGCCCGGAAGCAGGGAATACCGTCAATCCCACCCGACAGGCTAGAGTAAAACCCGCTCAATCCCACCAGTGAGTACTTGATCGAGAAAGCGCTCCCGCCAGCCTTGGCCCTGACGATATCGGGCGAGTTCCACGACGATGTACTCCGTGGTCAAGCCCGTCTCGTCGGCGAACTTGGCCAGGCCCTGCTGGCAGGCAGGACAAGCGGTTAGCAGCTTGACGTCACCCTGGGCGCGGTCGCGGCCGGTGAGGGCGCGGATGCCCTGAACCAGGGATTCCTCCTTGCGATACCGGAGTTGGCTGGCGATATCCGGGCGGGCGGTGCCCAGGGTACCAGCCTCGCCGCAGCAGCGGTCGGTGAGGGCGACGGGCTGGCCCAGGAGGCTGGCGGCAACCTTGAGAGGGGCATGCGTCTTCATGGGACTATGACAGGGATCATGATAAAGGTAATGGATACCCGAACCGCCGCCGCGCTGGGGCAAGGCGCCGCCAGCGAGGGTCACACCTCTTTCCATCAGATATTCATGGATGTCCAACAGGCGGCAGCCGGGAAAAATGCGCTCGAATTCGTACTGGAGCAACTGGTCCATACAGGTGCCGCAGGAGACGACGACGGTACGAATATCCAGATAATTAAGGGTATTGGCGATGCGGTGGAAGAGGACGCGGTTCTCCATGGTCAAGCGCCGGCCCTGGGCCTCGTAGCCCCCGGCGCTCTGGGGGTAGCCACAGCAGAGGTAACCAGGGGGCAGCACCGTTTGCACCCCCTGCTCGTAGAGGAGCGCCAGGGTGGCCAGGCCGATATCCGAGAAGAGGCGCTCGGAGCCGCAGCCGGGAAAGTAGAAAACGGCCTCCATCTCCTCCGGGCCGCGCTGGGGGTCGCGCAGGATGGGCACCTGGGTGGCGTCCTCCAGGCCCAGGATTTGACGAAAGGTCCTTTTCGGCACCTCGACTCGGATAGACCGGCGCAACAACTCCTTTGCCAGGGTGACGGTCTGGGGTTGCCCCGTGGTCGCCGCCGGGGGTTCCTGGCGCCGATACAGGCCCAGACGCCGGGTCAGGGCGCTGGCGAGATTGAGGCCTCGAAAACCCCAGCGGGCCAGACCGATACGGAGCAGACGGATGGCGCGAGGGTCCTTGGCGTCGAGGAATCGCATGGCGGCCCAGGCGCCGGGGCTGAAGCGCTTTTGACGCCGGTCCACCAGGATGCGGCGCAGGCGCGTCGTCACCTCGCCAAAGTCGATCTTGACCGGGCAGGGGGGCTGGCATTTATGGCAGACGGTGCAGTGGTCCGCCAGATCGTTCATCTCGGCGAAATGACGCCGCGACAGACCGCGGCGGGTCTGCTCCTCGTACAGAAAGGCCTCGATGATGAGGCCGGTGCCGAGGATCTTATTGCGCGGCGAATAATGCAAGTTGGCGCGGGGCACATGGGTCATGCAGACCGGCTTACACTTGCCGCAGCGCAGGCAGTGCTTGATATCCTCGTTGAGGGCGCCGAGTTCCGTTTCTTCCAGGATGATGGCCTCCTGGCTCACCAGCCGGAGCGAGGGTGTATAGGCGCCCTCGAGACCCGAGCCGGGCATCAGCTTGCCCGGGTTGAAGCGCCCCGCCGGATCCACGGCCTGCTTGTAGCGGACGAACGCCGCCAGTTTTTCGGGCTCCAGAAACTGGATCTTGGTCAGTCCGATACCGTGCTCACCGGAGATCACCCCCCCCAGCGAGGTCGCCAGGGCCATAATGCGAGCCACCATGCGGTCGGCCTCGTGCAGCATGGCGTAGTCGGAGGAGTGCACCGGGATATTGGTGTGGACGTTGCCATCGCCCGCGTGCATATGCAGAGCCACGAAGAGGCGTGATTCCCGGACCCGGGCATGGATAGCGGCCAGGCGTTCCCGGACCGCGGCCATGTCCTGGCCGCTGAAGATCTCGTCCAGGCGCTGACGGACTTCCTGGCGCAGGGACTGGCGGAGGTCGCGGCGCAGGAGCAGATCCAACAGGGTATCGCCGGCCTGGACCCGCGCCAGCTCCAGTTCCCCCAGGAGGTTGGCGTGATCCACCGCCGGGGCATCGAGCAGGACCAGGATCTGGCCCCAACGTCGATGAGCTTCCTCCAGCACCTGACGGGCCGCCCCGCGCTTGGCGTCCAGAATGGTCTGGGCTTCGGCGGAGTCCTCGAAGCCCGGCCAGTCACGGGCCTCCGGCATCTCGGTAGCCACATAGTCCTGGAGGGCCTCCAGAATCCGCTGCTTGTTGGCGATGGACTGTTCGATGTTGATGCGCTCGATAGCCCGCGAATAGTCCGCCAGGCGCTCCAGGGGTATTACCACGTCCTCGTTGATCTTGAAGGCATTAGTGTGGCGGGAGATGGCGGCGGTACGGGCGCGATCGAGCCAGAATCGGCGGCGGGCCTCGGGGCTGACGGCGATAAAACCCTCACCCTGGCGGGCCTGGGTCAAGGCCACCACCCGCTCGGCGGCGGCGGTCACCCAACCCTCGTCATCGGCCACCAGGTCGGCGAGCAACACCATCTTCGGCAACTCGGCGCGGGCCGCCTTGGTGGAATAGTCCAGGGCGCGCAGGTAGCGCTCGTCCAGGTGCTCCAGACCGGCTATCTGGACCTCGGGTAGGCTGTCGATGTATTCCTTGATCTCCAGGATAGCCGGCACCGCGAGGGAGAGATCGGCGCCGAAAAACTCCATGCAAAGGGTACGCGTATGTGCCGGCATCCGGTGCAGCAGGAAGCGGGCGGAGGTGATGAGACCATCACAGCCCTCCTTCTGCACCCCTGGCAGGCCGGCGAGAAACTTGTCGGTGACGTCCTTGCCCAGGCCCGCCTTGCGGAAGGTCTGGCCCGGCAGGGTTAGGAGCTCGGGCTCACCCTTTGGGGTTTGCCCATCCGGCCCGAAGCGAGAGATGCGGAACCGCACCTCGGCCTGGTCATGGATTTTGCCCAGGTTGTGGCCCAGGCGCTCCACCTCCAGCCAGTCGGCATCCGGTGTCACCAGGCGCCAGGAGACCAGGTTGTCCAGGGTGGTGCCCCACAGCACCGCCTTTTTGCCGCCCGCGTTCATGGCGATGTTGCCGCCAATGGTGGAGGCGTCCTGGGAGGTGGGGTCCACGGCGAAGACCAGTCCCGCCCCCTCCGCCACCTCGGAGACCCGTCGGGTGATAGCGCCGGCGCCACACCAGATGGTCGGGAAATCTCCCGCCCGATCCGGCAGGGAGCGGCGCTCCACCGCGGCAATGGCTTCCAGCTTTTCGGTATTGATCACGGCGCACCAAGGGTCCAGGGGCACGGCCGAACCCGTATAGCCGGTGCCACCGCCACGCGGGATCAGGCTCAGCCCACAATCCAGACAGGCGCGGACGATGGGGGCGACCTCGGCCTCCGTGTCCGGGGAGATGACGACGAAGGGCATCTCCACCCGCCAGTCGGTGGCGTCCGTGGCGTGGGCCACCCGTGCCAGACCACCAAAGTCCAGGTTATCCCGGCGCGTGATGCCGGCCAGAGCCCGACGCAGGTCGCCGCGCCGTGAGCGCAAATCCATCAGCCCCTGCCCAAAAACCCGCACTGCTTCCCGGGCCGCCGCCAGCAGGCGCGCCGCCTGGGCGTTGTCATTAAGGCGCCGCTCGAATTGGTCAAGGCGGTGGCGCAGGGCGTTGATCAGGAGTTCCCGGCGCTTATCGTCTTCCAGCAGATCGTCCTGCAGGTAGGGGTTGCGGGTTACCACCCACATGTCCCCCAGGACCTCGAAGAGCATGCGCGCCGATCGCCCCGTGCGCCGCGTCCCCCGTAAATCCTCGATCAGGTCCCACATCTCCTGGCCCAGGAAACGGATCATGATCTCCCGGTCGGAAAAGGAGGTGTAGTTATAGGGAATCTCGCGGATGCGTTGGTGCTGGGGAATAGACATAAGGAACCGGAGCGGGGGAACCGAGTAGAATCGTTGGCGCCTATTATATTTGGTAAACTGCCCATCAGGCGGAATCCCACGGCGGGGGCCGCATAAGCCCGCGCGACCACCCCCTTTGCCGGGGCCACAGCGCCATCTCCAAAAATAAGCCTGGCCCGGTTTTGATTTTGCAGCGTTATAACCGACTGGATTAGATACGGACTCTTGCCCTCCGACCGCGATGACCCACCTGTGATCTCCCGATTGGCCACGCGTGCCCTCCATGTCCTGCGCACCGAGGGGCCAGGGGTGCTGATGAAGAAGGTGCGCCGACGCCTGCGGGTGGTAGCCTTTCGGCCCCAGGCACCGCGATTGCTGCGGTTAACGGAGCCGTTTCCAGCCATCGACCTCCCGACTCCCGACGAGAGCCCCCGGGCCTCGCTGATCATCCCCACCTGCGGTCAATTTTCCTATACCCATCATTGCCTGGCCGCCCTGCGCGCCTGTGGGGATACCACCCCCTTTGAAGTCATCCTCATCGATGACGAGCCGGAGGGGGACACGGCGGCCCGTCTCGGGGATTACGGCCATTTACGAGTCATCCGCAATAGCCGGAATCTGGGTTTCGTCCACTCCTGCAACCGGGGCGCGGCCCTGGCCAGGGGTGAATTCCTGATCTTTTTGAACAACGATACCCAGGTCCAACCGGGGTGGCTGGATAGCCTGCGGGACACCTTCGAGCGTCAACCGCAAGCGGGTCTGGTGGGTAGCCGGCTCATCTATCCGGACGGCCGTCAGCAGGAGGCCGGAGGGATCGTCTTTCGCGACGGTTCGGCCTGGAATTGCGGCCAACTCGATGATCCCGACCGGCCGGAGTACAGCTATTTGCGGGAGCCGGACTATGTCTCCGGCGCCGCCCTGGCGATCCGGCGCGACCTCTTTGAGCGGCTTGGCGGTTTCGATCCGCGCTATGCGCCGGCCTATTACGAGGACACCGACCTGGCCTTTCGTGTCCGCGCCGCCGGCCAGCGGGTCTATTACCAGCCCCTATCGCGGGTGCTGCATTTCGAGGGGGTGACGGCGGGCCGGGATGGCGATGCGGGAGCCCAGACGGGCATGAAACGCTTCCAGGCCATCAACCAGCACAAGTTTTTCGAACGCTGGCGCGAGGTCCTGGCCCATCACGGGGTGCGGGGCGAGGATCTGGAACGGCAAAAGGAGCGGCAAGTACGGCGGCGGGCCTTGGTTGTCGATCTGTATGTGCCCACCCCGGACAAGGAATCCGGCTCCCTGCGGCTCGTCAATCTCTTCACGCTCCTGGGAGA
>JBASIS010000237.1:0-7603 GCA_049654905.1 Chromatiaceae bacterium
CCATAACCCCTGCGAACACTTCTGGGCCGACATCGTCGCGGATCAGGACTTGCTGCGAGCGGAGCGCAACCGCCAGCACCGCCGCCCGGACGGCCGGCCGGCGGACCTGTCGGCGGAGGCCATGCACCTGCACGCCCACCCCCTGCTGGCGGCCTGGGGCAAGCAGGGGCGGGACTTCATCAGCCTGCTCGACGAGCATGACGAGGAGGCGGCGCGGACCGCCTATCAAGGCCATTTCCAGGCCATCGGCCAGCGCATCGATCTCTTCCAGTCCAATGTCGATCCCGACCAGGTCCCGACTCTGCTGGCGCAACTCCAGGACGATATCCGTGATCTGCGCCCCCTGGCCGAGACCCGCGACCGCTGGCCGCCGGTGAACCCCCGGAAGGATGGCTCCATCCGCTTCCACCTGGCCCACAGTCCCCAGCGCGAGGTCGAGATCCTCCACGACCAGTTGCTCGCCGCCTTCAATGCCGACCCCACCCTGACGCCGCGCGACATCATCGTCATGGTCCCGGACATTGATACCTATGCCCCTCCGATCCAGGCGGTGTTCGGGCTGGTGGACCACCAGGACCCCCGCTATATCCCCTTCAGCCTCGCCGACAAGGGCCGGCGGGCCACCGACCCCCTGGTGCAGGCCCTGGCAACCCTGCTCGCCCTGCCCCAGTCCCGCCTGGCGGTGAGCGACCTGCTCGATCTGCTGGAGGTTCCGGCCCTGCGCCGCCGGTTCGGCGTGAGCGAGGATGAGTTGCCGCGCCTCCAGCGCTGGCTGCGGGGCGCCAATATCCGCTGGGGCCTCCACGCCGCCCAACGTGCCAGCCTGGATCTGCCGGACCGGCCAGAAGCCACCACCCAGCACACCTGGCGTTTTGGCCTGCGCCGCATGTTGTTGGGCTATGCCGTGGGCCAGGATGCCCAGGCCTGGCGGGGCATCGAACCCTTTGACGAAATCGGCGGGCTGGATGCCGCCCTGCTCGGGCCCCTGGCGCAACTCCTCGACACCCTGGACCGGATCTGGCGGCAACTGCGGGAGCCGGCCACCGTCGCCGACTGGTGCGTCCGCCTGCGCGCCCTGCTGGCGGATTTCCTGGCCCCCGAGGACAGCCACGACGCCTTTACCCGGCTCCAGCTCGAAATCGCCCTCGACCAGTGGCGGGAAGTCTGCGACGCGGCGGGCTTGACCGAGCCGCTCCCCCTGTCCATCGTCGGCGAGCATTGGCTGTCCCGGCTCGACGAGGGCGGCCTCTCCCAGCGTTTCTTCGCCGGGGCCGTCACCTTCGCCACCCTCATGCCCATGCGCGCCATCCCCTTCCGCCACGTCTGCCTGCTGGGCATGAACGACGGCGACTACCCCCGCCAGCGCCAGCCCATGGATTTCGATCTCATGGGCCGGGACTATCGGCCCGGCGACCGTTCGCGCCGCGAGGACGACCGCTATCTCTTCCTGGAGGCCCTGCTTTCGGCGCGGGACCGGCTTCATGTCTCCTGGGTCGGACGCAGCATCACCGACAACAGCGAACGCCCGCCCTCGGTACTGGTCGGCCAGTTGCGCGATCACCTGACCGCCGGCTGGCGGCTGGCTGGCCAGGCGGAGTCCGGGGACCCGGGTGCCGATAGGCAGCCATCGACGGCCCTGGTGAACGCCCTCACCTGGATACATCCCCTCCAGCCCTTCAGTCCCCAGTATTTCCCGGCGGATCCGGACCAATCCCCCTGGTTCACCTATGCCCAGGAATGGCGGCCCACCCCGGGGTCATGGGCCGCGACAGAAGCCGCAGGGCCAGGGCAACCGCCCTTGCCCCCCCTGGAGCGAGAGGAGCCCCTCACCCTCCGGGACCTGGCCGACTTTCTGAAGGCCCCGGTCAAGGCCTTTTACAAGCAGCGGCTCAAGGTAGCCTTCGAGCTGGAAGACCCGGCTGGCGAAGATCAGGAGCCCTTCGCTCTCGACCCCCTCCAGCGCTGGCAGCTCAACGAGGAGTTGATCCGCGCCCAGGCCCGGGCAGTGGACCGGTGTGAAGCAATCGAGCCGGTGCGGACGGAGGGGCTGGCGCGCATCCAGCGGCGGGGCGCACTGGCCCCCGGCGCCTTTGGCGAGGCCCTCGCCGAGGAGTTGGCGGCACCCATGGCCGATCTCTTCCAGCGCTACCCAGCGGCGCTCGCGCGTTGGCCCCGGCGGGTCGAGGCGGAAGAGGCCGTCCAGTTCGCGATTCAGGTCGAGGGCCAGACGCTGGAGCTGGCGGACTGGCTGAGCGCCATCCGGTTCGATGCGGACGGCGAGCGGAGCCGGGTGGTGCTGGAGAGCAGCGATCTGGTGAAAGACTGGCAGTATCGCGGGGATAAACTCATCCGCCACTGGGTGGACCATCTCGCCGGGCACCTGGGGGGGGAGCCCCTGACCACGCTCATTCTCAGCAAGGTCGGCGATGTCACCCTGGCGCCCCTCAGCCCGGCGCTGGCCCGCCGGCACCTGACCACCCTGATGGCGGCCTGGCATGCCGGTATGTGCCGGCCACTGCCCCTGGCCGCCAAGACCGCCTTCGCCTGGCTGAAAGGGGAAAAGGCCGCCACCCTGCATGACACCTATGAAGGTGGCTATCAGCGCACGGGCGAGGTCGAGACCGACCCCTATCTGGCGCGGGTTTATCCGGATTTCGCCGCCCTCGCCGCCAGCGGCGACTTTGCTACCTGGGCCGAAACCCTGCTGCGCCCACTTTATGACGCGCTCCACGCTTCCAAGGACCAGCCCCCACCGACCGACCCCACCCAGCCCACGGGAGCCAAAGCATGAACAGCATGACCAACCCGCCCCTCCCGTCGGCGCCCGGCCCGGCCCGGCCCGCGCCCCTCGACCCCCTCCGTTTCCCCCTCCAGGGCAGCCGCCTCATCGAGGCCAGCGCCGGCACGGGCAAGACCTTCACCATCGCCACCCTCTACGTGCGCCTGGTACTGGGCCATCGGCCAGCGCCGAGGGATGAGTGCCCGGATCAGCCAGGGGAGACCGAAGCCCTGGTTGAATCAGCCACAAATGTGGCCGCAACCCCGGGTTTGACGCCACCGGAGATCCTGGTCGTCACCTTCACCGAAGCCGCTACCCAGGAGTTGCGCGACCGCATCCGCTCCCGTCTGACCGAGGCCGCCGGCTATTTCCGCGCCCAGGCGGTCCGCGTCCCCGCCCGTCCCGCCGGCGAGGACCCGCTGCACGACCTGCGGCTTGAGTATCCCCCGGAGCAATGGCCCGGTTGCGCCCACCGGCTGCAATTGGCCGCCGAGTGGATGGACGAGGCGGCGGTCTCCACCATCCATGCCTGGTGCAACCGCATGCTGCGCGAGCACGCCTTCGACAGCGGCAGCCTTTTCACCCAGACCCTGGAGACCGATCAGAGCGAACTCCGCGCCGAGGTGGTCCGCGACTACTGGCGCACCTTCATGGTGCCCCTCGCCGCCGGTGCCGTCGCCGAGATCCGCCCCTGGTGGTCGGACCCGGCGGCGCTGGAGCAGAACCTGCACGGCCTGGTCGATCATGCGGACCGGCTGGACGAGGGGGCCGAGCCGGCAGCCGCGATCGAGGAAGCGTGTCTGCAGAAACAGGCCTGCCTGGCGCAACTCAAGGCACGCTGGGCACCCTGGGTGGAGGAATTGCAGGCCCTGCTGGACAAGGCCGTCGCCAACAAGTGCGTCAATGGGAACAAACTGCGTCCCGGCTATTACAATCCCTGGCTGGCATCCCTGCGGGCCTGGGTCGCCGACTCCCTCGCGGAGTCCCTGGACCTGAAGACCGGCTGGACCCGCCTCACCCCCACAGGGCTGGCGGAGGCCTGGAAACCCGATCAGTGCCCCCCACCCGCTCACCCGGCTCTGGCGGCGATGGCCGACCTCCAGATCGCCCTGGGGGAGTTGCCGAATGCCCATGACGTCATCCTCTGCCACGCCGCCCGCTGGGTCCACCGGCGCTTTGCCGCCGAACAGGCCCGGCGCGCCCAGATGGGCTTCAACGACCTTCTGACCCGGCTCGACGCCGCCCTCCAGGGCCCCCAGGGCGACCGCCTGGCCACGACCATCCGGCGCCAGTTCCCGGTGGCCCTGATCGACGAATTCCAGGACACGGACCCGGTGCAGTACCGCATCTTCGATGCCGTCTATCGGGTGGCCAGCAACGACCCCGCCACCGCCCTGATCCTCATCGGCGACCCCAAGCAGGCCATCTATGCCTTCCGGGGGGCGGATATTTTCACCTACCTCCAGGCGCGGCAGGCCTGCGCCGGTCGGCTCTATACCCTCGGGAAAAACTTCCGCGCCACCGAGGCCATGGTGCGGGCCGCCAACAGCTGCTTCCTGGCCGCCGAGGAGCGCGCGACCGGCCAGGGGGCCTTCCTCTTTCGTCGGGAGGGGGAGAATCCGGTGCCCTTCACCCCGGCGGCGGCCCAGGGGCGCGCGGACATCCTCCAGGACGATGGCCAGGCCCTGCCCGCCCTCACGGCCTGGTGGTTGCCACCCCCGGACACGAGCAAAACCCTCGCCAGGGAGGCTTACCGCGACCAGATCGCCGAGGTCTGCGCCAGCGAGATGGTGCGGCTCCTCGTGGGGGGCGAGACGGGTCGGACGGGGTTCCTGACCCCTGGCGAGGACCAAACCCTGCGGAAACTACTGCCGGCGGATCTGGCGGTACTGGTCAACAAGCGCGCGGAGGCCGACCTCATCCGCCAGGCATTGGCCCGGCGCGGGGTGCGCAGCGTCTATCTCTCCGACCAGGATTCGGTCTTCCAGAGCCCCCAGGCCCGGGAACTCCAGCATTGGCTGGCGGCCTGCGCCGATCCCGACGACACCCGCCGGGTGCGCGCCGCCCTGGCGACCCCGACCCTCGGCCTGAACTGGGCCGCACTGGACCAGCTCAACCAGGACGAACTGGCCCTGGAGGGGCGCGTGCTCCAGTTTCGCGGCTATCGCGACCTCTGGCGCCGCCAGGGGGTGCTGCCGATGCTGCGGGGTCTGCTCAACGATTTCCGGGTCCCGGCCCGCTTGCTGGGCGGGATCGACCCTGGCGAGCGGGTCCTCACCGACCTCTTGCACCTGGCCGAACTGCTGCAACAGGCCAGCGGTCTGCTGGATGGCGAGCATGCCCTCATGCGCTATCTGGCGGAGGAGTGCCAGGATGCGGCGCAGGGTGCGGGGGGCGATGCGCGCCTCATCCGCCTGGAGACGGACGCCGACCTGGTGCGGGTGGTGACGGTGCATAAGTCCAAGGGGCTCGAATATCCGCTGGTCTTCCTGCCCTTCGCCGCGGACTATCGGCCGGTCACGGCCAAGGATCTACCGCTCAAATGGCATGACGACCAGGGTCAACCCCAACTGTCCCTCTCCGCCCCGGACGAGGTTCTGGAACGGGCCAACCGCGAGCGCCTGGGGGAGGACCTGCGCAAGCTCTATGTCGCCCTGACCCGGGCACGCTACGCCACCTGGGTGGGCCTGGCGCCCATCAATGGGCTGGAACAGGGGGCCTTCGGTTATCTGCTGGGGAGTGGTGAGCCGCTGGGGCCAACGGATTTGGCGGCGGCCCTCGCGGCCTGGCGCGGGGACTGCGCCGACATCGCCCTGGTCCCGGCGCCCGCGCCGACAGAGCAAGTGTTCCGGCCCCAGGCGGCGATGGCCCTGCTTGGGACCGCCCGGACCTCCGGCAAGGTGGTCAGCGAGTCCTGGTGGATCGCCAGCTACTCGGCCATCGGCAAAACCCTTGCTAGCGGCGTAGCGGTGGGGGGTGGCCAGGAAGATGCCGGAGGGGATGCCGATGGCGGTGCCGCCCGGGCCGCCGCCGAGACTCCGACCGAAGAGCGCTTCCTGGAGATGCAGGCCGCGCGGACAGCGGTAACCGAGGCCCCGGCCCCGCTGGCAACCCCGCCGGGCCTGACCGAGACCCCCGAGGCCCAGGGGTTCCCGGTGAGCCAGGACCCCCCGCCGGTTCCCGCTAGCCAAGGGACCGCCGTGATCCCGGCCAGCCCGAAGGCGGCGCCCGCCCCCGGCTCTCCCCATGCCTTCCCCCGTGGGCCCGAGGCCGGCACCTTCCTCCACGATCTGCTCGAATGGGCGGCCAACCAGGGCTTCGCCGCGATCGCGGCGGACCCGGGCCGACTGCGCGACACGGTGGCCCGGCGTTGCCAATCGCGGGGCTGGGAGGCCTGGATCGAACCTCTGACGGCCTGGCTGGGACAGCTCATCACCCAGCCCCTGTGCCTGCGCCTGCCGGCCCTGGGGGACGCCCCGAGCCTCTCGCTCAGCCTCGCCGACCTGACCACCTGCGTCCCCGAGATGGAGTTCTGGCTCGCCGCCCACCGCGTCGATACCCAGGCGATCGATCGGCTGGTCAGCGACCACACCCTGGGCGGGGCACCGCGCCCGGCGCTGGCCACCAACCTGCTCAACGGCATGCTCAAGGGCTTCATGGACCTGGTCTTCGAACACCGGGGCCGCTACTACGTCGCCGACTACAAATCCAACTGGCTCGGCCCCGATGCCGCAGCCTACAGCCCCGAGGCCATGGGCGCCGAGATCCTGCATGCCCGCTACGAGCTGCAGTACGTCCTTTATCTCCTGGCCCTGCATCGCCTGCTTCAGGCGCGCCTGCCGGACTATGACTACGACCGCCATGTCGGCGGTGCCGTTTATCTCTTCCTACGCGGCCTCGCGGCGCCGAGCCAGGGTTTGCACTGCGAGCGCCCGCCCCGGCGGCTGATCGAGGACCTTGATCGCCTTTTCATCGGCGCCGCCCAGGAGGTGACGGCATGAGCCCCTCTGCCCCGAGTTTCAACCAGCCGGATGTACTGGCCCCAAGCGCCAGTCCCCCGCGCCCCGCCAGCCCCGATGCCCAGGGCCAGCCGGCCCTGACCCGCGACACCCCGCCATCCGGCACCTCAGCCCGGGATCCCGCCGCCCTGCTCGCCGGTCCCGAGGGCCGGGAGCAGTTAGGTCGAATCCTGGCCAGCTGGGCCGAACGTGACTGGCTGCGGCCCCTGGATGTCGCCTTCGCCGTCTTCCTCCAGGAAGAGGCACCGGACGCGCCGCCGCTCCTGATCCTGGCCGCCGCCTTGGCCAGCCACCAACTCGGACGCGGCCATGCCTGCCTAGATCTGGAGGCGACCCTGCGTGATCCGGCCTTTGCCTTGTCCCTGCCCCCCGAGGGGATGGACCGACCGGACGACCAGCCCACGCCTCGCCCCGCCGAGGTTCTGGAGGGCCTGAGCCTGAGCGCCTGGCAGGCCGCCCTGCGCCATCCGGAGCTGGTCGGGCCGGGCGCCGGGGCCACGCCGCTGGTGCTGGTCGGCCCACGCCTGTATCTGCGCCGTTATTGGGAATACGAGCAGGCCGTGAGCGCGGGCATCCAGGCACGCCTGGCGCCTGCCGCGACCCCAGGGGCGGCCTTGCCGCTGGAGGCCCTGCGCCAGACCCTGGGGGTCCTCTTCCCACCCGCGTCCATCCGACCCGATTGGCAGAAGCTCGCCTGCGCCCTGGCCGCCCCCCGCGCCTTCGGCATCATTACTGGCGGACCGGGGACCGGCAAGACCACGACCGTGGTCCGGCTCCTGGCCCTGCTGCAGGCCCTGGCCCTGGC
>JBASIS010000238.1:0-5470 GCA_049654905.1 Chromatiaceae bacterium
GGGTTCGGCCGCGGCCGGCGCACGCGGGGGTGGCTCGGACTCGGGCTCAGGGCGCGCGCCGGGTATCGGGCTAGCGATCCCGGTCTCGGGCTCCTCGGGCAAGGGGTGCGGGATGGGCTCCCGGGCGGGGAAGCCCGGGATGGCGGCGCGGCTGTTGCGGAACAAGACTCGGCTGGTGCCGTGCCGGTCCAGCAGGGCAGCGATGATTCGCTCCGGCGGCAGGCTGTCCAGCCCCAGGGCCCGCAAGCCTTCCTGGTCCGTCGGCGCCAGGGGCTGGCCATCCAGCAGCCGCCCCGCCAGTTGGGCGATACCGACATAGCTGGCCTCCTCGGCCAGAAAGGCGTCATAGTCACGCCAGCGGTGGGGGTCGAGCAGGCGCAGGCGGCCGAAGTGCCCGGCGCGACCCAGTTGTTCCGGGGTGGCCGTGAGCAGGAGGACCCCGGGCGTTTGGGCGGCGAGGGCGGCCACCAGATCGTATTCCAGGCTGGTCTCGGTGGGGCTCCAGCGCAGGTGATGGGCCTCGTCCAGAATCAGCAGGTCCCAGTCGGCCTCCAGCACCGCCCGGGCGGCGGCGGGGGCGGCCAGCAGTCCCTCCAGGGGGCAGAGGGCCAGGGGCTCGGTGAGGAAGGGGGTGTCGCTTGTAGGCGCGATTTCCCCCAGCCGCTGGCGGTCGAAGAGGGCGAAGCGCAGATTGAAGCGCCGCCGCATCTCCACCAGCCACTGGTGGAGCAGGGGCTCGGGGACCAGGATCAGGGCCCGCGCCACCCGCCCGGCGAGGAGCAGTTGGTGGAGGATGAGGCCGGCCTCGATGGTCTTGCCCAGGCCCACCTCGTCCGCCAGCAGAACCCGGGGGGCCGGGCGGCGGGCGACCTCGGTAGCGATATAGAGCTGATGGGGGATGGGGCTGACCCGGGGCCCCACCAGACCCAGTACCTCGGATCCCGCCGCCGCCATCCCCCGCAGCCAGGTCTCGTAGCGCAGGCTGAACCAGGCATCACGGTCGAGGCGCGCGGCTAGCAGGCGCTGGCGCGGCCGGTTAATCGGCAGACCGGGATCGATCCGGGTCTCGGTGAGCCGGCTGGGGTGGCCTTCCGTGTCCTCGCACTGGTAGGTGAGGATGCCGGCCGCTTCCTCGACCGCCACGACCCGCAGATCCTCGCCGCCGGGGACACGCACCCGCTCGCCGGGTTGGAAGAGGACCCGGCTCAGGGGCGCGTTGTTCTGGGCATAGAGCCGGGTCTCGCCAGTGGCGGGAAAGAAGATGCTCACCTGGCGGCCTTCGATGGCCGTGACCAGGCCCAGGCCAAGCTCGGATTGGGTCTCGCTCAGCCAGCGCTGGCCGGGTACAAAGGAGGTCATGGGCGGGTCGGGTCGCGTACGGCTTGGGAAGGGAGGTCTATTGTAATATCCTCGCCGCATCCGCCGAGGAGGCAATCCAGACTTTTCATCGCCGCCATGTGGTCCAGTCGCTTTAACGCCGCTAGCATTGCCGCTTGCCTGGCCCAGGCCGCCGACCGGGCGGAATCACAAGAGGAAGATGTCGCCTGCGAGGGGGCCGCGCCTCGGGCCGCCTCCGTCCTCCTGCCGCTGATCCGCCCCGGTTACGACCCCCAGGGGGGCCAGGACGCCTCCTGGCGCCTGCTCTTTATCCGCCGCGCCGAGCATGAAGCGGATCGCCATAGCGGCGAGGTGGCCTTCCCCGGCGGGCGCGCCGACCCGGGCGACCGGGACCCCGTGGCCACCGCCCTGCGCGAGGCGGAGGAGGAGATTGGCCTGGACCCCCGCCACATCCAGGTCCTGGGCCAGATGCGCCCCTTCCGGACCGTCAGCGGCTATCGGGTGACCCCCGTGGTGGGTCTGGTCACCACCTGGCCGGTTGCCCTGAGGCCCGACCCCGCGGAGGTGGCGGAAATCTTCAGCCTGCCCCTCGACTGGCTGCGCGAGCCGAGCCACCGTCACACTCGACCCTGGCCAGCCCCTGGCCACCCCCAGGCCCGGCAAGTCATCTTTTACCAGGAACGGGACGGCCGCCGCCTGTGGGGCGTAAGCGCCTGGATCACCGTCGATTTTCTAGGCTGCCTGGAGCCCTGGGGCTAATCCCGCCGGGTCAGGAACATGGCGTCGCCGTAGCTGAAGAAGCGGTAGCCCTCGCTAACCGCATGGCGGTAGGCGGCCATGATGGCCGGATAGCCGCTGAAGGCGGAGACCAGCATCAGGAGGGTGGATTCGGGCAGGTGAAAATTGGTGATCATGGCGTCCACCACCCGAAAGCGGTAGCCAGGCCGGATGAAGAGCCGGGTCTCGCCGCGATAGGGGGCGAGAGTGCCTGGGGCGGCGGCGGTCTCCAGGCTGCGCACGCTGGTGGTGCCCACCGCCACTACTCGGCCGCCCCGGGCGCGGGTCTGCTCGACCTGGGCGCACACATCCTCATCGACCTCCAGCCATTCCGCGTGCATGGGGTGTTCGTCCAGGTCCTCCACCCGCACCGGCTGGAAGGTGCCGGCGCCGACGTGCAGGGTGACATGGGCGGAGGCGACACCCTGGGCCGCCAGCCGCGCCAGCATCTCCGCGTCGAAGTGCAGGC
The DNA here is from genome assembly GCA_049654905.1 of Chromatiaceae bacterium. Taxonomy (GTDB): domain Bacteria; phylum Pseudomonadota; class Gammaproteobacteria; order Chromatiales; family Chromatiaceae; genus M0108. The sequence continues at coordinate 2,585 of JBASIS010000238.1, forward strand.
CGGCGGTGGGGGCGGCCACCGCCCCCAGGCGGCGGGCGTAAAGGGTTTGGTATCGTTCCAGGTCCGCCACCTCGTCCGGACGTTGGATGTAGGGGGGCAGGGGCATGTGACCGTGCCGCTCCATGAGGCTGGGAAAGTCCGCGTCCAGGGCCCGCAGATGAAAGAGTTCGCCCTCCCGACCCAGGCATTCCAGGGCAGCGCCCGACTCCAGCCGCAGCCGGCTCCCGGGTTTGGGCGACTTGCTGGCACGGACATGGGCCAGGACCTGGTCCGGCCCCAGCAGGCGCTCCACCAGGATCTCCAGGCGCCCACCGCTCTCCTTGCTGCCGAACAGGCGGGCGCGCATGACGCGGGTGTCGTTGGAGACCAGCAGATCGCCCGGCCGCAGCAGGTCCGGTAGCGCGGCGAACAGCCGGTCCTCTACCCGGCCGCTTGGGCCGTCCAGACAGAGGAGCCGGCTGGCCCCGCGCCGCGCCAGGGGCCTCTGGGCGATGAGTTCCGGCGGTAGATCAAAGTGGAAGTCCGAGCGTTTCATGGCGCGGATGATACCGGAAACCCGGGCTGGATCGGCCGCCCGAGGGGGAACTGCTTATGGGTGATGGGCCAGGAGGTGTCTTCGTGAAAGTGGTGGCCCTAGTCAAGAGGTGACAGACGCCGCAGGCTCGCTTGCACCTCGCAGGTTGTCGCGAAACTGCAAAGACGCCAGCCGCGCATAGAGACCGCCTTGATTCATGAGTTCCTCATGCGTGCCCTGGGCCACCAGATGCCCCTGATCAAAGACCAGAATGCGATCGACCTTGCGCACCGTGGCCAGCCGGTGGGCGATGACGATGCTCGTGCGCCCCTGCATCAATTCCTCCAGGGCGAGTTGGACCAGCCGTTCGCTTTCGGCGTCCAGGGCGCTGGTGGCCTCGTCCAGCAGGAGGAGCGGCGGATTACGCAGGATCGCGCGGGCGATGGCGATGCGCTGGCGTTGGCCGCCGGAGAGTCGCACGCCACGCACGCCCAGGAAGGTATCGAAACCGTCCGGGAGTTGGTCCAGAAACTCGGTGGCATGGGCGGCCTCGGCGGCCCGGCGCACCGCGGCGTCGGTTGCCGAGTCGAGCCCGTAGCGGATGTTCTCCCAGGCGTCCCCGCTGAAGATCACCGGGTCTTGGGGGACCAGGGCCAGGTGACCGCGCAGGTCCTGGAGGTCCAGGTCGCGCAGGTCGATCCCATCGAACCGGATGCTGCCGTGCTGGGGATCGTAGAAGCGCAGCAGGAGCTGGAGCAGGGTCGTCTTGCCGGCCCCGGACGGACCCACCAGGGCGATGCGGGCGCCCGGTTCGATCCCCACGGTCAGGTCATGGAGCACCGACCGTTCGGGATGGGCGGGATAGGCGAAGCGGAGGTGCAGCATCTCGACCCGTCCCTGGACGGGGGTGGGCAGCGGGTGCGGTTGGGCCGGCGAACGGATACGGCTCTCCGTCTTCAACAACTCCATCAGGCGCTCGCTCGCCCCGGCGCCACGGATCAGGTCCGCGCCGATCTGGCTGAGTCCGCCCACCGAGCTTCCCAGCAGGAGCGCGTAGAACAGGAACGCCGACAATTCCCGCCGCTCAGGGTGCCGGCCAGGACCTGATGGCCCCCAATCCACAGCACGACCCCGATCACCCCATAGGTTAGTCCCGTCGGGAGCGCGGCGACGAAGGCCGACAGGCGCGCCCGTTGGATGGCCGCCCGCAAGGCGCCCCCGACCCGCTCGGTGTAGCGCGCCCGATCGACGGGCTCGTGACAGAAGGCTTGCACGGTGCGGATGGCGTTCAGGGCCTCGTCCACGTAGGCCCCCACGTCCGCCACCCGGTCCTGGTTGTCCCGGGAGACCCGCTTCAGGCGCCCGGCCAACAGCCACAGATGCAGGACGGTCAGGGGCGCGGCGAGCAGGATGAGACCGATCAGGCGGGGACTGGTGAGGGCCATCAGCGTCAGACTGCCGGCCGCCTCGATGGCGGTCTGCAAGGCCATGGCCAGGCTGGAGCCCACCAGGGCCTGGACCAGGGCCGTATCGGCGGTCAGGCGGGAGATGATCTCGCCCGTGCGGGTGGTCTCGAAGAACCCCAGGTCCAAGGCGAGGACGCGCCAAAAGACCGCGGTGCGGATGTCCGCGACCACCTGCTCGCCAATTCAGGCGAGCAGATAGCAGCGTGCCAGGCCGGCGACCGTCATGGTCGTGACGACGATGAGAAAGAAGACCAGGGACCGATTCAGGGCCGGTGCGGAACCGGACGACAAGCCCGAATCGACCACCGCCCGGAGCACCTGGCCAAAGGCGAGCACCGCCCCTGTCGAGGCCATGAGCACCAATACCGCGAGCAGGATCTGTCGCCGATAGGGTCGAATGAACTCGTAAAGACCCCATGAGGCGCCGAGGGTGTTGATGACCCGCCGATGGAGTTTAAGGAGAGGAGGCCAGTGCATCTTGAATGAACCTCCGCTTCCGCCCGCACCGACAGGTTCATTGCGCTGGTACGCTATTGGCTAAGACACTAAGTGCGGTTAAGAGACTGTCTAGTAAATAACCTCTTGATTTATAATGCGAAAAATCTTAAGATACACGATTATTTGCCTCCATGCAATTTTATTTTGAAATATAAATATGGTTTCAGCCGATAGCGAATTGACCCCAAGATACCCGAGCGATCTCTCAGATGAAGAGTGGAAAATTCTCAAGCAGATCCTCATGGAGCTTGATCCATATACCCGCGGACGCCCACGAAAACCCGAGCAACGCGAAATTCTAAATGCAATTTTTTATTTGAATAAAACCGGTTGTCAATGGCGCTATCTGCCCAAAGACTTTCCTTCCTATAAACTCGTCAATTACTATTACAACAAATGGACTGACAA
>JBASIS010000239.1:0-11345 GCA_049654905.1 Chromatiaceae bacterium
TCCCGGGACCTGCCGGACCAGCGCCCCCGGGGGCCGGCACGCGCGCGCCATCCGCCTGCGGGTCGAGACGGCCCTCATCGCCTTCCAGGATGGGGTCCAGGGCCTGGTGACCCAGAACCTGGCGGCGGAGGTGGGGGATTTTATCCTGCGCCGCGCCGACGGCATTCATGCCTACCAACTGGCGGTGGTGGTGGATGATGCCCACCAGGGCATCAGCCACATCGTCAGAGGCGCTGATCTCACCCGCTCCACCCCGCGCCAGATCCTCCTCCAGCACTATCTGGGGCTGCCGACCCCGTCCTATGCCCATCTGCCCCTGGTCCTGGACAGCGCCGGCCGCAAGCTGAGTAAGTCGGATGCCGCCGCCCCCGTCGATTCACGGCATCCCGTCCCCATTTTATTGCGGGCCTGGACCTTTCTCGGCCAGCAGCCCTTTGTCGAACCACCCCTGAACCCAGCGGAATTCTGGGTCCAGGCCCTGGCCGCGTGGCGCCTGGCCTTAGTGCCCCCGGCGGCCAGCCGGATACCAGCCCCAAACCAGCCCAGGTAACCGGGTCGCTATAAACCCTTACCTAACCCAGAGGAAGATGACGTGGCCCTGAGAATCAAGAGTCATTGGAACAACGACGAGGCGGAGCGCTCCCTGCCGGAGATTGCCAGCGCCCTGGCCTACATCGCCTGGCGCATCGCGACGGACAAGGCCATCAACCTCCACTGCGAACGCTTCCTCTATCGCGACGACGCCCAGCGTCTGGCGGTGATTGGGGAATATCTGCTCTTCCTGATCCAGATCGCCGACCGCCTCGCCGCCGACCGCATGGCGGCCGAGGATCGCCGCGCCCTAGTCACCGCCCTCGCCCGCAAACTTATCGAGCACGTCCAGGACAACAGCCAGGATCTATTGGGACCGGGAGATTACGGCAGTCCCTTCATCGAGCGCCTCAATATCCGCTCTGGCGAATGCGCGGAATTTCAACTGGCGGCCGACGGCCCCAGCTACGCCTTTCTCCGCCACCTGGGCTTCGAGATCCAGTCCCTCATGGGACCCGGGGCCGAGAACCGCTGGGTCATCGATCAGGTCATGGATAAGGATGGTTACGAGGCCTACAAAACCTTCGCCCGGGCCTTTGGCAACCTCTTCGAATAGGGGGAACCCTGGCCTGGCAAATCCAGGCCAGGAGGATCGGTAAAGACCCTAGTTGGCCGCGGCCAGTGCCTGGGCCAGGTCCTCGATGATGTCGTCGATATGCTCGATGCCAATGGAGAGACGGATCATGTCCTCCGCGACACCGGCGCGGGCTAGTTCCGCCGGGGCGAGTTGGCGATGGGTGGTGCTGGCCGGATGGCAGGCCAGGGTCTTGGCGTCGCCAATGTTGACCAGCCGCACCGCCAACTTGAGGGCGTCGATAAACCTGGCGCCGGACTCCAGACCACCCTTGATGCCGAAGGACAGGATGCTGGAGGCGCGGCCGCCCATGTACTTATCCACGAGGGGCTTGTCCGGGTGATCCGGCAAGCCGGCGTAGCGGACCCAGGCCACCTGGGGCTGCGCCTGGAGGAATTGGGCCACCGCCAGGGCATTCTCGCAATGGCGATCCATGCGTACGTGCAGGGTCTCGATCCCTTGCAGGATCAGAAAGCTGTTAAAGGGGGAGATGGCCGCGCCCATGTTACGCAGCGGCACCACCCGCGCCCGGCCGATGTAGGCCGCCGCCCCCAGGGCTTCGGTATAGACCACGCCGTGATAGGAGACATCGGGCTCGTTGAGGCGGCGGAAGCGCGCCTTGTGCTCGGCCCAGGGGAACTTGCCCGAGTCCACCAGGGCGCCGCCGATGGTGGTGCCGTGGCCACCCAGATACTTGGTCAGGGCATGGACCACGATGTCGGCCCCGTGCTCGAAGGGTCGGCACAGATAAGGCGTCGGCACCGTGTTGTCCACGATGAGGGGGACGCCGTGGGCATGGGCCATGTCCGCCATGGCGCCGATGTCCGCCACGTTACCCGCCGGGTTGCCGATGGATTCGCAGAAGACCGCCTTGGTGCGCCCGTCGATGAGCGCTGCCATGCCCGCGATGTCGTTGGGCGTGGCGAAACGCACCTCGATGCCCAGTTGCGGCAGGGTGTGGGCGAAGAGGTTGTAGGTACCACCATAGAGGGTCGAGGTGGTGACGATGTTGTCGCCCGTCTCGCAGATGGTGAAGAGCGAATAGGTCACCGCCGCCATGCCCGAGGCCAGGGCCAGGCCGCCGATCCCGCCCTCCAGGGCCGTCAGCCGCTTCTCCAGCACGTCGCTGGTGGGGTTCATGATGCGGGTATAGATGTTACCCGCGACCTTGAGGTCGAAGAGATCCGCCCCGTGCTGGGTGTCGTCAAAGGCGTAGGAGGTGGTCTGGTAGATGGGCGTGGCGACAGACTTGGTGGTCGGGTCCGGCTCAAAGCCGGCATGAATGGCCAAGGTCTCGATCTTCATGGAAACTCCTGGGTGGTGGGGTATTGGCTTATTGTCATGGCCCCCTCGGTCGGGCCAGGGCAGGCGCGAGACGAGGAGTTATCGGGGTAAGATCCTAGCGGGGAAAGGATTTTTTGGAACATGACGGAAATCAAGTCTATTGCTCCCCTGCCCGTTCCGGTATCATCCCAGAAAGCAGCTCGCTCATCATCCACCCATCTTCCCAGCGAGAGGGATCTCACCCCATGGTCACCGTCCCCACGCCCCCCCTGGCCGTTGACCTCGACGGTAGCCTGGTGCGCACCGACACCCTTTGGGAAACCCTCTTCACCCTGCTGCGCAACCAGCCATTCGCCTTGATCGCCGCCATCTTCAGCCTCCGCCATGGCCGCGCCGCCTTCAAGGCCCGCCTGGTCATCCTGGCACCCCTGGAGGTGGCATCCCTGCCGCTGAATAACGAACTCATTGACTGGCTGCGCCAGGAAGGCGCCACCGGCCGCCGTCTGGTCCTGGCCACCGCCACCCATCATCGCGTCGCCCAGGCCATCGCCGACCGCGTCGGCCTCTTCGCCCAGGTCCTCGCCAGCGACGGCCATCACAACCTCAAGGGCCCCGCCAAGGCCGCCGCCCTGGTGGAGCACTTTGGCCAGGGCGGCTTTGACTATGTCGGCGATGCCCGCGCCGATCTCCCCGTCTGGGTCGCCGCCCGCCACGCCATCGTCGTCGGCGGCCCCAGGCTGGTCCGGGCCGCCGGCCAGGTCGCCAGGGTCGAGCGCGTCTTCGCCCCTCCGCCCCGGGCTCCCGCCCTGTGGCGCGCCCTGCGCATCCATCAGTGGGCCAAGAACCTGCTGCTCTTTCTGCCCCTCCTCGCCGCCCACCAGGTCGGCGATGGCGCCCAACTGCTCGCCGCCGGTCTCGCCTTTCTGGCCTTCGGGCTCACCGCTTCCGCCGTATACCTGCTCAACGACCTCCTCGACCTGAGCGCCGATCGCCGCCACCCCAGCAAATGCCGCCGGCCCTTCGCCGCCGGCACCCTGCCCCTGGCCTGGGGCCTGCTCCTGGCACCCCTCCTGCTGCTGGGCGCCGCCGCCATCAGCGGGCTCTGGTTGCCCGCCCCTTTTGGCGCGGTGCTGGTTGGTTACTTCCTCCTGGCCAGCGCCTACTCCTTTGCCCTCAAGCGCCTGCCCATCCTGGACGTCATGACCCTGGCGGCCCTCTATACCCTGCGCGTCATCGCTGGCGCGGCGGCGGTCGCGATCTGGCCTTCCTTCTGGCTGCTGGCCTTCTCCCTCTTCCTCTTTCTCAGCCTGGCCCTGGTCAAGCGTTACGCCGAGCTCGACGGCCTCCAGGCCCGCGGCGATCTCACCGCCGCCGGACGTGGCTGGCATGTTGACGACTTGCCCCTTATCGGCGGCCTGGGTACCGCCGCTGGCCTGGCCGCCGTTCTGGTGCTGGCCCTCTACATCGACAGCGAACCAGCGCGGCGGCTCTACCAGCTGCCCGAGGCCCTCTGGCTGCTCACCCCCTTGCTGCTCTACTGGGTCAGTCGCCTCTGGTTCAAGACCCACCGCAGCGAGATGCACGAGGATCCGGTGGTGTTCGCCCTGCGCGACAAGGTGAGTTTGGGCATCGGCGGGGTGGCCGTCGCTATCGTCCTGCTGGCCACGCAGGGGGGCGGCCTGTGACCCGCAACCCGGAATCCTGGGGCCGTTACCCGCAGGCCAGGCCCGCCGAGATCCGGCGCCTCATCGACCGCAACGCGCCCCTGCCGCCGACGGATTTGCAGCGCCTGGTTTACGGCAACGGCCGCAGCTATGGCGACGTCTGCCTCAACGACGGTGGCCAGGTGCTGCTGGCGCGGGGTCTGGACCGCTTCATCGCCTTTGACCAGGAGACCGGGGTCCTGCGTGCCGAGGCCGGGGTGCTGCTGGCGGAGATATTGGACCTGGTCGTCCCCACGGGCTGGTTCCTGCCCGTCACCCCCGGAACATGTTTCGTGACCCTGGGTGGGGCGGTGGCTAATGATGTCCACGGCAAGAACCACCATCGCGCTGGTACCTTCGGGCATCATGTGCGCGCCTTTGAGTTGGTGCGCTCCGACGGCAGTCGGCGCGTCTGCACACCAAGCGATAACGCTGACTGGTTCGCCGCCACCCTCGGCGGCCTAGGGCTGACCGGACTCATCACCTGGGTCGAGATCCAATTGTGCGCCATCGACGGCCCCTGGATCCAGGCCGAGAGCCGACGCTTCGCCGATCTGGCGGGTTTCTTCCGCCTGTCCGAAGAGGCTGACCGGACCCATGAGTTCACCGTCGCCTGGGTCGATTGCGCCGCGCGTGGGGCTAACCTGGGCCGGGGTATTCTGCTGAGCGGCGATTTTGCCCCAGCCACGGCGGGGAGCGGCCAGACCCCGCAGGCTCACGGGAGGCTGACCGTGCCGCTCACGCCGCCCTTCTCGCTGATCAACCGGCTCAGCCTCACCGCCTTTAATGCCCTCTATTATCGCAAGCCGGAGGGCACCTTCCTGACCCACTACGCACCCTTCTTCTATCCGCTCGACGGGATCGGCAACTGGAACCGCATCTACGGACCTAAGGGTTTTCTCCAATATCAGTGCGTGCTGCCCCCCGCAACTGCGGAGCCGGCCCTGCGAGACGTGCTAGGGCGCATCGCCGCCAGCGGAGAGGGCTCCTTTCTGGCGGTGCTCAAGCGCTTTGGGGACAAACCCTCGCCGGGGCTGCTGACCTTCCCTCGGCCCGGGGTGACCATTGCCTTGGACTTTCCCTTCAATGGTCAAAATACCCTACACCTACTCGACTCTTTGGATGTCGTAGTCGCGACGGCCGGAGGGGCGCTCTATCCGGCTAAGGATGCGCGGATGAGTCCGGAAATGTTTCAACGATCATTTTCGATGTTGGAGCAGCTGCTGCCTTTTATCGATAGTGGGCTATCTTCACGATTTTGGAGAAGAATCATGAAGAAATTAGAATGAATTTTTATTCATGTTAATCTTCATATTAAATATCTTCCCATACTTCAAAGTATCCGCAATAACCTCATGTCAAAATTTAATTTTATTTTCTTTGGCGGCCTGGCTTTTATGTTGTTCGTGTATTTTGGTTACTCCATGATACCTGATGAATATTATCAAGTTCGTGATGATGGAATCATCACCATGAGTCATGCTAAGAACTGGATTGATTTTGGATTTATTGGCATAAATCCTTCTGGTGATCGTGTCGAGGGATTCTCTGCCCCAACTCAGTTCTTCCTTTTTACTATCCTCTATGGGGTGACCAAAATATCCTATGGCACTTATGCCATATTCCAAACCGCAATTTCTACTTTTATTTTGGGCGCATTATTTATTTCATTTTTCCCAGAAAAAAAAGTTCAAGGCATTATATTAACGATAATCTCGGGATTTATAATATCTCTCCACACGTCTTTTTTGCAGTGGCATGGTTCGGGAATGGAAAATAGCCTAACCCATATTTTATTTCTTGCCACCATCTTGATACTTTACAAATTCATCAAGAACGAAAAAATATTTTACAGTCTTGCGATGGTGGTTTTTTTTGCGGCAATTTCAAGACTTGAAGGTGTTTACCACATCGCCCCCCTGCTATGTATATTCAGCATATTTTGGTATTTTTCCTATCGAAATCTGCGCGGATTCTATTTTTCTGCTTTCGTATTTATTTTGTGGTCTGTATTCAATCTTTGGCGCTACATCTACTTTGGAGATCTTTCCCCCAATACAGCCCATGCGCAGAACATTGTTATTTCTGAAAGGTTGCGCAACCTGCTGACTTGGAATCAATCATATATAGATCAGTCGATTGAGCTTTCAAAAATAATATTTTCATATCACGGTGGCTACCTCCTAATCACAAGCCTTCCTCTTTTGATTTTCGTGCGACGAGAAAGATCTCTAACTTTCCTTTTTCTTATGATTGGAAGCCTGGTTATTACTGCTTTTTTTAATCCATTCATCTTCGGCCCGACTCGTCTTGATCCGGTTAGGTCAACCACTCACATCCCAGTAATGGTCATGCTCGCCGTTTCGGCTATTTATTACAATATCGAAGATACGAATCACCGGTATTGGATAATTCCGTATACTCTGGTTGCCGGCTTCTTTGCTATTAAGTTGAATACCGTCCCTCCCTACGACATGTGTTGCAAAATAACCTATTTTGATAATTTCCGTAAAGAATTTGCCAGCATTGCTGAAAAAGAGCAATTGCCCCGCCCGACTGTATCGAATCCTGACCTAGGCGTAATGAGCTGGCATAAACAATATAATATTATCGACCTTGGTATGCTCGGCACACCTATCATGGCAAAATTAAAGAACGATCCAATTTTATCTGACTATTTTTTTGACTACGCCGCTCCAGACATGATCGAAAGTCACGAATATTGGACATGCCATTATTATTCCTTGATTTTTAGTGATGAAAGATTTCGTGAAAAATACGAAATTCTCCGTGAAACTCTCGTCACCTACCAACCCTGCGGCGATAAAAAGATTCCCGTTGGAATTTGGATTCGTAAAGATATAACAAAACAATCTCTTTCCCCTGAAAGGATTTTAATTGACGATTTGGTTAAAGATCTTTCCCTGCAGCGAATCGAAAGAGAGTTAGATCTTTGTCAATCCAATCATACAAATGATTGCGTTTATGTAGCGAGGACGGCATACCGTTTTTTACCAGAAATTAGGCGTATGGGACTTTACAATGACCTATATAAAATTTTTTATAAGAGCAACACCAAGGATTATGATCTCTATTTAATTGATGGATATCGAGATGGGCAGGCGCACGAAGCCGCCATTACCTTTATTCAAAGTCATTAGACTTTCCTCCCCGGCTTTCTGAATTCCGTTGAGTCAATCATGTACCGATACTTAATAATCAGTTCCACGTCAGCGATTGCCGAACAGATTGGACGTATTCTAGCCGGTCCCGGCGCTGCGCTATATCTAACAGGTAGAGATCCCAATCGGCTTAAGACATTAGTCGAAGACCTGCAAGTGCGTGGTGCCCTCCAAACCAATACGGAACAATTGGATGTGATGGATACCGCCAATCTTGCCGGACTAATCAGGCGCGCGGCCACCAGTCTTGGTGGCTTGGATGCCGTTATCTGCGCGGCAGGACTTCTCCCGGATCAAACCCAGGTTAACTCCGATACAGACCTGTTGCGCCAGACCCTGGAGGTCAACGCCCTCAGCGCTATGATCGTGCTCAACGAAGCCGCCGCCTTCTTCGAGCAACAAGGTCACGGCCAGATCGTCGCCATTGGCTCGGTCGCCGGGGATCGCGGTCGCGCCACCAACTACGCCTATGGCGCCGCCAAGGGCGCCCTGGAGATCTTTATGTCCGGCCTGCGCCAGCGCTTGCACAAAAGCGGCGTTCAGGTGCTCCTGGTCAAACCGGGTTTCGTCGATACCCCGATGACGGCGGACTTCCCCAAGGGCCCGCTGTGGGCCAGTCCGGAGCGGGTGGCCCAAGACATCGTCCGGGCCATGGCGAAAGGGCGCGCGGTGATCTACACCCCCTGGTTCTGGCGTTGGATCATGCTCATCGTCCGCCACCTCCCCGAGCGGCTCTTCGTGCGGCTGCGCTTCTGATGGCCGGGGACGGCGGCCCGCCGGAACAGGCCCACTCCCTTGGGTTGGAACGGCGGCTGCGCCAGGTGGCGCTGATCGCGGCCCTGGCCGTGTTCGCCTATCTGGGGCTCGCGGTGCTGGGGGACGGCGCCCTGCTGCGGGAGGGACTCCAACGGCTGGGATCCGGCCAATGGTTGACGCTGTTTGGGCTGTCGCTGTGCAACTATGGGCTGCGCTTTCTACGCTGGCACGCCTACCTGCGGGCGCTGGGGGCGCTGGGGGCGCGGGTCACCTTGGGGCGGGACCTGCTCATCTATGTCGCCGGCTTCGCCTTTACCGTCACCCCGGGCAAGGCGGGCGAGGCGGTGCGCTCCTTCTACTTGCGCGGGCTGGGGGTGCCCTGGTCGCCGGGCCTGGCGGCGCTGGCCGTGGAGCGAGTGCTGGATCTCACGGTGATCCTGATGCTGGCGGCGCTGGCGCTACGGGTATTCGCCGACCAAGCGGTGCCGGCGCTGCTGCTGGTCGGGCTGGTGGCGGGCCTGCTGGTGGGGGTGACGCGGCCCCGGGTGGCGCGGGTCCTGTTGGGGTGGCTACCCGCGGGCGGCCGCTGGGGACGCCTGGCCCGGGGCACGACGGCGATGCTGGACGATGCCCGCCTGCTGCTGGCGCCACGGCGGCTCCTAATGGGGCTAGGCTTGGGGTTATTTGCCTGGGGCGCCGAGGCCTGGGGCTTTTATCTGCTGTTGGAGTGGCTCGGGGTGGCCGCCGAACCGGGCCACGCCATGGGCATCTATGCGGTGGGGATGCTGTCCGGGGCCCTGTCCTTCCTGCCGGGCGGACTCGGCGGCGCCGAGGCGGCCATGATCGCCCTGCTGGTGGCGGGCGGCACGGTCCTGGGCACGGCGGTGCTGGCGACCCTCCTCTGCCGGGCGGTGACCCTCTGGTTCGCGGTGGTGTTGGGGATTGGGGCGGTGGTGTTACTGGGACGTCGATGAGGCGTTTCGGCCATGATCAATCGTTAAGTCCGCTTGCTCCTCGACGGCGGCCATGGCCTGATCCTGATAGTGATAGCCGGGCCGCTCCGTGTCCTTCCTGACCCGCCGATAAAGGCGCCAGACGCGCCAGGCATAGGCGAGCAAACCGGAATAGGAGGTCCAGATCTCGCCGAGCCGGCGGGGGTAGAAGACCCAGGGCGATTCGAGGGGGAGTTGCGGACGGCGCTCGGTGCGGACCTTGCGGCGGAGAAAACCTCCCTGGAGGGGATGCACCCGCTCAAACTTGAAGCAGCCGTAAAATTCCAGCGCTATCTCCATGATACGCTTGGGATTGCGGTCGAAAGCCGCGGCCCGCCGCATCAGGGTCTCCAGATGTTCCAGGTCGTAGTAGGAATCCCAGGCCTGGCGATAAATATCCTGCCACTCCGTCTTGGTCATGCGGGGATGAGTGGTGCAGATATGCTCCAGGTCATAAACATTCAGGTCCGGCTCCAGGGGCGCGCCCTGCTTATAGAGCGCCAGATGATCCGCCGAGCCCGGCAGGGGCGTCAGGCAGAAGAATTCCAGGATGTCGAGGGGCAGTTCACGCTTGATGGTCTCAATGTCCTTGAGGATGCTGGCCGGGGTATCGTCCGGGAAGCCCAGGATATAGCCGCAATAGGTGGTCACCCGCTGGCGCTGCCAGGCCAGGAGCATGTCGCGGTAGTTGGCGATCTTGTTCTGCTTCTTGTTGGCGGACTTGAGGTTATCCGCGCTGACGGTCTCCAGGCCGATGAAGACCCGGGAGACGCCCGCCGCCCGGGCCTTGACGACGAAGCCCGGCAGGGTGTGACACATGGTGTCCACCTGGATGGTGAAGTTGAACTTGACGCCCAGTTCCCGCCGGACGGCGGCGATGCGGTCGAAAATGGGCTCCCAGTTGCGGTTGCGGGCGAAGTTGTCGTCGGTAATGAAATAGTGACGGATGCCATGGGCCAGGTTGGCCCGCAGCAGTTGCTCGATGTCGTCCGGGTCGCGGAAGCGGGACTTACGCCCCTGGACATTGATGATGGTGCAGAAGCTGCACAGAAAGGGGCAGCCGCGGCCGGCATCGAAGGTGCCCGGCATGGGGGCATAACGTCGCGCCACCTCGGGCGGTAGATAAGGCAGGGCCTGACCCTGGAGCCCGGGCAACTGGGCCATGAAGTTGTAGATGGGCTCCAGGCGCCGCTCATGCGCCGCGCGCAGCAGGTCCGCGAAGTGTTCCTCCGCCTCGCCGGCGAAGAGGGTGATGCCCAGATCCAGCGCCTCTTGCAACTCCCCGGGCAGTTTCGGGAGCATGGCCAGACAGCCGCTGACATGAAAACCGCCGATCGCTACTTGTAAGCCCGCCTGACGAAAGCGGCGCGCCAGGTCCAGGGCCCGGGGGTACTGGTTGGACTGGACCCCCACCAGGCAGACCAGCCCCTGGCCGTCGTTGGCCTGGAGGCGGCGGACGATCCGCGCCACCGGCACCACGGCGTTGGTCTCGTCATAGGCCTCGATGCGGATGTCCACCTCTTCGCCGAGCACCCGCTGTTGGTTGGCGGCGCGGGCCAGGCCGAAGAGGCAGGCCAGGGAGTTCGAGGGAATCCAGGCCTTGACCCATTGAATGACATAACCCTCGTCGTCGTAATGGGAGGGCTTGATCAGTTCGACCTGAAAGTGGCGACGGGGGGGGGTGAGGCTATTCATGAGGGTTCCGTGTCAGTGGCAGCGACGGGGCCACCCCGGCGCCCGGCCGGTCTCACCCGATCACCAGGGGGCTGCCTAGCGTGGTCGAAAGAATGGATGTCCTTCGAAGGAGAGGGCGACGCCGTCAGGGAGGATCTCCTCCACCAGGATACCGCCCCGGGACGCATCGCCTTGGCGCAGCTTGCGGCCGTCGATCATGACAAAACGCTTGGCCGGTTCCGCATCGTAAATGTGGACGGTGAGGAGGAAGGATGGCAGACGCTCCTCGACCTCACGGGGCAGGCGGCGCTCCTGGGGGGGCAGCGGCTTCTGATTGTTGGCTTTTTTGGCGGCCTTGCCACCCGGCCCATCCTTGAGCTGTTCCTTGAAGGACTGAATATCCTGACGCAAGTCGTCGGGGATGCCATCCGCGGGACGGGATGCCATGCCGTCACCTTCATTCATGCCCTCGGGGGCGCCATCGGGCTCCTCGATCCCCCGGTTGGCCAGCTCTTCATCCTCCCTCGCTGCTGACCGAACCGGGGGCGGGACGGGCTGCGCCGGGCCAGAGGGAACGGCTGGGGGGGCG
>JBASIS010000240.1:0-8842 GCA_049654905.1 Chromatiaceae bacterium
GGCACCGCCCCCTCCGCCATCTGCATCTCGACCTCCTCCGTCGTCATGCCGCCGGGGGCGTCATCGCGGCCATCGCTCAGGATCACCAGGGCGCGCCGCGAGGGCAGGTCGGCACCCTGTTGTCGCCCCAGGATCAGGCCCTGGGCCAAGGCCTGATGCAGGGCGGTGCGGTCGTCCGTGGGCTTCAGGCCGTCGAGGGCGGCGGTCAGAGCCGCCCGGTCCGCCGTCGGCGCCACCAGGGTGCGGACCTGATTGCCAAAGGTCAGGATAGCCGCCCGGTCCGGGTCCTCCAGGGCGGCGATCCAATCCCGCAGCGCCTGGCGAATGCGCTCGAACTGGGCCTTATCCAGGGAGCGCGACAGATCGACCAGCAAGACGTAAAGCACCCCTTCGCCCGTCGTGGCAAAGGGCGTGGCCGAGGCCACCTCCGCCACCTGGGTGCCCAGGGTCGCGCGCGCCTGGCCCAGGGCCTCCGCCGCCACCGGCGCCCCGGATTCGTCGCGCACCGCCACATAGGCCGTGACCTCGGTCCCCCGCGCCAGCGCCTGGGTAATCCGGAGGCTCGCCGGCGCCTCCGCCAGGGCGCCGCCCGTGACCAGACTAGCCAGCAGCGCCAGCGGCAGGACCCGGGCCAGACGGGAACGTCCGGCACAGGCGTCGGGCGACCACCTGCGGCGGCGCGGTGTCATCAGGCCCCCAGCAGGAGGGGCCATCATGCCTGCTCCTCCACCGGCCAGGTGAAGCGCTCGCCGCAGAAGGGGATGAAGAGCAGCACCGTCTCCCCCAGCTCAATGCGATCGTAGGGCGCCACTTCGACCGGGGTCAGCACCTCCTCGTCGTTCAGATAGACCAGCCCCCGGCTATCCCCAGGGGCCAGGCGAAAATTGTGTTTCTTGGGGTTGTAGCTGATAACGGCATGATTGTCGCGGCTGATGGTGGCATCGCCGGTGATGGCGACATCCATATTGGGCGCGCGGCCGATGAAGTTGCGCTCGCTGTGCAGGCGATAGTCCCGCCCGCGCTCCGGCCCCTGGACGCACACCAGCCAGCCCACCACGGGATCGACCCCGCCCAGGCGCTTGGCCCAGATATGACGCGTCGCCCCCGGGTCAGGCCCCAGCCCCGGCGCGGGAGGCGTGCCTGCCGCGCGGGTATGCCCGGTATCGCCGCCCGGACGGTCACGGGTCTCCCCACCCAGGGGGCGGGTAGGGCGCAGGTCCAGGCCCACGCCACAGAAGGGGCAGTTGGAGTGTTCCTCGTCGTTATAGAAGTGACCGTTGCCGCAAGACACCATGCTCATCGTCCTGATCTCCCTTTGAAAAATTGCCGCCGAAGCCGTCAAAAAATTGCCTGTCTGTCCAGTCCCCCGTCAGGGCACTAGCCCTACCCGGCCATTTTCATCCACCCGAATGGTAGCGATACGCTCCCGCTGGCCGAGTTCGGAGAGACTGACTTCGCTGAAGACCGCGCTCCCGTCCCGGTGGAAGACCCGCCCCTTGACCACCACGGGTTTGCGCCGGTCCCGAATCCCATAGAGTTGCACCTCGACCCGGTAATCCCCCGCCGGGGCATCGCGGATCTCCCAGACCTCGTTGCCGGGGCCGACGATATTATCCTCGCTCAGCTCGCCCGGCCGGCCCGGGATGATCTTGTGCCGGTTCCACCAGAACTCGGCCCCACTCGGGTCCGTCAGGTGCAGGTCCACGTCGTCATGGGTGTCCCAACGGACATAAAGGACCAGAAAGGTGTTGGCCAGTTGCCGCGCCAGACCCTCGGCCCGCGCCTCTTGGCGTTGCGCCTCGGCCTGGGCTTGGCTGGCCTGGGTTTGCGCCGCCTGGGCCGCCGCTTCTGCCGCCGCCCGCACGGCCTGGGCCTGGCTGATCTGGGCTTGCGCCGCCTCGGCCGCACTTTCCGCCGCTGCCCGTTGGGCCTGGGCCTCGGCGGCCGCCTGCCGCAATTCGGCAATAAGCGCATCCTGATTCACCGTCTCCTTGCCGTAATAAGGCAGCAGGATGACCACCAGGATGAGAAAGGCCGCCATGGCCCCGGCGATGACATCCAGCATCGAGAGGCTGAGGGTGCTGATTTCGCGGTGGCGGGGCCTCATGGCGCTACCGGCGCCTCAACCAGGATCGCCAGGGCGGTGTAGTTGTCCTGTCCCGGCTTGGCCTTGCGGCGCAGGCCGAGTTCCATCCGCTCCAGCCAGTCAGCGGCATCCACCGCTTTGGCCAGGGCGACCTCCATCTCGCCCTCCGTCACCGCTTCCCAGAGGCCGTCGCTACATAACAGGAAGGCATCGCCCGCCTGAAGTTCGAGGGGCGCCGGGGCCAGGGTTAAGCGTGGCGGTTGGCCATCGCCCACGGCGCGCAGCAGGCGGTTACGATCCGGGTGGTCGCGCACCGCCGCGGGCGCCAGTTCCCCGGCGCGCACCAGGGCCTGGGGGACGCTGTGATCCTCGGTCTGGAAGCGCACGCGCCCGTCGCGCAGCAGGTAGAGGCGGCTATCCCCCACATGAGCCCAGAGGGCTCGCGTCCCATCACTGGCCAGGACCACCAGGGTGGTGCGCATCCCGCTCAGGCCGGGGTCCTCGGTTTGCCGGCCATGAATGGCCGCCGCCGCTGCCTCCAGTCCCTGGGTCAGAGCCGCCGCCGTCAGGGGCGCGGCCGGGTCCCAGGCGGCGAGCAGGGCCTCCACCGCCAGCCGCGCGGCCACCTCGCCGCCGCCGTGTCCGCCCAGACCATCCGCCACCACCCACAAGCCCTCGCGGTAGCCGCAGGCATCCTCATTATTGGTCCGCGCCCCGGTGCGGCTGAGGAGGGCGGTAGCGAAGCGCAAGGCCGTCATTGATAATTCACCTCGAAGCTGACCGCCGGGGTGGCGAGATAAAAGCGCGCCCCCGGCGCCAGGGGCTGGGCCTGGCCGGCCGGGGCGCGGATCGCTTTACCCCGACCGGTGAGCAGAAAGACGCCATTGGTGGACCAGCAGTCCTCCACATAAAAGCCCCCCTGGTCGGGGTCATGCCCCACCAGGGCGTGGCGCTGGCTGATACGGGCTTGATCGGCGGGCATCACCAGTTGCGCCAGGGCGGGATCGCGGCCAATGGCCACGGCCGCCGCTGGCAGGGGAATGGTCTGTCCGGCGTAGGGGCCGGCAATGCCCAGCAGCACGGGGAGACGGGACGCCATGGGTGCCTGGCGTTGTGGTGCCGAAGGTGTGGTGGCCGGATGCCCCCGTGACCCCAGCCGGGTCAGGCTCTCCCGAACCCGTGCCCGTCCCGTTGCCGTAACCAGCAGCACCGTCAAGCCCAGGATCAGCAGCAATAGCATCCCCAGGCTGGCCATCAACGCCGGCTCCCGTTGCCACCAACGTTCCAGTGCCCAGAGGCGGGCCTGGCTGACCGCGTAAGGGATACCGGCCCGGACCAGCAAAGGCAATAAGGCGTCGCTGGCCACCGCCCAGCCCAGTCCCTCGCCCTGCACGACGCGTTGCATGGCGAAGTCTCCTGCCGCATTCAGTGCCGCCACGGCGGCCAGGGATTTCAGCGTGACGATCCCCACCACCCGGCCGGCCTCGTCGAAGAGCGGGCCCCCGGAACTGCCCGGATTGATGGCCGCGCTCGCCTGGATCAGGGGTCGATCCTGGCCGGGGGCCGCGGGGAGTAGCCGCCCGACCACGCCTTGCGTCAGCGTCGAGGCACTCAGCGCCGCCTGGCCCCCCATCTGATCCGCATCGCTCGGAAAGCCGACCGCCATCACCGGATCGCCCTGGCGCAGGGTCGCCAGGGTAGCGAAACGGACCCCGGGCCGGTCCAGGCGCTGCGCCAGCGTGAGTATCGCCAGATCCTGGGTTTCGTCGCGTTCGCGCACCACCGCCGCTACCTTGTCCCGGGTATCGGCGTTCAGCAGGACCAGGGCCTCACCGCCCTCCTGGGTACAGGCGACCAAGTGCCAATTAGTAACCAGATGGGAACCGCCGTCGATGACAATGCCGGAACCGGTTTGCGGGTCGCCCGTGGTGGGCAGGCACAAGACCCGGGCCGTGACGGCGTTCATGGCGTCGGCGCGGCCATCCGCGCTGGCCCAGAGGGGTAGCCAAAAGAGGAGGAAGGCCAGGATTGATGATCCGCACATCATGATGCAACCCGAGACGGCGCCAGCCCCGGCGGCTTTGATAGGCGATGGGTGCGGCAAGCTCGCCAAGTGCCGCTGCGCGGCCAAAGTCACTGTCCGCCGCGCACGAGCCGGACGTAGGCGGGGTTGCCCTCATAGCCGTCGTCCACGTAGCCAGCACCGAAGTGGACGCTCTTTGCGTAGTAGGAGGTGAAAGCCTTGGGCGAGGACGACCAAAACCAACTCTTAGGCGTATTTGGAAAGGCCGCGCTCCAAATCGTAGGCGATAAGTAAGCGCCTTTGCACGTCTTTGGTGCTGTCTTCCAGTAGGCGGGTTCGCCAGAACTGCAATAGACCAGGCTAGCCAACTCGTCCTCCGTCGGCAGCCGCCAACCCACTGGCGCGATCCGCCGGGCCTCGTCCCACTTATATTGCTTGGCCTCTCCCGTACAGGTGGCGCCATTCCAGGTTTGTCCCAGGCTGCATCGGTGCCATTACAGTTTGGTGCGGACGTCTTCAACGATATCCTGGTCCTTGTCTATAAACCGATAGGGTTCGTTCTGCGAAGTGCCATCGGCGGGGGCCCGTGGTGGTGCCTCTCCAGCCAGCGGGTGCGTCGGCTTGGTCGTTTCTGGCGAGGGCAGTAGCGTGGCCACAGCTAGGATGAACAGCCCACTTCCGACCACCAACAGCCGCAGTATATTAAGCAGTCTACTATCCATCGCATGAGACAGCCCCGCTTTGGTCTGGGTCACGGACACGGGCGTAGTGGCGGGATTGTCCTCATCGTCGGTTCTGGCCGCCTCCCCCTGTCCTCGACGATCAAGCCGGCTCTGGTTTCCAGGGGGAGGAACCGCCAACAGCCGCAGCGTGTTAAACAGTTCGTCATCCATCGGCTGAGACAGCCTCGCTTTTGGCTGGGCGATGGGCGCGGACGTGGGGGCGGGAGTAACCGCATCCTTGGTTCTGGCCGCCTCTCTCGGCTGACCCGCTGGCTGCGGCGCGGCACCGGCGCCAGACCGCCAGGCCTGTTGCAACTCAGCCATGCTTTGAAAGCGCTGCCCAGCCTTGACCGCCAGGGCCTGGAGCAGGGTCGCCTCCTGGCCGGGCGTGATGGCAATCCCCAGCCGGGAGGGCGACACCAGGTCGTCGTTATCGAGCCGGTCCAGGGATTCCGGCGGGACCTGGCCGGTAATGGCGCGGTACAGGGTGGCGGCCAGGCCATAGACATCCGTCCAGGGGCCTTGCTTGCCTTTGGCGCGATACTGCTCTTCCGGAGAATAGCCCGGTTTGAGGATGACAGAGAGGGACCGACTGTGCTCGCCAGCGGCGAAACGGGCGGCGCCAAAGTCCAAAAGCTTGATACGCCCGTCCTGGGTCAGGTAGATATTGTCCGGCGCGATATCCCGATGGAGCAGACCCGCCTTGTGGACGGCGCGCAGGGCATCCGCGACCGGCATCAGCAACTTCAGGGCGGCATCGATCCCGATGCGACCGCCCGTTTGCTGGTCCAGATACTGCCGTAAAGTAATCCCTTCCACGTAATCCATGACACAGTAGCCGGTGCCATGAGCGCGGAAGAAGTTCTTGACGGTGACGATGCCCGGATGCTGGTCGAAGTGAGCGAGGGTCCGGGCTTCTTCGAGGAAGCGGTCCAGGCCATAGGCGAATTGCTCGCCGGCTGGGCCAGAATAGACGGCCAGGCTCACCCCATCCGGCGCCCGGCTGGCGCAATCGCGGGGCAGGTATTCCTTGATGGCCAGCCTTAAATGCAGATTGTCGTCCCAGGCCAGGTAGGTGATGCCGAAGCCGCCATGGCCCAGCACCCGCCCGATGCGGTAGCGGCCATCCAGCAACTGGCCCAGGGCCAGGGCGGGGGGCGGGTTGTCGTGCCCCGGCTGCCAGCCGCAATGCGGGCAGGGGGTGGCCCTGGTCGCGCCAAAGCAGTGGGGGCAGCGGGCGGTATCCGGGGCGTTCATGCGCTGGCCTTCAGGCACGGGGGGATGGGGCGGGAATGTACCACAGCCACGGTGGCGGTGCTGGCAGGCTCTGGCCGGGGGTTGCTGCTATCCCGGTTGGTTGGGGATCCGGGATGGAAAACCTCATCAAGGGATGTTCTTGCTGCGCCGTAGCAGCAGAGCCCGGATCCAGAGGGCAAAGGTGCGTTTGAGTTCCGGGCGCCCTGGCAGTTAGTCGTTGGATAGTTTGTGCGAACATTGCCCGGCTTGCCGGTCAGTCCCGGGTGCCGTGGCCCGTTGCTGGTTTGTCGCAGAATTCACTCACCGAGGAGACGATGGCCGTACCGATTCGTTGCTTGTAAGCGGGGTGGGCGATCAGCAACTCCTCGTCACGATTCAGGATCACGCCTGCCTCTATCAGTACCGCCGGCATTGCGGCCCCCTTGAGCACAACCAAATCGTCGTAGCGGTAGAGGCCTAGGGAGGCATCAAGCAGCGGCCGGCTCTCTCCCTTGATCGGCTCGGCGTGGTGTAGGGTCGGGGTGAGGGCCTGCTCCGTGAGTGCCCGCCCGAGGAGTTCGGCGAAAGTCCGGCTGTCGTCGAAGTGGGCATTCTTCGCAGATACAAACAGCGAAAAGCCCCTAAACCGGTCGCTGTACCGACGGGTAACCCCATCCAGCGTCCAATTCGACAGATACCGCGGCTGCACTGAGTCGTGATGGATCGAGATGAATAGATCGGCATGGCTTCTCCCGGCCTCGGTCACACGTTGCCGCAGGTCGGGGATACGGCCGTCACCATTGATCAAGAAACTGCTGTGAAATCCGGCTGCGGAGAGAGCATTAACCACTGCCTCGGCCAATTCGCGATTGAACTGAAATTCCCGCACGCCCCGCGCGCTGACAGCGCCGGGGCTCTTCAGAGAATGCCCGACGTCGATGGCGACGGCGAACTCTGCCGGCGAACAGGCTAGGACCAAACCGGTTTGATACAGCGGGGCCACGCACAGGAGACCGATCAACCAGCCTTTTATGGTCATTCAGTCGGTTCCATGGCTCGGCTCAGCGATGAGATACGGACTGTAGCAGCGCCCGCAACTCGGCGATGCGCTCGTCCGTCACATGGCGCAGGCACTCCACGGCACGCGCGCGCTTGGGGACGGAGTCGCGATCCGCGGCTGTCGTTGGACAGATCCGGTCACGCCGCTTGATCCAGGCACGCTGCGCGGCACGCAGGGCGTCGGCCTCGGCCCCTCCGAGAGTAGCCCTGAGGTCTTTGTAGAGATCGCCCATAATCCCATCGGCCTTGGCTAATTCGGTGTCGTTGCAGATCGTGGACTCGACCGGCTGGAGCCTCCCGCCGCAATGGAAGCTTGGGGATGCTCAATAGCGCGATCGTCGGCGCCTTGGCGCAGCGCAGCTTCGATCTGGTCTTCTCGATACTGGTACCAGGCGCCCAGCCCCAGCAGCACGAGGCTAACCAAGAGTAAGGCCGGCCACCAGGGGCTACCCTTGCGTTCGGGGGACGGCAGGGTGTGTAAGGGCGGGTCTGATGAAGGGTATGGGGCAGGAAGTACCAAGGCGCCGCCGCCCCAGAGCCGGGCCTGCAAATCGTGGGCGCTCTGTGGCCTGGCCTCGGGGACCAGGGCCAGGCCCGCTGCAATGGCTTGGCTCAGTGCCTGAGTGACGCCAAAGTCGGTGGGGGGCTTGATGGTATCGCCGGCCATGCGCTCGGTCGCCTCTGGCGGCGTCTCGCCGGTGACTAGGCGATAGAGCACCGCGGCGGCGGAGTAGATGTCGGTCCAGGGGCCTTGGCGGCTCTTGCGGTGGTACTGCTCGAAGGGTTCGTAGCCGGGGCTAACCACAACTGAAAGCGAGCGGCTGCGCTCACCCATCGCCTGACGGGCGGCGCCGAAGTCAAGCAGGATGGGGCGTACCCCACCGGACTCCAAACCAGCCAGGTAGATGTTTTGGGGCTTGATATCGCGATGCAGGAAGCCTTTGACATGGACCGCCCGCAGACCGTCCAGGATTGGCAGCATCAGTTGCTTGGCCTGTTCCTCCGGTATCCGTCCACCCTGTTGGTCCAGATACTCGGCCAGTGAGAAGCCCTGGTAGTAGTCCATAACCAGATAGGCGGTGCCGTTGGCCTCGAAGAAGCACCGCACCCGCACGATGTTAGGATGATCGAGCTGGGCCAGGGTGCGCGCTTCGCGCAGGAATTGCTCCAGGCCGAAACGGAACCGCTCATCATCGTCCTGGGAATGGACGGCGACGGTGACCCGGTCGCTGGATCGCCTGGCCAGGTCCCGGGGCAGAAATTCTTTGATGGCCACCCGAGTCTGGAGGCTGAGATCCCAGCCCAGGTAGGTGATACCAAAGCCGCCGGGCTTGCCCAGTACCCGCCCGACCATAAACTCTTCATGGAGCCGGGTACGGTGCGGCAGAATCAGCGGGCCGCGCTCGGCCTGCTCATCGTAACCGCAGTGGGGGCAGGGGTTGGCCTGGCCTTTGTCGGCGAAGCAGCCAGGGCAGAGGGTGTCCGGGGTCCTAACGGTCATTGGGTCCCCTTCCCGAACAGCTTGTCGTAGCGCAGATTGTCGCCTTCGCGCACCTCATAGCATTGTGCGGTTCTGACGGGGGTGCCAGCCCGCAGCAACTCGCTAACGGTGACGAGGCGATAGCCTTGCTTCCGCAGGGCGGGGATCAGGGTCTTCAGGGCCTCGGCGGTGTGCCAGCCGCGGCCGTTGCCGTGGGCAACCACAATGGAGCCCGG
>JBASIS010000241.1:0-37582 GCA_049654905.1 Chromatiaceae bacterium
GCTATGGTATTATCACCTGTTGACGCGGGTCATAACCTATCCGATCCGCCAATAACCCAAATAGAGGGTATCGCGCCCAAAGGGCGGTCTGACCCCAGGGAGAATTCCATGAGTATGTCGGATCCGATTGCGGATTTGCTAACGCGCATCCGCAATGGCCAGACCCGGGGCAAGGTCAACATCACCATGCCTTCATCCAAGCAAAAGCAGGCTATAGCTCTTCTTCTTAAGGATGAAGGCTATCTGACGGATGTACAGGTTGAAGAGAATGGCGCAAAACCACAACTGGTAATTAAGCTAAAATATTATCGCGGAAAGCCGGTAATAGAGCATATAAAAAGGATCTCTCGTCCAGGTTTGCGCATCTATCGCGGTAAGGACGAGTTGCCTGCGGTTCGTGGCGGCCTAGGAGTAGCCATTGTGTCTACATCCCAGGGCCTGATGAGCGATCGTGCCGCTCGAAAAGCGGGCTTTGGTGGCGAAATTATCGCCACTGTAGCTTGACCGGAGGCGCCGATCATGTCACGTATTGCAAAAGCCATAATTACGGTTCCCGCAGGAGTCTCTATCGAGATTTCCGGGCAAGCAGTGCAGGTCAAAGGAACCCGAGGGATCCTGACTTGGAATGTGCACCCCTTGGTCACTGTCTCCTATCAGGAAGGCAACCTCAAGGTTGCTCCCATCGATGAAACCAATAGGGAAGGTTGGGCCCAGGCGGGTACTACCCGTGCTCTGTTGAACAACATGGTTGTGGGTTGCTCTTCAGGTTTTGAACGCAAGCTGGCCTTGATCGGCGTGGGATACCGCGCTCAGGCTCAAGGCAAGACCCTGAATCTGAGTCTGGGCTTTTCTCACCCTGTAAATTATCAGGTTCCCGAGGGTATCAATATTGCCACCCCTACCCAGACTGAAATTTTGGTGTCGGGTGCTGACAAACAGCAGGTCGGTCAGGTGGCGTCTGAGATCCGCGCTTTCCGCCCGCCCGAGCCTTACAAGGGTAAAGGTGTCCGTTACGCGAACGAACAGGTTCTGCGTAAAGAGACCAAGAAGACGAAGAAGAAGTAAGGGGTACCGATATGGACAAAAAACAAGCTCGTCTTCGGCGCTCCGCTCGTGGACGCGCCAAAATCCGCGAATTAGGTGTATTTCGTTTGTGCGTATTTCGTACGCCAAGCCATATATATGCTCAGGTCCTTGCGCCTGGTGTAACGGGTGACATGGTCGTGGCCTCCGCCTCTACCCTGGACAAGTCCGTCCGCACACTCCTTGCGGGTCACGCTGGCAACACCTCGGCCGCTGCTGTCGTCGGTAAGGCCATTGCCGAACGCGCGAAGTTGGCGGGTGTGGAAAAGGTTGCCTTTGACCGGTCTGGGTTTAGTTACCACGGTCGCGTAAAGGCGCTCGCCGATGCCGCTCGTGAAGGCGGTCTGCAATTCTAGGGGCTGAATCATGTCGAATTACAATCCTAAGCCGGAAGGCGATGATTTTTTGGAAAAACTCGTCGGCGTAAGACGCGTCGCCAAAGTTGTTAAAGGCGGGCGTCAGTTCGGCTTTTCCGCTTTGACTGTGGTCGGCGATGGTAAAGGTCGCGTGGGTTTTGGCACAGGTAAAGCGAGGGAAGTACCCGTTGCTATCCAGAAGGCCATGGAAGGTGCTCGCAAGAATATGATTGATGTGAAACTCAAGGGGGCTACCCTGCAGTATCCCATCATTGGTCGGCACGGTGCCGCGAAGGTGTTCATGCAGCCGGCCTCCGAAGGTACCGGCATCATTGCGGGTGGCGCCATGCGAGCTGTATTTGAGGTACTGGGCGTACAAAACGTGCTGGCCAAGTGCATTGGCACCAACAACGCTATGAATGTTGTCCGCGCAACCTTAAATGGTCTGCAGACGATGACCGATGCTCAGGGCGTTGCCGCAAAGCGTGGCAAGACCGTAGCTGAGATACTGGGGTAAGCAATGCCTGACAGAAAAATGATGAAGGTGACCCTGGTTCGCGGCGTTTTTGGGCGCTTGGCGAACCATAAGGCCTGTGTTAAGGGGCTGGGGCTGAGACGCATGCACCAAGTCGTGGAGGTTGAGGATACACCCGCCACACGAGGCATGGTGAACAAGGTCTCCTACATGGTTAAAGTGATTGGAGAATTCTGAAATGCGTCTTAATGAACTCAGCCCTGGTGATGGTGCCAAAAAAGTCGCAAAGCGAGTTGGGCGTGGAATAGGCAGCGGGTATGGTAAAACCGCGGGTCGTGGTCACAAAGGTCAAAAGTCGCGGGCGGGTGGATTTCATAAGGTTGGTTTTGAGGGCGGTCAGATGCCCCTGCAACGTCGTCTTCCTAAGGTTGGATTTCGCTCACGCAAGGCCCGCGCTACTGATGAGATTCGCCTGAGCGAACTGAAGAATGTGATGGGTGATGTCGTCGATCTTCTGGCTTTGCACGCCTCTGGTCTGATTGGCTCTGGTATCCAGAACGTCAAAATTATCGCCTCGGGTACGGTTGATGTCGCCTACACCATTCGCGGTCTAGGAGTAACCAAGGGTGCTCGTGCTGCTATCGAAGCAGCCGGCGGGACTGTCGAGGCCTAGTGAGAATCTGATCCCGAATGGCCAAAAACATGTCTTCGATGACTGAAGCCCTGGGGGGCATGGGGAGGCTTACCGAGTTACGTCAGCGTCTGCTGTTCGTCCTTGGCGCCTTGCTGGTTTATCGCATCGGCACTTTCATTCCGGTCCCTGGCGTGAATCCACAGGCATTGGCACTCCTGTTTGATCAAAACCAGGGTTCAATGCTGGACATGTTCAACATGTTTTCCGGTGGAGCCTTGGAGCGTGCCAGCCTTTTTGCCCTAGGTATTATGCCGTATATCTCGGCATCGATCATTATCCAGTTGATGACTTCGGTAATTCCCACCTTGGAACAGCTCAAAAAGGAAGGAGAGCAAGGTCGGAGAAAGATAACTCAGTACACGCGGTACGGAACTGTTGGTCTTGCCACCTTCCAGGCCATAGGTATATCCATGGCCCTACAGGGTCAATCCGTTGGCGGCTCTTCAATTGTTGTTCTGAGCGGCTATGGCTTCGTCTTTACCGCCACTGTATCCCTTGTCACGGGGACCATGTTCCTCATGTGGTTGGGGGAACAGATCACCGAGCGTGGAATTGGAAATGGGATTTCCATCATAATCTTTTCTGGCATCGTAGCCGGGCTTCCATCGGCAATTGGTGGGACATTGGAACTGGTGCGCACGGGGGAAATGAATGCCCTTGCGGTGCTGGCTCTGTTTGTATTGGCGTTAGGTGTCACGGCCTTCGTGGTTTTCGTTGAACGAGGCCAGAGGCGAATAACGGTTAACTATGCGCGCCGTCAACAGGGAAGACGCCTGATGGCCGCCCAAAGCACCCATTTACCGCTCAAAATAAATATGGCGGGTGTAATACCCCCTATTTTTGCCTCTAGCATCATTCTGTTCCCTGGAACGTTGGGACAGTGGTTTGGCCAGTCAGAAAATACACGCTGGATTGCGGATATCACTAGTAAGCTCTCGCCAGGAGAGCCTGTCTACGTAATCGCATACTCAACAGCCATCATTTTCTTCTGTTTCTTTTATACCGCTTTAGTTTTCAATGCCAAGGAGACGGCAGATAATTTGAAGCGTTCGGGCGCCTTCATACCCGGTATACGTCCGGGGGAACAGACCGCCCGCTACATTGATACGGTCATGACCCGGCTCACTGCTGCGGGAGCGATCTACATCACTGCTGTTTGCCTAATACCAGAATTTTTGATCGTGGGTTGGAATGTCCCCTTCTATTTTGGTGGCACCTCTCTACTGATTGTGGTTGTGGTGGTGATGGACTTTATGGCCCAGGTGCAGGCGCACCTCATGTCTCATCAGTATGAAGGATTGATGAAGAAGGCCAATCTTAGGGCGCCGGGTGGCGGCCTCATGCGCTGACGGGCGACCCCTCCGGTAGCCTTCATAAGGAACATTTGGGAGAATACACATGAAAGTCAGAGCCTCGGTAAAAAGAATTTGCCGCAATTGCAAGATCGTCAAGCGCAACGGTGTCGTTCGCGTCATCTGCAAAGACCCCAAGCACAAGCAGCGCCAAGGTTGACGCTAGCGCGTTGACCTATTGCTGAAACCTGTTAGAATGCGCGATTACCCGCGTTCAGCATAAGTCGAATTGGAGACAGAAAAGCATGGCCCGTATCGCCGGCGTCAATATCCCCGACAGAAAGCATGCCGTAATCGCCCTTACTGCGATTTATGGCGTGGGTCGCAACCGCGCGGCCGTAATATGCGACGCCGCCGGCATTGCACATGGCACTCAGATGAAGGATCTCACCGAGGAGCAGGTGGACAAGCTCCGTGCCGAGGTTGCCAAGTTCACGGTCGAAGGCGATCTCAGACGTGAGGTCTCGATGAATATCAAGCGGCTTATGGATCTGGGCTGCAATCGTGGCATTCGCCACCGCCGTGGTCTGCCGGTTCGCGGCCAGCGCACCCGTACCAACGCCCGCACCCGTAAGGGGCCCCGGCGTCCGATCAAGCGCTAACCTTGGCTTCTTGCTTACGCCGGATATAATCTGATGGCAAAACCGACTCGTAATGTTAAAAAGAAGGTGAAGCGACAGGTCGCGGACGGTATCGCACACGTCCATGCGTCCTTTAACAACACCATTGTCACAATCACGGACCGTCAGGGTAATGCCTTGGCTTGGGCCACCTCGGGTGGCTCCGGATTCCGTGGTTCGCGTAAAAGCACCCCCTTTGCGGCCCAGGTTGCTGCCGATCGTGCGGGGCAGGCAGCGAAGGAGTACGGTGTGAAAAACTTGGATGTCAATGTCAAGGGCCCTGGTCCTGGGCGTGAGTCCGCAGTGCGGGCGCTCAATAATGCCGGTTTTAAGATAACCGGCATTCAGGATGTGACTCCCATTCCCCACAATGGCTGTCGCCCGCCTAAAAAGCGGCGCGTCTAAGTCCCGGAAAGCTAGGAATCGAGATGGCAAGGTACACAGGTCCAACCTGCAAACAGGCCCGACGTGAAGGGGTGGATTTATCCCTGAAGAGTCGTGCGCGCTCCATTGATACCAAATGCAATCTGGAGAAGGCACCCGGTCAAGCCGGTGATCGTCGTCGCCGGGTTTCGGACTATGGTGTTCAGTTGCGTGAAAAGCAAAAAGTCCGCCGTATCTATGGCGTGATGGAAAAGCAGTTCCGTAATTATTACGCACTGGCCGCATCACAAAAGGGTGCGACGGGTGAAAATCTCCTCCGCCTGTTGGAGCGCCGGCTTGACAATGTGGTTTTTCGTATGGGTTTTGGATCGACCCGTGCCGAGGCCAGGCAGCTTGTTGCCCATAAGGGGGTCCTGGTTAATGGTAAAACACTGAATATTCCTTCCTATCAAGTACAGGAAGCGGATGTGATCTCGGTGCGCGAGAAGGCTCAGAAACAGGTGCGTATTCAAAATGCCTTGGCCTTAGCCGAGCAGTATGGATTTGCAGACTGGATTAACGTGGATACCAAGGCTCTTAAAGGGATTTTTAGTCGTATTCCCGATAGATCCGACCTTCCAGCCGATATCAACGAATCGCTGATCGTGGAGTTGTACTCCAAGTAGGCAACGGAGAGGGTTATCGCATGCCTGAAGCTGTTAGTGACTTCCTCAAGCCGCGGATCGTCAAAGTCGATCCGGTTGACGGAAGCCCCAGCCGTGCCCGTATCTCCCTTGAGCCTTTGGAGCGCGGCTTTGGACATACATTAGGCAATGCGTTGCGGCGCATTTTGCTTTCTTCTATGTCCGGCTGCGCGGTCACCGAGGTAGAGATACAGGGAATTCTTCACGAGTACACTACGCTGGAAGGCGTGCGAGAGGATGTGCTCGAGATCTTACTTAACCTCAAGGAATTGGCTATTACTTTGCATGGTAAGGATGAAGCCAATTTTACGCTGCACAAGGTTGGGCCTGGCGTTATCACCGCCGCGGACATCGCCCTGGATCACAGTGCCGAGATTGCTAATCCCGATTTGGTCATTGCCAACCTCACAGGTAAGTCCGAATTAAGTATGACGCTTACGGTAAGACGGGGCCGTGGATACGAGCCTGTTACACAACGTGAGTTGGAGGGCAGTGAGGAGCGTCCCATTGGAAAATTACCATTGGATGCCTCTTTCAGTCCAGTGCGTCGGGTTTCGATTGACGTGCAGTCCGCACGTGTGGAACAGAGGACGGATCTCGACCGTCTGGTCATTGACCTTGAGACCAACGGAACCATTGACCCGAAGGGCGCCGTTCAACAGGCTGCGGCTATCCTGCGAGACCAACTCGGCAGCTTCGTGGTTTTGGAGCGTACCGCTTATGACGACAGCGGTATGTCCTTGGAGCCGGAGAAGCCGGTTTTCGATCCCATGCTCTTGAGGCCCGTCGATGATTTGGAGTTGACGGTTCGTTCCGCCAATTGCCTCAAGGCTGAAAATATCTATCTCATCGGCGATCTAATTCAAAGGACAGAGGTGGAACTGCTTAAAACCCCTAATTTAGGTAAGAAATCGCTTACCGAGATTAAGGACGTTTTGGCCATTCGTGGTTTGTCCCTGGGTTCTCGTCTTGAGAATTGGCCACCCGAAAATATTGATGAGTTGGCAATAAAGTAGCGGATAGGCAACTTTTTTTGGCTTATCCTGCCGAATAGCCTTGGCCATTTAACATGGCTTTCATCGATTTTTCAGGGAGAAGGCGCCTCGATGGCGTGCACTCACTAGATTATGGTAATCAACCATGCGTCACCGTAAGGCCGGAAGGCAACTCAATCGTAACAGTTCGCACCGCGAGGCTATGTTTAAGAACATGGCGAATTCGTTGTTTAGTCATGAACTCATTAAGACCACTTTGCCCAAGGCCAAGGAGCTCAGGCGAGTTGCCGAGCCCTTGATTACCTTGGCTAAAGAGGATTCGGTTCATAAGCGTCGTTTGGCTTTTGCACGTTTGCGCGATAACGCTGTCGTTGCCAAACTCTTTACCGAACTGGGACCACGTTATAAAACCCGACCGGGTGGTTACCTGCGTATTCTCAAATGCGGGTTTCGGTTTAGTGATGCAGCCCCTATGGCGTATGTCGAACTAGTCGATCGTCCGGCGGGCGAAGTCGTTGTTGCTGATGAGTCTTGATTACTAAGACTTATCCAATCAACAGACAAAGAACCGGGCTTGTCCCGGTTTTTTTGCATCTGATTTTCAGGTATTAACCCATTTTTTTTGCTTTATGGCCGGATACAGTCGTATTGCCTTGCTCACCGACTTTGGCCCTGCGAGTCCTTATGTCGGTCAACTACAGTTATGCCTTGCCGCAGCCCTTCCGGGCATCTCGATAATTGAGGTGATGTCCGACCTACCAGCTTTTCGCCCAGATTTGGCGGCTTATCTCCTCCCTGCGCTGGTCCGAGACTTGCCCCGTGGTACTCTGTATCTCTGTGTGGTCGATCCCGGCGTCGGCGGCGATCGTCTTGCCATTGCTGTTGAGGCTGATGGTAATTACTTCATCGGCCCCGATAACGGCCTTCTGGCTTTGGTTTGTCGAGGCGCGCTGTCCTCTTCTGTTTTTCGCATTGACTGGCGTCCTGAGATTCTGTCACCGAGTTTCCAGGGTCGGGATCTCTTCGCCCCGGTTGCAATTTCCCTGGCTCTCGGCCGTCCCCTTGCTATGACGGCCTTTGACCCTGACAGCCTCCAAGGCGCGAAATGGCCGGATGATCTGCCTAGGGTTATCTACCAGGATAGCTTTGGGAATTTGATTACGGGGCTACGCGCAGCCTTCGTGCAACCCGGTGAGAGGATGGATGTTAGGGGCCAACGGATTCCCCGCGCCAGAACCTTTAACGAGGTTCCCCCTGGCACTGTCTTTTGGTATGAAAATGCCTTTGGCCTCGTTGAAATCGCGGTTAATCAGGGTTCGGCTGCCCATAAACTGGGCCTGGAGGTAGGAGATGAAATCGCCATGGGCCTTTTCCGTTAAGCTTTTTTCGGAGTCAATTAATGAGTGATATCCGTGTGGCGATTGCGGGCGTTGGTGGGCGCATGGGCCGCGCCCTGGTCAATGCGGTTAACGAAGCCGAAGGTTTGGGCGTGGTTTTGGCGACCGAACGTCCCGATAGCTCCCTACTGGGTCTGGATGCGGGGGAGTTGGCGGGTATCGGACCCATTGGCATCGTGATCCGGGAGGATCTGGAAAATGCACTGGATCTGTTCGATGTCCTGATCGACTTTACCTCGCCGGCCTCGTCGTTGAAACATCTGGCGTTATGTCGTCGCGCGGGTCGCCGCCTGGTCATTGGTACCACGGGTTTTGACGCGGCTGGTCGCGCTGCCATTGCCTCAGCGGCGGCCCAGATTGGCATCGTCTTTGCCCCCAATATGAGCGTGGGCGTCAATCTCTGCTTCAAACTGCTTCACATCGCGGCACGGGTCCTGGGAGACGAGGCAGACATCGAAATCATCGAGGCCCATCACCGGCATAAGGTGGATGCCCCCTCGGGCACGGCCCTTCGCATGGGAGAGATCATCGCCCAGGCATTGGGTCGGGATCTCGGCGAGGTCGCCGTTTATGGTCGCCACGGCCAAACGGGACCCCGGGAGCGCCACACGATTGGCTTTGAAACCATCCGTGCCGGGGATGTGGTGGGTGAACACAGCGTCTGGTTTGCCGCCGAAGGCGAACGGGTTGAAATTGCGCACAAGGCTTCCAGCCGACTCACTTTCGCCCGAGGGGCGGTACGGGCGGCGCGCTGGGTCGCCAGACAAGAAAAGGGGCTCTTCGATATGCAGGATGTGCTCGGGCTTCGACAATATTGAGAGCGATGCCGATCTGCGCAATCGCGCTAGTCCCCCTTTCACTCAACAGTTTTGACTTAGCGTTTGGCTTCCCGTCTGGCCTTATCCGGATTCCGTAGTAAGACATAGAGGGCCCCGGTACCGCCATCGCGCGGGGTGGCGGAGCAAAAGGCGAGGACATCCGATCGCAAGCGCAGCCAATAATTGACCTTACGTTTCAGGACCGGTTGGCGCTCCTCGGAGCCGTACCCCTTGCCGTGGATGATATGGGCGCACCGCACCCGGTGCTGGATACAGTCGGCCAGGAATTCCTTGCAGAGTTGCGCGGCGAAGACGACCGTCAGTCCATGGAGGTCCAATTCCAGTTCTCTGGGAATGGCACCGCGCTGGAGATCCGCCAAGATCCGCTTCTGGACGCCCGGCTTGGCGTAAAGCAGATATTCGTGGGTCTCCACCTGCGCTTCCGATAGGCTGGACACTTCCTCGTCAGCCAGCGCATCCAGGGGCTGGGCAATTGGAAAGGGGGGTGGCCGGCGGCGCCAGGGTTCCGGGAGCGCCAGGGTCAGGGGTTCCGTGTCCCGCACCTCGGCGCGGAAGAGCTGACTTTCGGCATCGGGGAGACGTTGGCTCACGGATGGACTCGGGGGTTGGCGGGCTGTTGAAGGGAGAAGGAGTATAGCCGATAGCCCTTGGGCCATGCCCAACCAGGTCCCTCATCCAGCCCCTCCTCGTTGCGCGTAAGCGTGTTCCCGGCTACCGATTCCAGTATGATGAAAGGGCTTCTTCCACGGGGTTCCTTCATGCGCATTCTCATCAGTAACGACGATGGCTATCAGTCTCCAGGGCTCTTGATCCTGGCCCAGGCCCTTGCCCCCTATGGCACCGTGATCATTGTGGCCCCGGATCGGGACCGCAGTGGGGCCAGCAATTCCCTGACTCTGATCAACCCGCTGCGCGCCCATGAGTTGGGCAATGGCCACTATTATGTGGAGGGCACCCCGACCGATTGCGTCCATCTGGCCATCACCGGCCTCCTGGACGAGGAACCGGATCTGGTGGTCGCCGGCATTAACCATGGGCCCAATCTGGGTGATGACGTGCTCTATTCAGGAACGGTAGCCGCGGCTACCGAGGGGCGCTTTCTGGGGCTGCCGGCGATAGCCGTATCCATAGCCTCCCATGAGCCAAAGCACCTGGATACGGCGGCCCGCGTCGCCGTGAATTTGGTGGCGAATCTGGATGCCGAGGTCCTGGGGTCCAAACTCATTCTCAATGTTAATGTGCCAGATCTGCCCTACGATCAGTTGGCTGGGCTAAGGGCTACCCGGCTTGGCCATCGTCACAAGGCCGAGCCCGCCACCCGCACCCAGGACCCGCGTGGTCGCACCATCTACTGGGTTGGTCCCGCGGGTCCCGAGGAAGATGCCGGTCCCGGCACGGACTTTCACGCCGTTCGCCATGGTTTCGTTTCGGTTACCCCCTTGCAGGTGGACCTGACGCGCCATGCCCTGCTCGATCCCTTGGCGGAGTGGCTGGAGGGGTGTGCTTGAGGTCGGGGACATGACTCATCCCCTTGCCGCCGTTCAGGGGTGCCTGGATGAACCCGGGGTTGGCATGACCTCGCCACGCACTCGGGAGCGGCTTCGCCTTCGCCTGGCGGCAGCGGGCATAGGCAATAAGGAAGTGCTGGCGATCATGGGCCGGCTACCGCGCCATCGCTTCGTCGACGAGGCCCTTGCTAGTCACGCCTATGAGGATTCGGCCCTGCCCATCGGCCACGGCCAGACCCTGTCCCAGCCTTATATGGTGGCGCGCATGACCGAGGCCTTGCTGGAGCCGGGGCGGCCCGAGTCGGTTCTCGAGATCGGCACCGGTTCGGGATTTCAGACCGCGGTGCTGGCGTCCCTGGCGCGACGCGTTTACAGCGTC
The DNA here is from genome assembly GCA_049654905.1 of Chromatiaceae bacterium. Lineage (GTDB taxonomy): Bacteria > Pseudomonadota > Gammaproteobacteria > Chromatiales > Chromatiaceae > M0108. The sequence goes on from JBASIS010000241.1 coordinate 10,766, forward strand.
GAGCGGGTCTCCGCGCTCCTGGAATCGGCCCGCAAACGGCTGCGCGACCTGCGGTTGCGTAACGTGCGTCTGCGTCACGGCGACGGAGGGTTGGGCTGGGCTGACTACGCTCCTTATGACGCTATCCTGGTCACCGCGGCTCCCGAGGGGATACCTCGCGCACTGGTCAATCAACTTGTCATCGGGGGCTGCATGGTGCTGCCCATCGGCCATGGCAGCGAGCAGGTCCTGGTAAGGGTTATCCGTACGGAGTCGGGTTACCACCATGAGATTCTGGAGCCTGTCACCTTCGTCCCGCTCTTGAGCGGGGTGGCCTGAACGGCCCATCCCGCCGCCCATCGGGTTTGGCGCGCCTTTATCCTCTCGGCAGGTCCCAAGGGTTGTTTAAGCCCGGTTCCTGCCCTTTGCCGATGCCGGGCGGGGCCCTAATCCCTCGGGCTTTAGCCTTATGCAAAACCAGGATTACCCCGGGGTAAACTCAATCCTTATCCCCGTCACGATTACCGAGGTGGGAGAGGATGTCTGCGGGGGCAGTGGACTCAGGGGATAAGGGAACTTTATTATTCTTATGCACAACAAGAATTTTTAACGTGCAGGCGGGTTAAACTCCCGTTGTTAGCGGTGCGGGGTATTGCGCGCGCTAGCCGTTCTAGAGGAGAGAGGACGCATGGCCGTTGCCGATAATCGCGAGGAATCGGATCGAGAAGAGGATCCTGATCCGGAAGCGCTGGGCATGCCCGATGCTGATGAGGAGGATGCCGGTGACCTGGCTCCGGTTTTTGACGCGGATGGGCATTCGGACGAGGAAGCGGAGGGATTTCCGCAACGATCGCGGCCATTCGCCGAGGAGTCCGATCTTGACGCGACGCGCATATATCTTAATGAGATTGGGGCCTCCCGCTTACTGACAGCGGAGGAAGAGGTGCATCTGGCCCGTCTGGCCCAGGCCGGTGACAATCTGGCCCGGCAGAAGATGATCGTCAGTAATTTGCGGCTGGTGGTCAAGATCGCTCGCCGCTACCTCTATCGTGGTTTGCCCCTTCTGGATCTGATTGAGGAGGGTAACCTGGGGCTTATCCGTGCCGTGGAGAAGTTCGATCCTGAGCGGGGCTTTCGCTTTTCCACCTATGCCACCTGGTGGATCCGCCAGACCATCGAGCGGGCCATCATGAACCAGACCCGCACGGTGCGGTTGCCGATCCATGTGGTCAAGGAGATCAATGTTTATCTGCGGGCTGCGCGTCTGCTGGGCCAGCGACTTGATCACGAACCCAGCGTCGAGGAGGTTGCGGAACTCCTCGACAGGCCTGTTGGCGAGGTCAAGCGTCTGCTTGGCCTCAACGAGCACATCGCCTCGGTGGATAGCCCCTTGGGCAAGGATGCCGACAAGCCCCTGGTGGATCTCCTCCAGGACGAGGACGCCGAGGACCCCGCCGACCGCATTCAGGACCGGGAAGTCCAGGTAAATCTCGATCACTGGCTAACTAAACTCACCGACAAGCAACGCGAGGTCCTGGAGCGTCGCTTTGGCATCCATGGCTACGAGAACAGCACCCTGGAAAAAGTCGCAGAGGAATTGGGCGTAACCCGCGAGCGGGTCCGTCAGATCCAGATGGATGCCCTGCGTCGTTTGCGGGATATCCTGGAGAAGGAGGGTTTCTCCCTGGAGGCTTTCTTCAAATGAGCTAACCTGGCCTTGCCGGCCAATCTCCGTCTGGCGGTTCCATGCCCCGGCATCTCCCAACGCCCTGCTCCGTTCACCTTCCCCCAACCCCCCCAAACCGACCTGACCTAGATCAACGAAAAGCGAGTGATCTGCCTCAAGCCGAGGTCAGCCGCCCTCCCGACCTTGACTTTCAAGGGCTCATACTTTGTTATTGCGTAGGTTATGCCAAGGACCAGAGGCGTGGCGATCGGTGCGGCAGGGAATTGGCATATCTACATTGTTTATGCAGTCATTTCGGGGAGGTTCTATGGAAACTGGACTCGAACAGAAGTACAACTTTGACGTTGTACGATGGTTCACGGTAATGGCGGTCATCTACCTGGTGGTAGGGGCGGCTGTAGGCGTTTACATCGCGTCGGAATTGGCCTGGCCATTCCTGAATTTTGATATCCCTTACCTGACCTTCGGACGCCTGCGTCCGGTCCACACCAACGCGGTGATCTTCGCCTTCGGTGGCTGCGCCCTCATGGCCACTGCCTTCTATACGGTCCAGCGCACCAGTGGCGTGCGCCTCTGGAGTGACAAGCTGGCCTGGTTCGTCTTCTGGGGGTGGAATCTCATCATCGTCTCCGCCGTCATCACCCTGCCCCTGGGCATCACCCAGTCCAAGGAGTACGCCGAGCTGGAATGGCCCATCGACATCCTCATTGCCGTGGTCTGGCTGGCCTTCTCGTTCAACTTCATTATGACTCTGGCCATCCGCAAAACCTCGCACATCTATGTGTCGAACTGGTTTTTCCTGGGCATGATGGTGATGATTACCTACCTGCACGTGGTTAATAGCCTGTCTATCCCGGTGGGTATCTTTAAGTCCTATTCGGTTTTCTCCGGCACCCAGGACGCCATGATCCAATGGTGGTGGGGTCATAACGCCGTGGGCTTCTACCTGACCGCCGGCTTCCTTGGGATGATGTACTACTTCGTGCCCAAGCAGGCCAATCGTCCCGTCTATTCCTATCGCCTTTCCGTCATCCACTTCTGGGCCCTGATGTTCGGGTATGTCTGGCTGGGTGCCCATCACCTTCAGTATACCGCCCTCCCGGACTGGACCGGTTCCCTCGGCGCCGCCGTCTCCATCGCCATGATCATTCCCTCCTGGGGTGGGGCGGTGAACGGCATGATGACCCTCTCCGGTGCCTGGGATAAGTTGCGTACCGACTATGTGCTGCGCTTCCTGATTGTCGCCCTGGCCTTCTACGCCATGTCCACCTTCGAAGGTCCGGTCATGTCCCTCAAGACCGTCAATGCCCTCTCCCATTACACCGACTGGACGGTCGGCCATGTGCATTCCGGTGCCCTTGGCTGGGTGGCTGGCGTTGCCATCGGCTCCATCTACCACCTCATGACCCGCCTCTGGCACACCGAGATGTTTTCCGAGAAGCTGGTCAACTTCCACTTCTGGGCCCTAACCATCGGGACCGTGGTCTATATCGTCGCCATGTGGGTGTCGGGCATCATGCAGGGTTTGATGTGGCGTGCCTTTGATGAATATGGTGCCCTGGCCTACACCTTTGTCGAGACCGTGGAGAAAATGCAACCCTACTACGCCATGCGGGCGGTGGGTGGCGGTATCTTCCTCATCGGCGCCATCGTCATGCTCTTCAACGTGCTGATGACCGTTCGCAAGTCCGCCACCAGCGGTAGCTTGCAGAAGGCCCGTCTCGCGGCAGCTTCCGCCTGATCACCCGAGGTAAGAACAGATGGCTGAAAACACACCACCCAAGGGCCTACAGGACCGCCTGGAGCGGAATATCTGGGCCCTGCTCATCGTTGTCGCGCTCGTGCTCTCCGTAGGCGGTCTGGTCGAGATCGTGCCGCTCTTTTATCTGAAGAACACGATGGAGTACAACCGCTATCCCGAGATCGTCTGGAGCAAGGTTGGCCAGGAGGCCATCGTTGCCTACGATGCCGGAGCCCGGAAGGATAACTGGAAGCCAGGCGATGGCATGCGTCCCTACAACGCTCTGGAACTGGCGGGCCGCGATATCTATCAACGCGAGGGTTGCTACACCTGCCACTCCCAGATGATCCGTCCCTTCCGTGACGAGAAGGAACGTTATGGCCATTACTCTCTGGCCTCCGAGTCCATGTTCGACCATCCCTTCCAGTGGGGCTCCAAGCGTACCGGGCCGGACTTGGCCCGGGTTGGCGGCAAGTACTCGGACGACTGGCATCGAGCTCATCTGCGCAGACCGCAGGAGCTCGTTGAGAAGTCCGTTATGCCGGCCTACCCCTGGTTGGACAAGGCTTCGCCGGATCCCGCCACCATCCAGGCTCATATGGGCGGGCTGCGCACCATTGGCGTTCCCTATACCGACGGGGATATAGCGGCGGCGCCGGCCCTGCTCCAGGGTAAGACCGAAATGGATGCCGTGGTGGCCTACCTTCAGGTGCTGGGTACCATGGTGAAGCTTGACGAGGGCAAGGTCTATCGTGACTAGTCTGAGTGAGTATTTCCATACCGATTGGGCGGCAATGACCACTAGCGACTGGATCGGTACGATACTGACGGTGGTCATCTTCGTTGCCATGGTGGTGGCTTATTTCCAGGTGTTTCGTCCCAAGAACAAGGACAAGCTCGAGGCCAATCGCTTCATCCTGTTCGAAGAGGACAATAAAGAGAGCGGAGAAAAAAATGGCGGGACCTAATCCCTTTCCCGGTGAAAACAATACCGGTCATTTTTGGGACGACAACCTGAGGGAACTGAACAATCCCCCCCCGAGTTGGTGGATGATCGGCTTCTGGGCGTCCATTGCCTGGGTGGTTGGCTATTTCATCCTCTACCCTTCATGGCCCATGCCTTATCAACCTCCAGATAGTGAAGGTTTCACCAAGGGGGTCATGGGCTGGACCCAGATCAAGGAGTACGAAGAGGGCGTCCAGCAACTCCAGGAAATGCGTGCCCAGTACGAGGAAAAAATCGCCACGATGACGGCGGAGCAGATCCTGGCGGATCCTGGTATGAAGCAGTACACCCTGGCCTCGGCCAAGGTGCTGTTTGGTGACAATTGCTCCGCTTGTCACGGCAGCGGTGGTAAGGGCAATCCCGGCTACCCGGTCCTGGTTGATGACGACTGGCTTTATGGCGGCTCCCTGGCCAAGCTCCAGGAGTCCATAGCCTATGGTCGCAAGGGCGCCATGACGGCACATAAGGATATCCTGTCACCGGCCGAGGTCGATGCCCTGGCTCATTTCGTGGTTGACCTCAGTGAAGGTAAGGCCACGGATCAGGGCTGGGCCTTGTTTAACGAGAAAGGCTGTACCGCCTGTCATGGTCCGAAAGCCGATGGCGTTGTGTTGGAATTGCCTGATGGCGGGATCATATCCGTGGGTGCCGCCAACCTGACCGATGGCATCTGGCGCTTCGAGCCAGGTGGCTTTGAAAGCGCTAAACACACCATTCTTTATGGCGTTAATCAGGAGGGTGTGGTGGGTACTCGCGAGGGGATCATGCCGGCCTTCGCGGATACGGGCAAGTTGAATCCCCTGCAGATTAAAAAGCTGGTGGTTTATGTCCATCAGTTGGGTGGCGGCAAATAGTCGGGGCCAGAGGCGAGGGGTGGTCATCGCGCCCCTCGTCGCCAACCTAGCCAAACGGAGAAGCGCATGGTGAGTTTTTTCAGTAATGTGATGAATTGGGATCCCGTCATGTGGATGTCCATCCTGATGGTGATCATCGCTATTGTCATCATTATCTACCTGGGCTTTAAGGTAAAGGCCCTGATGGACAAGGACGCCGAGGCGCATAAGCATGAGGGGCTCGGGAAGAGTTAGCGAGTCCTGGGCGCGAATGGATGGGTGAAAGGGGGGCATGCGTCCCCCTTTTGTTTTTACGACCCTGGGGCAATCCTGGGTACGCACGCCTTGCATAGTTCCTTGTCAATCCAAATGCAGGGTAAACCGCTGGGATATAATTGCGTTTGCGCAATGCCGAAATAATCGTTTTCCTCTAGATTTTCCGCATTCGCATCAGGTACGACCGGCCCGTCCGCCCGACACCCGGCGACCCTGCCTGTCATGGCATCACCTTGGGAGAGGGTTCAGTGAGCAACGAAACAGTGGATAAAAACGCGGCGGCGGATGAGCTCTACGCCGAGGCCGCCCAGTGGCACATCAATACGGGTGGCGAGACCATTCACGCCAAGCGCATGCCTGGCAAGTGGCGCACCATCAAGTGGATATCCGCGGCTGTCTGGATCCTATTTTTCATTGGCCCCTACCTGCGCTGGAATGGCCAGCAGGCTATTCTCTGGGATATCCCCGCTCGTCAGTACCACATCTTTGGCGCGACCATCCTGCCCCAGGATTTCTGGATGCTGTCGCTGTTGCTCCTGTTTTTCGCCATCCTGCTAGCCGTGGTAACGGCCTTGGCGGGACGGGTCTGGTGTGGCTATTTTTGCTTCCAGACGGTCTGGACCGACGTCTTCACCTGGATCGAGGAGAAGCTGGAGGGCCAGCCGGCCGCCCGCCGCAAGCTCGAAAAGGCTGCCATGGACTTCACAAAGTTCCGGATCAAGCTGACCAAGCATCTCATCTGGCTCCTGATCGGCTTTGCCACCGGCTTTGCGTTTGTGAGCTGGTTCGTCGATGCGCCAACTCTGTGGGTGGAATTCTTCACGGGCCAGTCCGGGACGGTGGCCTATGTCACGGTGGCCCTCTTTACCGTTGGTACCTATGGCCTGGCGGGCTGGCTGCGCGAACAGGTCTGTTTCTGGCTTTGCCCCTATGCCCGCATCCAAGGCGTCATGCTGGACCGCACCACCATACTCCCGACTTATGACTTCCATCGCGGCGAGCCGCGCGGCCGGGTCAAGAAGGGCCAGAAGGAGGGGGACCGCACCGCGGGTGATTGCGTGGATTGCAACCAATGCGTGGCCGTATGTCCCACGGGCGTGGATATCCGCGAGGGTCAGCAGGAAGGCTGCATCACCTGTGCCCTCTGTCTGGATGCCTGCGATGCCGTTATGGTCAAGGTCGGTCGGCCTCGGGGGCTGATCCGCTATGCTTCCCTCGACGAACTGGAGGGTAAGCCGGACAAGCCCCTGCTGGCCAGACCGCGTGTCTGGGTCTATGTCGCCATCCTGCTGGCCGCCATCTCGGGCATCCTGTATGGATTGACCGCGCTGGCCCCGATCGAACTCAGCGTGCTGCATGAGCGGTCCCCTCTCTTCGCTACCTTATCCGATGGCTCGATTCAGAATAGGTACACCCTCAAAATTCTGAATAAGGACAATTCGGACCTGGAGGTCAAAATCAGTGCCTCGGGGCCGGAGACGATGACCATCATGGGCGTCGATGACCTTCTGCTGGCGAAGCATGGCGCTGTAATTCCCGCCGTGATCTACGTCAAGGTGCCCCGCCGGCACTTGAAGGCGGAGCGGGAGGACATCACCTTCCGCATCGAGGCTACCCGCCCGGACGGCCAGGTAATCTCCGCCGAACGGCAGAGCACTTTCTTTGGCCCCAAGCGCTAAGCCGGTTCCAGGTCCACTGAGTTTTCCTTGAGGAGATCCACCGCGATGACCCTTGCTACCTCGCCAAGTCCCAAGCCCCTGCCTGCCTGGAAGAGCCCCTGGATCATTGCGTGGGTCTCCCTGGTGGTGGTGGTTCTGATAGTAAATATCGTTTTCGTCGTGCTGGGTTTCTCCACGAATCCAGGGCTGGTGGTGGATAACTTCTACGACCGTGGCCAGGATTACGAGAAGACCTGGGCCCGTCGGCAAGAGCGTGATCCGGGCTGGGTCCTGCGGGCCGATGTCCCCCAGGATCTGGTGGTTGGCGAGCCTTCGGTGCTGCGCTTCTTCCTGGTCGATAAGGCGGGCCAGCCGGCGGACATCGATAACGCTCACTTCTACGCCTACCGTCCCTCGGACGCCAAGCGGGATTTTGATCTGCCTATGATCGAAGAGGGGCCGGGTCGTTTTCGGGTCGATGTGAGCTTTCCCTTGATGGGGGTTTGGGACACCCTGGTGGCGGTGCGTCAAGGGGACGAGGAGTTCAATCTCGGCAGACGCCTTTCCGTCCCCGCTCCCCGCAGCGGATCCCAGGTTCCCGTCACCAATTGACCCTGGTCAGCGCGACAGTCTCCGATCGACCTTGGCCGTGAGCGCCTTCCAGGACCCGGTCCCTGGCCAGAACTCGCTTCAGTCATCACGCTGCTTCCATTGCGGCCTGCCCGTAGCCCCTCCGGCCGAGGTCCGGGCCCGGGTTCGGAACCAGATGCGGAGTTTCTGTTGCAACGGCTGCAAGTCCGTTTGCGAGGCCATCCATGCGGCGGGGCTCGAGGGCTTCTATCAGCGTACGCCCGAGGGCGAGATCCTGGGTCCGCCGCCAGCGCCCCCCAAGGAATTGGCCCTCTACGATATCGATGCGGTCCAGGAGGAGTTTGTCGCCTCCTTGGGCGAGACGCGGGAAATCAACTTGCTGGTGGAGGGCATCCATTGCGCCGCCTGCGTCTGGTTGATCGAAAATAGCCTCAAGGCCCTGCCGGGGGTCGCCGAGGCGCGGGTCAATCTTACCGGTCGGCGACTGCGGCTCAAGTGGGATAATAGCCGCCTCAAACTTTCCCAAGCCCTCCGGCGGCTGGGAGAGATCGGCTACGCCGCCGTGCCTTTCGATCCGGAGGTGGCGGAAGGTTCGCTGCAGCGCGCCAACCGGCGCCTCCTGTATCGCCTGGCTGTCGCGGCCTTCGGCATGATGAATCTCATGTGGATCTCCATCGCCCTCTATTCCGGGGCGGACCAAGGTGAGTTTCGCGGCCTTTTCCATTGGATCGGTTTCGCCGTCGCCACGCCCGTCCTCATCTACTCCGGCTGGCCCTTTTATCGGAGCGCCTGGCTGGGCGTCAGGGCCGGCAGTCTGACCATGGACCTGCCTATTGCCATTGGCGTTTCCATCACTTATGGCTATTCCCTTTACGTCACGATCAGCGGTTCCCGTATCGGTGAGGTCTATTGGGACACGGTCGTAAACTTCCTCTTTGTGATCCTGGTCGGCCGCTTCCTGGAGTCGATCTCCAAGCGCCAGGCGGTGGCCTCCACCCAACGACTGCTTGATCTCCAGCCCAAGGTCGCGACTGTCCTGCGCGGGGGCGATGAGGTGCTCTTGCCGATTCGGGCCGTTAAAGCTGGTGATACCGTGCTGGTGCGGCCAGGCGAGAAGGTTGCCGTGGATGGCGTCATCCTGGAGGGTGACAGCCAGTTGGATGAATCCATGCTTACCGGTGAGGCGGCGCCGGTGGCGAAGCAGCGGGGTGATCGAGTAGCGGCGGGCACCCTGAATGGTGCTGGCGCCCTCCGGGTCCAGGTCGAAGGCCTGCTGCGCGACACGGCTCTCGGGCGCATCATTGCCTTGGTGGAGGAGGCCCAGGCGAGCAAGGCGCCCATCCAATGCACTGCGGATCGTATCGTCCCCTGGTTTGTCGCCATCACCCTCACCCTGGGGCTGGTGACCTTCCTTTTCTGGGTCCGCACCGATTTCGAACTCGCCCTCATGGCCGCCACCGCCGTTCTCATCATCACCTGTCCCTGCGCCTTTGGTATGGCGACCCCCATGGCCATTGCCGTGGCCTCGGGGTTGGGCGCCCGCCAGGGCATCCTGGTCAAGACCGGGGCCGTGCTGGAAAGCCTGTCCGACATCGACCACTTCGTCTTCGACAAGACCGGCACCCTTACCGAAGGCCGGCCGGCGGTGACCGTCATCGCCCATGGGGATGGTATCTGGCGGGGCGACGAGGCACTGGATCCCGACTCGGACCTGGCGCGGGATTTGGCCAGCCTGGCGGCCCTAGAGCGCTTCTCGGAGCATCCGGTCGCACTGGCGGTGCTTAATCTTTGCCGGGATCAGGGGGTTGAGTTCCGTCACCTGGAGGTGGCAGATATCCAGTCGCGACCGGGGCACGGCATCCTGGGCCGGGTGGGTGGGCAATCCCTGATAGCGGGCACCGCCGATTGGCTGATCACTCAGGGCGTTGATCCCTGGGCGGGGCCCTTGGCTGTCGCGGATCAAGAACTCCAGGACAGTGGCGCGACCCTCATCCATGTCGCCCGTGAGGGCCGGGCCCTGCTGGCACTGGCGGTCCAGGATCGGTTGCGGTTCAACTCGGCGGAGGTTGTGGCCGGTCTCAAGGCCCAGGGCATCCACGTCACCCTCCTCACGGGAGATCGCCGCGCCACGGCGGAGCGGATCGCTACCGCCCTGGGCGGGGTCGAGGTGATCGCCGAGGTGCTGCCAGAGGCTAAGGATCGGGTGATCGCCGATCTCCAGCGCCACGGCCGGCGGGTGGCCATGGTGGGGGACGGCGTCAACGATGCCCCGGCCCTGGTCCGCGCCGATGTGGGCATCGCCATGGGCAGCGGCACCGATGTCTCCATTGCCAGCGCCGACATCGTCCTGATGCTGGCCGATCTCGCCCGGGTGCCCCAGGCCGCTGCCCTGTCGCGCCGGACCCTCCGGACTATCCGTCAGAATATCGGCATTTCCATTGCCTACAATCTCATCATGGTGCCTCTCGCCATGGCGGCCCTCGTCACCCCCCTGGTGGCCGCCGTTTCCATGCCCCTGAGTTCCCTCGCGGTTATCGGCAACTCCGCACGCATTCGCAAACTTTTCCAGAAATCTAACCAGGGCTGAATCCCGCTCCATGGAAGTCATCTACGGTCTTATTCCTGGCATGATCCTCCTAGGCCTTGGGGCCGTAATCGTCCTCTTCTGGGCGGCCCGTTCCGGTCAATTCGATGATCTCGAGGGGGATGGCCAGCGGATCCTCATGGACGAGGATGCCGTGGACCCCCGGCGGATTCCGGAAGCGGAGGGGATGCCTGACAGCCGGAAAGAGAAGGAAAAAAAAACCGACGCCTAACCCTTGGTGCCCATTCACGGCGTGGGGAAGACCGCTTGCTACCGGGGGATCAGGCCCCGTGTCTGGCGAATGGCCCGCGATTCGGCGGGCTTATCGTCGGGGTCAAAGGGCTTGGCCCGTCACCATCCGGCTGGCCGGTCCCAGCAGATAGAGATAATGGCTGGCAATGGACTCGGGCGGGGCCAGGTCCGCCGGGTTCTCACCGGGATAGAGACGGGCGCGCAGACCGGTGCGGACGATGCCGGGGTCCAGGCTGTTGACCCGGAGCCGGCCCTGGTTGCGGGTTTCCTCCGCCAGGGTCTGCATCAGGCCCTCGATGCCGAACTTGGCGGCGGCGAAGGCACCCCAATAGGCCAGGCCCTGGCGGCCCACGCGATCCGCGGTGAAGACGATGGAGGCGTCGGGGGCTTGCCGGAGCAGGGGCAGGCAGGCCTGGGTGAGCAGGAAGGGGGCTGTCAGGTTGATGCGCAGGACCCGTTCCCACTCACTGGCGTCATAGTCATCGATGCGGCTCAGGAAGGGGGCGAAGGTGGCGCAGTGGGCCAGGCCATCCAGCCGACCAAATTCCCGCCCAATCGTAGCCGCGACGGCGGCATATCCCGGCTCGTCGCCCGCCTCCAGGTCCAGGGGCAGGATCGCGGGCTCTGGGGCGCCGCTCGCCGCAATCCGATCATAGAGCGACTCTATCGAAGCCTCTTCCTGGTCCGAGAGGATGAGGGTGGCGCCGTGGGCCGCGCAGGCACTGGCGACGGCGGCGCCCAGGCTGTCGGCGGTGCCCGTGACGAGGATGACGCGGCCGGCGAGGAGGTTGGGGGCGGGCTGATAATGTTCCATAAGGGTTTGTCGCTGTGGCGGAAGGGATAAGGGTTGGCCGCGCGGATTCTTTGTCAGCGCCGGGTCTCGCGCCAGGCGATCCAGAGTTTGCGCAGCGGGGTGAGGCTGAGCCGTTGGTCAACGACCTGGAAGGACAGGGCCTCGATCTCCCGGAGCAGGCTGGCGAGGATGCGGGCACGTACCCGGGCGAAGGGGGGGAGGGCGCGGAAATGGGCGGACCGGGCCTGCAGGGCCTGGGCTTGGCGAGCGAGTTCGGGTAGCCACTCCACCAGGCGGGCGCGGTGCTGGCCTTCTCGGAGGGCGTCGGGGGTCAGGTGATGAGGGCCCAACAGGTCCAGCGGGATCGGCGCCCGACCTTGGCGGGCCAGCCAGCCGCTGTCGCGAATGCGGTAGACCAGGGCGCAGAAGGCCCCGATGGCTCGCGCCGAGGCGAGGTGGTCTGGGTCGGTGAGGCCATGGCACCTGGCCATGAGTTCGAACAGGGCCCCGAGATCGGCGTCGCAGGCATGGACCAGGGCCGCCGAGTCTGGCAGGGGGCGGCGCCGGATTTCCGCTTCCACTTGGTCGGCCATCTGGAAAAAAGGTTGGAGGGGGAAGGGGTGTCGGTTCGCTACCGCCTGCAGGGCCAGGTTTAAGGGGTGGCTGGGCCGGCCGTCAGCAAGCTTGTCGAGTTCCTCCCGCCACCACTGGAGCTTAAGCCTGGCAACGCCGGGATCCCTGACCTCAACCAGTATGGCGCGGACCTGATGGCGCCAGGCGGCGAGGATCGCCAGGTCGTCATGCTGGCCGGGGGGGGAGAATCTCAGGCTGTAGTAGGTCGAGGAACCCAGGGGGGTGGCCGGGTTGGGGAAACGCCAGGAGGCGGGGCGAGTCGTTACGAGGGTTCGTGGGTCTGAGGCGACCTGGTCCCTCCCGACGGGGTTCGTATCACTAAACGGTTCCGTCAAGGATCCGTCGCTCCCGGCCTCAGCCATCCACTGGGCGCCGACATGCCGCGAGGTAATTGACGTCCAGGTCCCGGGCGTCGAGGCGATAGACACCCAACAAGGGGTTGTAGGTCATCCCCGTAAGGTGGCGCAACTCCAGATGGGCGGCGCGTATCCAGCGCCCCAATTCCGAGGGCCTAATGAAGCGGGCATAGTCGTGGGTACCACGGGGTAGCCAGCGCAACAGGTATTCCGCGCCGATGATGGCCAACAGGTAGGCTTTGGGGTTGCGGTTAAGGGTGGAGAAGAAGAGGTGCCCCCCAGGCTTGACCAAGCGGGCGCAGGCGGCGATGACGGAGGCCGGGTCCGGTACATGCTCCAGCATCTCCATGCAGGTGACAATGTCGAAGCAGGCCGGGCATTCCGCCGCCAAGGTTTCTGCGGCGATCTGGCGATACTTCACCTCAACCCCGGTCTCCAGGGTGTGAAGTTCCGCGACCTTGAGGGGTAACTCCCCCATATCGATGCCGGTGACATGGGCCCCGCGGATGGCCATGCTTTCGGCCAGAATGCCACCGCCACAACCGACGTCCAGCACCTCCTTGCCCGCGAGGCCCGCGATCTGATCCACATAGTCAAGCCGCAAGGGGTTGATCTCGTGCAGGGGCTTGAATTCGCTGTGGGGATCCCACCAGCGGGCCGCCAAGGCCTCGAACTTACTGATTTCGGCGGGATCGACGTTGTGGATTGCAGCGCTCATGCGTTTGCCTCGGCCAGGATGGGTGGCGGGCCTTCCTGGCCGCCGGTCCCGTCATTGTAGGCGATACCGGTCCTCAGGGCATGAAGGGGACGATCCCCGCCATGGGCCGGGCGAACTGGCTCATGTTTTCCCGCATCATGATCACGCCCCCGGTCATACCATGAATCCGGGAATCGAGGATGCCCATGGCATTGCGGACCAGTTCCATATTCTCTTCGACGCTGGCCATTTCCCCCGCCATGGCTTGGGTGTTGCCGCGGATCTGGGGCATGATGCGGGACATGGAGTCCATGCGAGCGGCGATGGAATCCATGTGAATCATGTGATTGTCGAAGGATTTCATGTTCGCGGTGATGTCGCCCATGTCCGCGTCCACGCCTATCAGGTGGTCGTGCATGGAGTACATATCCGCAATAATCTCGTTGAAGTCCTGGTAAAGGACCCGGGCGTGATAGACGTCGAAGGCGGCCCCCAGCAAGAGCAGCAGGGAGGTAGCGAAAATCACGATAGCGGTGATGCGGAAATGGCGATGGCGCTCGTCAAGATGGAGCTGGGTCGCGCGACCCAGGTCCTTGATAACCTCAATGACGGCCCGCCTGGGGTCTACTCGCCGGCTTCTCATGCTCTGTCCCTCCTTGATGGTCCGCTAGGGAAATGGAAAAATTTTGTTCATGTTTCGCATCGGCTTCGCCATGCGGCCCAATTCGATGCTCATAATCTGGACCTCGTTATTCATCAGGTCCATGTTGAACGAGACATTAGAGATATGGTTGCGGACGGTAGCGAGATAGTCATCGATGCCCGCCACGTTGGCGCGCATATCATTCATGTCCGTGAGGATGTTGCTCATCTCGACGTCCATGAGGGCGGTGCGTTGATCGACCGCCTCCAACAGGGCCACGCGACTCTCAATGGCGTTCATGTGGCCGCTGATGGCACTCATCTGCTGGCTCACCGAGATGAAGTGTTCCTTCATACCCTCGACGACGTTGGAGATGCGGGAGACCTGGGAGGTCAAGGTGAAGAGCAGGAGGGAGAGGGAGATCGAGATGGCGGCCAGGATGAAGGTGCCCGCCTGAATGCCGTAATTGAGGCGGGTACTGAGGCGGTTGGTGAGTTCGATTTCGCTGAGAATGATGCCCTCGAAGGTACTCAGGGCCCGCCGATACTGTTGCTGGAGGATGGCGTCGTCAACCGCCGTCCTGGATTTGATGTCTTCTTCCGTCATGGGGTCCTGCTCGTATCTTCTTATGGGGTTGGGTGGGTGACTGGACCCACCGCAATTTAATTAAATTCTAACGCTAAACGGACTGAATGCCCATGATTTCCCTATCGTTGATCGCGCTACTCGGTTTTTCAGCCACTTGTGGAAATCGTGAACTTGGCGGGTGACCTCATTGTTGCAGGGTGCGCCCCCCATCGACGGCGATGATCTGGCCGGTGATGTAGTCCGCCTCCCGGGCCAGGAAGGAGACCGCCCCGGCGATGTCCGCCGGGGAGCCGGGTCGGCCCAGGGCGGTACGGCTCAGTACCTCGGCCCGGGCCGCCGGGCCCGGGCACTCACCCTCGGGCCAGAGGATGATGCCCGGCGCGATACCGTTGACCCGGATCTCGGGCCCCAATTCTCGGGCCAGGGCTTTGACCATCATGGCATTGCCAGCCTTGGCGATAGAATAAACGGGATAATTCCTGTGGGGCCGCTCGGCGTGGATATCGACCAGGTTGATGATGCAGCCGCCGCTGGCACGCAGGAGCGGCGCGGCGGCCTGGGCCAGAAAGAAAGGGCCCTTGAGGTTGGACGCCATCAGATCGTCCCACTGGTCCTCATCCACCTGTGCAAAGGGTGTCGGATAAAAGCTCGAGGCGTTGTTGACGAGGATGTCCAGCCGGCCGCGAAAGTCCTGGACGCGGGCCATCAGGCCTGGGAAGGCCTGGCAGTCGCGCAGGTCGGCGCCCATCAGCAAGACGGAGGAGGGACGTATCCCCTCCAGTTCCCGCCGCAGGGCCTCGCCCGCCGCGCGAGAGTTGCGGTAATGGATGACAATGTCAGCCCCCTGGGCATGGAGGACGCGGGCGATTTCGGCCCCGATGCGGTGGGCGGCCCCCGTGATCAGGGCGACCTTATTGACCAGGGGTTGAGCATTGGATTGGTGTGCCAAGGATGAGTCTGCCTGTATCATAAGCCTCCCGCGATTTTAGCCGTTTCCGTGCCGCCCCGATGCCAATTTCAGCCGAATCGATGACTTGCGCGGGCACTGACCCGGGGGCCAGCGAGGACCCGGTGGCGCGGGAACATAGCCTCCGCCTGGCGGACCTGATCCGCGCCGAGGCCCTGGCCAGCGGAGGGGCCATGCCCTTTGATCGCTTCATGGAACTGGCCCTCTATGCCCCCGGACTGGGCTATTACGTCGCTGGAGCGCGAAAGTTTGGTCGCGGCGGAGATTTCGTGACCGCCCCCGCTATCTCGCCCCTCTTTGGCCTATGCCTGGCCCGTCAGTGCGGCGAAGTCCTGGCGGCCCTGGACGGTGGCGATATCTTGGAACTGGGCGCCGGCGCCGGCGAATTGGCGGCGGATCTCCTTGATGGCCTCAAGACCGCGGCCTGTCTCCCCGGCCGCTACCTCATCCTGGAACCTGGCCCCGAGTTGCGCGAGCGTCAGCGGGACCTGCTCCGGGCACGCCATCCGGATTTGATGGACCGCATCCACTGGTTGGACGACCTGCCTCTCGGGTTTGCCGGTGTGCTGGTCGCCAACGAGGTTATGGACGCCCTGCCGGTCCATCGCTTCCAGGTTCGCGAGGAGGGTGCGATTGCCGAAATCCTGGTCAAGCCCCGGGGCACTGGCTGGGAAGAGGTGGGTGCGGAGCCCCCGAGTCGGGGCCTGGCGGAGGCGGTTCAGGCCCTCTGGGCCCAGGGCTTGGCGCAAGAGCCCGGCTATGCCTCCGAAATCAATCTGCGGCTGGGTCCCTGGATTCAAGCCCTGGCGACGTCCATGACCCGCGGCCTGATGTTGCTGATCGACTATGGCTACGACCGCGCCGACTATTATCGGCCCGAGCGTGGCATGGGAACCCTGATGTGCCATTATCGCCACCAGGCCCATGGGGACCCCTATGTGCACCTGGGACTCCAGGATATCACGGCCCATGTGGATTTTTCGGCGGCGGCCAACGTGGGGCGGGCCGCTGGTCTGGCGGTCGCGGGTTTCGCGACCCAGGCGCATTTCCTGATCGCACTCGGCCTCGACGGTTTGCTGGCCGAACGCATGGGCGGCGATTCGGCTACCGCCGAGGAGGATCTGAAGTGGCTGCTCGGGGCCAAGCAGTTGGTGCTACCCAGCGCCATGGGCGAGCGCTTTCGCGTCTTGGGCCTGGCCAAGGATCTCGATCGGACTTGGGCCGGTTTTTCACTAAGAGACTTGCGCGGCCGCTTGTGAGTCCCGGAGGTCGTGGCTATTCGCTGTCGGCCAGCATGGCGGGGGAGGGCCGCTCCCCAGAGGCCAGGTTGGTATGGGCGCGATTCATGCGCTTGGCCACCAGTTCCCCATAGTTCTGGGGGTCGTTAAAACCGACGAGGGCGGGGGCAAGCAACTCCCCTTCCGGGCTCAGGAACAGCAGGGTCGGGGTGGCGAAAATCCCGTAACGAGCCAGGAAGAGACGGGTACGGATACGCTCGCCATCGAAGTCCGTGATTTTGCCGCCTTCCTCCCGAGAGATCTCCTGGGTGACGGCCCCCTGTTCCAGGGCGCCACGTGTCGCGGGGGCATCGAGGAATTCCTGGCGCAGGCGTTCGCAGTAGCCGCAATTGGTCCCCGTGATCAGGAGCGCGACGGGCAACCCCCGTTCCCGGGCCTCCGCCCCGACTTTGGACCAGTCCAAATGGTTTTCGGCGGCTACCTGACCAGACTGGGCCAGCAGGGAAAAACACAGAGCCTTGACAAGTCGGGACAACATGACGGTGCGGTTTGCTTCGGGGCAGAATTTATCTGCGAGTAAGAATATATTGTTTTGCTAATATTGGCAATTGTTAATGTTGTGGTGCGCAAGCGGGATAGCCCTCCGGGCGGTTGGGTAAGGGGTATCGACAAGGGCGTACGGGAGCTTTCATGACCCTGATGGAAATTTTGGCCTATCTGGTGACCGGGGTCTTTTCCGGCTTGCTGGCAGGTTTGCTGGGACTGGGGGGCGGGGTACTGATCGTCCCCTCGCTGATTCTGGTTTTCGGTCATCTGGGCTTTACCCCGGAGTGGATCGTGCATCTGGCGGTGGGCACGTCCCTGGCTACCATCATCGGCACCGGGGGCGCCTCGGCCCTGGCCCATCATCGGCGTGGCGCGGTGCGCTGGGACCTGGTCCGGAAATTGGCGCCGGGAATAGTCCTGGGGGCCTGGGCGGGCGCGGCCCTTGCGGGCCTGTTGCCTCAGGCATGGCTTCAGCGCCTATTCGGCCTCTTCCTGCTCTATGTCGGGGCGCGGATGCTGCTACCTCGGTCGGAGACGCCGAGGGTTACCGCGCCTGGCCTGCTGGGGCTGGCGACGGCGGGGGGTGGGATTGGCGCCCTCTCCGCCATCGTCGGTATCGGAGGCGGAACCCTGACGGTGCCCTACCTGGTCAAGACCGGCTTGACCATGCGCCAGGCCGTGGCATCCTCAAGTGCCTGCGGCCTTCCTATCGCCTTGGCCGGGGCCATCGGTTTCATGGTCACGGGCTGGGGTAGGGAGGGGCTGCCGGCGATGAGCACGGGGTTCGTCTATTGGCCAGCGGTCCTGGGTATCCTGCTGACCAGCATGCCCATGGCGCCCCTGGGCGCCCGGCTGGCTCACAGCCTGCCGCTCCCCATCCTGACCCGCGTCTTCGGGGTCCTACTGTTGCTGGTGGCCGCTAAGTTGCTGTTGGGCTAATCAATCGGGTCCGGCTGGACCGCACTACTTGTTGGCCGTGGCGGGGGAGGGTAACGGGGGAGTCGGTTGATCCAACCACAGTCGCCGGTAGAGAAAATGGCTGCCATTCCTGTCTCGTAGCGCCAGTCGGCCATCGGACTCGGCGAAGTCAAAAGGGCTGATGTGAGCATTTTCCGGGTTGTACATGGCCAGGCGATCGCCGTTCAATTGAATGTAACCATCCACATAACCGCTGGAGCCGGGGTAGATGCGAAAACGGTTGCCCTGGACAATGAGGAGTTCGCCACTGCGGCCCTCCCAGACCCCATCCAATCGGGAGCCTGGGGACGAGGGCAGGGCCCCGCCGGAGGACTTCATGCCTTCGGTCAACTGCTTCATGACTTCGCCGCCCTTGCCCATGAGACCGGAAGGATCGCCGCTGGGCGCTGGCCAGGACGAGGCACCGGGTATGCCCGTCATGCCGGGGATGGACAGGCCACCTGGCATCCCGCTTAAAGGGGCTAAAGGGGCGGTCATGGGTAGGCCGGAGCTGGTCGGTGGATTTAGGAAGCCCATGGCCTCCATCATCCGCGACATGGCATCCGCCATGGCCGCCCGGGGAGCGGCGCCCGAGTCCTCCGCCAAGGCCTCGGTAGTGAGGAGTAGGGTGATGGCCAGGACCAGGGTTCTGATCGGGTTTTTGACCAGGACCTGGATCAAGGTGGGGATCCGGCCAGGGGATTGGATCATCCAGGGTAACATCTCGTTGCGGCCGAGTTTAGGGGCCTGGGTCATGGCTGAGACTCAGTAAATAATGGCAGTCTAACAAAAGCGGACTGGCCTCGCCCTGGTCTTGATCCCTGCTGTTTCGACCTGGAGGAGGTATGATGCCAATCGATATTGTCACCAGGAAGACCCCCATGAGTCCGGAATTAACAGGCCTGTGTCACCTCCTCCGCGCCGCCGCGCGTAGCGAGATCCTGCCCCGCTTTCAGCACCCGGATGCCAGGGCCAAGGCCGATGGCAGCCTGGTGACGGCGGCGGATGTGGGGACCCAGGCCTTTATCCTCGCCGAGTTGAGAGATCGCTTTCCTGGCGTGCCGGTGCTGGGCGAGGAAATGACGGCCCAGGAGCAAGGGGCCCTGCTGGCTGGCGCCCAAGGCAATATCTGGTGTCTGGATCCCCTGGATGGCACCAGCAATTTCGCGGGTGGCTTTCCCTTTTTCGGTATCTCGCTGGCCCTGCTTGAAGGGGGGCAGGCTCGCTTGGGCCTGGTGCTGGATCCGGTCCGCGATGAGTGCTTTGCCGCCGAGCGGGGGGTGGGCGCCTGGCTGAATGGGCAGCCCCTGCGGGGGGCACCCGCCACTGATGCCCTCAAGGACGCCCTGGCCCTGGTGGATATCAAGCGCCTGCCGGCGGAGTTGCTGATGTGCCTCGGTGGCGATGCCCCTTATCGCTCGCAGCGCAGTTTGGGCGCGGTCGCCCTCGAGTGGTGCTGGCTCGCGGCGGGGCGGGCACAGCTTTATCTGCATGGCGGCCAACGGCTGTGGGATTGGGCCGCCGGGCGCCTCATCGCCAGCGAGGCGGGGGTCCAGAGCCTGCTCCTGAGCCCCGGGGGCGGCAAAGTCCCGGTTGACCTGTCGCTGGAGCCCTGCATGGCGGTGGCCGCCGCCAATCCGGCCTTGCTGGAGCAATGGACCGCCTGGCTGCGGCTGGAGTCGGGCGAGAATGGCCTTTGATTCTGGCCGGGTGGCCTCAGCTTGAGGGCTCCGATGGCCGCGCTCGTGCCGCCAATTCGCAACCAGAGACTGGACTAGACCCATGACCGACACGATTTCCAACTACGATATGCAAATTGGCAGCGGTATCGCCGCCTTCGAGGCCAAGCACTTCGCCCGCGCCTCGGGTCTGCTGTCTCCCCTGGCGGAGGCGGGCGACCCCCAGGCCCAATATCGCATGGCGATCATGGCCCAGAATGGCCTGGGCATGCATGAGAACCATGGCATGGCCTTTCGCTTCATGAAGGCCGCCGCCGAGGCTGGCATGGACATTGCCCAGCATGGCCTGGGCTTCATGTTTCTGGAAGGCGAATGCACCGAAAAGGACCCCGTTCAGGCGGCGCATTGGTTTCGCCTGGCCGCAGAGCAGGGACTGGTAGGCTCCCAGACCACCCTGGCGATGCTTTACGAGGAAGGGCGGGGCGTGGAGAAGGATCCCGAAGAGGCCCGCAAATGGTATCGTCGGGCCGGTTTTGACGAGGTCTGAAGGGCTGGCTGAGCTAGCAAACCTGGTTTAGGGCCTGGTGCCCTGATGACGCTGTTCGCTTCGCTCGGACCCAACCCAACCTCTCGATGCGTATGATTCATTCGATCATCTGGCTCAACCCATGCCCCGGCTTGACCATGGGCAGCACGTCTTCCGTCTTGTCGATCCAGATGTCCACCAGGGTTGGACCTGGGGTGGCCAGGGCCTCCTGGATGCCCTCCCATAGTCGGGTGGTCTCGATGATGCGCGTGGTGCGGATGCGGGGATAGACCTGTTCCAAGCCTAATAGATCGGGAATCTGACGGCGGCAGGCGGGGTCGGTCAGGGTGCAGTCGGGTTTGCATTCGGCGCTGCGCGCCAGGCAGGTCTCGTAGTGATGGCCCTCGTCCATCATGTCTTCCCACTGGCGCACCATGCCCAGGAAGCTGTTGTTCAGCACGAACATCTTCACCGGGATACGGTTCGCGGCCACCGTGGCCAGTTCCTGGATGTTCATCTGGAAACTGCCATCGCCGTCGATCAGCACCACAGGCTTGTCCGGGTTAGCGAACCAGGCGCCGATGGCCGCGGGTAGGCCAAAACCCATGGTGCCCAGTCCGCCGGAACTGATCCACTGACGCGGTCGGGAAAAGCGGTAGTACTGGGCCGCCCACATCTGGTGCTGTCCGACCCCCGTCACCAGGATGGCATCGCCCTCCGTGAGGCTGGAGATGGCCTCGATCACGGCCTGGGGCTTGATATGCTCGGTCTGGAGATAAGGTTTGGGCATCTGGAGGCGCCAGTGGGCAATGCGGGCCATCCATTCCGGGTGTTGGGCGCGCTGGCCGGAGGCGAGGCCATATTCGAGGAAGGTCTTGAGGTCCGCGGTCAGGGACAGATCGGCGCGGACGCGCTTGTCCAGTTCGGAGGGGTCTATATCCACATGGGCGATGCATTTGCCCTTGGCAAAGTCCTTGACCGCCACGCGATCATCGAATCGGCCCCCCAGGGTCAGGATCAGGTCCGCATCGCGGAGGGCATAGTTCGCCGGGATGGCCCCGTGCATGCCTGGCATACCAAGGTTGTAGGGGCAATGGAAGGGGATGGCCCCCAGGGCGTTAAAGGTAGTGGAAACCGGCACGTCGAAGCGCTCGGCGAAGACTTGCAGGGCCTCGGCCGCGCCCGCATGAATGATGCCGCCGCCGGCCTTGATGACCGGCCGTCGCGCCTTGGCTAGGGCATCGAGAATGGCGTCCGCGGCCTGGCTTTCAAAGGGGCAGGGCTCGCGGTGACGCACGCGCGGGCTATTCCCCGTGCCGGCCGTCGATAATTGGACGTCCTTGCAGATGTCCACCACCACGGGTCCAGGCCGTCCACCTTGGGCGAGGGCGAAGGCCTCGCGCAGCACCCATTCGAGGTCGCGTACATCCTTGACCAGATAGTTGTGCTTGGAGATGGGCCGGGTCATGCCGATGGTGTCCACCTCCTGAAAGGCGTCCGTGCCGATGGCGAAGCTGGGCACCTGGCCGGTTATGAAGAGGGTGGGGATGGAATCCTTGTGGGCGTCGGCGATGGGGGTGACCAGGTTGGTGGCGCCGGGACCCGAGGTGGCCAGGGCCACCCCCACCCGGCCGCTGGCGCGGGCATAGCCCTCCGCGGCGTGTCCTGCTCCGCCCTCCTGGCGGCAGAGGATGAATTGCGGGGACTTCTGGCCGCGCCGCATGCGCTTGTTCAACTCCACATGCAAGGGGATGACGGCCCCGCCCGTGTGCCCGAAGATGTGCTCCACGCCGAGATCGACGAGGGTATCGAAAAAGAGGCTGGCGCCGGTCTGGCTGGGGCTGGACATGGTGGGGACCGCTGGCTAGGGAATGACTGGGCCTATCCTGACGCCGTTGGCGCCCTGGAATCAAGATGAGGTTGTCGGGAGTTTGGGAGGTGTCAGGGCGATGAGGCGAAGGGAAGGGATGTGAGAAGGGAATGTCCCGAACGCGATCCGGCGCGAATCCCGCCGCGCCCATCGCGATCGTAAACCCCTCGCGGGGTCCTAGGCGTCAGGCCGCGGCCTTGGCCGGCTTGTAAAAGATGTGGTTACCAATGCGGGTGGTTTTCTTGAAGGTGCGGGACCAGTCTGGCTTGACGCGGGTCGCATGGAAATAGAGGGCGCCCTCGGTGGGGTCCTTATGCAGACCGTCCAGGGTCTTGCGGGCAATATCCAATGAATCTTGCCAGGCATCCGAGTCCTTGGGAGGCGACTTGGGCTTCTGGCACCACCAGGAAAACTGGCAACGCTTCTTGTCGCGCTGCTTGACGACGCCACAGACCGACTTCGGGAAGGAATCGGATTTGACGCGGTTGAGGGTGACGGCGGCAACGGCCTGCTTGCCGGTATGCGACTCCGCGCCCGCCTCGTGGAAAATGTTGAGAGCCAGGCAGTGCAGTTCCGCATCCAGGTTGTCGGCGCCCTTGCCCGCTTGGGAGTTCGAGGCTTTCACCTTTTTGATTGAGGGGTTGCGGGGTTTTTTGGCATCGCCGTCGCCGCTGGCCTCGGCATTCCGATCGTCTTTCTGGCGATTTTTGAGATCCTCGTCAAGGGCGACGGGGAGCGGGGATTCATGGGCCAGGTTAGCCGAGGCCGGGTTCATCGGGGCGGAAGCCATGATGCTAGCCGCGAGAATCAGGGTGCGGACATCCAGGTTCATGATCAAAACCTCATGACAAATCATTAAGTCAGGAGGTGGATATCCTAAGGGTTTTCCTATACCCAGTCAAGGCGTAGGAATCTATTAGAAATTAATTTGTTTATAAATAATTAGTTATTAAAAAAATGCCGAGGGTCTAAGGACTGGAATGGCCTGAGGCGGTAAACCCGTTCCATCATGCGCGTCAGGCCTTGAGTGCAGTAGCGCGGGCTGGTGGCGAACAGATCCAGGGCCGCGATTTCGGTGAGGTCGAAGCAGTCGGCGAAAAGAGCGCGGACCTCGGGCTCGGTTACGGCGAAGGGCGGTCCGGCCCGCTCGGTCTGTTCATAATCCAGGCTGATGAGGAGCCCGCTGACCCCCGGCGGCAGCAGGGTCTGGAGGTGCCGGGCGTAGCGGGTTCTCATGGCGGGTGGCAGGGCGATCAGGGAGGCACGGTCAAAGAGGGCCGTCACGTCCGCGACCTCTGCAGGACCCAGGTCAAAGATATCGCCGCATAGAATTTCCAGTTCGTCGACGCGGTAACGCCGGAAGAGTGGTTCCTCGCTGATGGTGGGCGTCAGGCCGTTTTCGGTGAAGAAGGCCTCGACCCCGAGGGGGCTGATCTCAACCCCCAGAATCCGGTAACCCTCGCCCGCCAGCCAGAGCATGTCCCGGGTTTTGCCGCAGAGGGGTACCAGGACGCGAGCGCCAGCCTCCACCCCGGCAGGTGGCCAGTAAGCCTGCAAGTGGGGATTGATGTCGTTCTGATGCCAGCCGGTCTCACCCTTGAGCCAGCGTTGATGCCAAAAGTCATGGTTCATGAGGGAGAGGGCTTGTCCATTGGAAGGGCCTGGGATCTGGGTGCGGATGAGGGGTTAGGATTGACAAAGATCGTAGGCTTGCCGCAGCGGTGGGACCTGGGCGCGCATCCGGGCCCGCTGGCACTCCACCTCTGCCAGGTTGGCCGTGAGGGCCAGAACCTGGCTGGGCGGCATTGGCTCTAACGGCCGAGGGAAGTCAGCACCTCCCGAGCGGCCGCCAGGGTGGCGTCGATGTCCGCCTCGCTGTGAGCAGCGGAGACGAAGCCGGCCTCGAAGGCGGAGGGGGCCAGATACTGACCACGGGCCAACATGGCGTGGAAGAAGGCCCGGAAGCGGTCCACATCACAGGCCGTGGCCCCGGCGTAATCCGTTACCGGGTCCGCCTCGGTGAAGAAGATACCGAACATGCCGCCGACCTGATTGGTGGTCAGGGGGATGTCCGCATCCCGGGCTGCCTGCCGCAAACCCCTCGTCAGCCGCTGGGTCTTGGCGCCCAGGCCCTCGTAAAAGCCGGGGGCGGAAATGAGTTCCAGGGTCTTGAGGCCGGCGGTCATGGCGACCGGGTTGCCGGAAAGGGTGCCGGCCTGATAGACGGGGCCCAGGGGCGAGATCTTCTCCATCACCTCGCGCCGGCCGCCGAAGGCGCCCACCGGCATACCACCGCCGATGATTTTACCCAGGGTGGTCAGATCGGGTGTTACCCCATAGAGGGCCTGGGCGCCGCCGAGGGCGACGCGGAAGCCCGTCATCACCTCGTCGAAGATGAGCAGGGTGCCATGGGCGTCGCAGATTTCCCGCAGACCGGCCAGGAAACCGGGGACCGGGGGGATACAGTTCATGTTGCCGGCGACCGGTTCGACGATGATGCAGGCGATCTCGTGGCCGAGGTGGGCGAAGAGGTCACGGACCTGGTCGAGGTCGTTATAGGTCAGGGTCAGGGTGAGTTCCGCCAGGGCAGCGGGGACGCCGGGGGAACTGGGCTCGCCCAGAGTGAGGGCCCCGGAGCCGGCCTTGACCAGCAGGGAGTCGGCATGGCCGTGATAGCCGCCCTCGAACTTCAACAGTCGGTCGCGGCCGGTGAAGCCGCGTGCCAGGCGGATAGCGCTCATGGTGGCCTCGGTCCCGGAGCTGACCATGCGCACCAGGTCCATGGAGGGCACCAGCTCGCAGACCCTGTCGGCCATCTGGGTTTCGAGTTCGGTGGGGGCGCCAAAGGAGAGACCGGAGTGGATGCGTGCACCGACGGCCGCGATGACCTCGGGGTGGGCGTGGCCCAGGATCATGGGGCCCCAGGAGCCGACGTAGTCGATGTAGCGTTGACCATCGGCGTCAAAGAGGTAGGGGCCGCTGGCGCGCTCGAAGAAGACCGGGTCACCGCCGACGCTGCGGAAGGCGCGCACCGGCGAGTTGACGCCGCCGGGTATGTGGCGCTGGGCCGCGGCAAAGAGGTCGTGGGATCGGGACATGGCGTTGGGTCTCCTGGTCAGGGGGCGGGCCGGGGAAAAGGGTCGGTGCAGGCGTGGTTGTGGGCCCTGTTCTAAGGCGTGGCATTTTCGAGGGTTAAGACGCCAATGGCAACTAGCGACGGGGTGGGTCCCCACCCTTTTTTGTCGAGATGGACCCCAGGGGGGCGCTCATGTCCAGCCGTTCGGATGGTCCAGCGCGAAGAGGCGATTAGGGGTCCACTGGCCCTGGCCGGTGCGGGTCGCACGATTGAGGCTCTGCCAAGTGTAATCCTGGGCCGCCGCCACTGCCTTTTCTATCGTCTGCCCCAAGGCGAGGCGGGCGGCGATGGCGCTGGCCAGGGTGCAGCCCGAGCCGTGGTATTCCTCGGGCAGCCGTGGCCAACTCCAGGCGTGCTGGCTGCCGTCTTGGCCGTAGAGCCGATTGATGACTTCGGGGCTGTCGTCGTGGGTACCGGTGATGAGCAGCCATCGGCAGCCGCTGGCAAGCAGACGAGCGGCACAGTCATCCGGGGCCTGGACGCAGCTCAGGGCTTGGGCTTCCGGGAGGTTGGGGGTAGCCAGGTGGCAACGGCCGAGCAAATGCTCTCGCATCTGATCAAGTAGATCGGGATTCGCCACCCGCTGCCCGGCGCCCGAGGCGAGTACGGGATCCAGGATCAGGGGAAGTTCGGGGTGTTCGTCCGCCAATTGGTACAGCCAGCGCGCCAGGTCGGGACTGCCCAAGAGACCAATTTTGATCGCCCGGACCTGGCTATCCGCCAGGATGAGGCGGCATTGGGCCTCTACCTCCGCCACCGGCTGGGGCCAGAGTCCGCGAAGGCCCTGGGTATCCTGGCGGGTAAGGCAGGAAACGACGGTTGCCGCATGGATGCCATTAGCCCGGGCGGCCTCGGCGTCCGCCTGGATGCCGGCACCGCCACTGGGGTCATGTCCGCCGATGCAGAGGAGGATGGGGGCTAGGTGAGATTTGGACATGTCTGATAGGTGGGGGAAGGAACCATGGGAGTCATGTTAAACCAGGCGGGAGCCAAGCAAGGGCCGAAATCTCGGCTATGCTTCCTTCGTAGCACCGCCATTTCCCATTGAGATTCCAGATGATCCCGCCCGATGAGGTAATAACGGGTCTTGCCCAAAGCTATTGCCGGCTCATCGAAGCCGCACGCCATAACGAACCCAACTGGTTGGCCCAGGTGGCTGACCTGCTGCCACGCCTGCACGCCGCCCTGATCGCCCTTCCTGGCGATGATCCCGCGATGGCCTGTGGTCCGGTGCCGGATTTGGATGCCCGCTTCGAGTTGTTTGGCTGCCTCCGCGATCGGCTCGGCGACCGGGACCACTATTGGCTGGAGTTTGATCCCATTGGGGATGGGGAGGCCATGACCGGAAGTCTGGCGGATGATCTCACCGACATCTATTACGAACTCCGGCAGGGTCTGTCACTCGCCGAATCCTTGCCCCTGGGTGCCGGGCAAGGCTGGCTCATGGGCTTTGAGGCGCACTGGGAGCGACATCTCTGCGACGCCGAGCGCCACCTCTCCAACCTGGCGGCTCAGGGTCGATTGGTCTCGTGAGTGGCAGGGATGGGGTCTTCTTTGGTATCTTAGGCTCAATCCCTACCC
>JBASIS010000242.1:0-2968 GCA_049654905.1 Chromatiaceae bacterium
ACGGGATAACACCATGCCACTCGCGTAGAAGAGGACCGAGCAAATACTGAAAGGGGCAAAAACAGCCATTTTTGCCCCTCGCCCACCTGGGGCTCAAACGCTACCGGCAATTTTGCAATTGGCTCAGGAGACACTGATTTATTATACACTTACTGATTGCATGTGATATAATGCTTTCCATCTTCTCCCCCGACCGCGAATTGCCCCATGCCCCAGCAGATCTCCTTCGCTCAAGCCGAGTATGCCGCCAAGCGCAAGCTGACCCGCCGGGACCGTTTTCTGGGTGAAATGGCGATCGTGGTGCCGTGGGCCCGCCTGTTGGAGGCGTTACGTCCGCATGACTATCCCACCGCGGGCCAGGGTCCTGGTCGGCCACCGATGGGCTTAGAGCGGATGTTGCGCCTGTACTTTCTCCAGCAATGGTTTGGGCTGGCCGACGAGGCGCTGGAGGATGCCGTCTATGACAGCCAGGCGTTTCGGGGTTTTCTCGGCCTCGATCTGGGCCGCGAAGCGGTACCGGATGCCACCACGCTGCTCAAGTTTCGCCACCTGCTGGAAACAAACGGCCTGACCCAGACCCTCTTTGACACGATCAACGCGCTGTTGCGCGAGCGTGGCCTGCTGATGAACCAGGGCACCCTGGTGGATACCACCATCATCGCGGCACCGTCCTCGACTAAAAATAAGGAGCAGACTCGCGATCCCGAGATGGGCCACACCTGTAAAGGCAAGCAATATTACTTTGGCGCCAAGGCCCACATCGGGGTCGATGAGGAATCCGGGTTGGTGCACAGCACCACGACCACGGCGGCGAACGTGGCGGACATCACCGAGACGGCCAACCTGCTGCACGGTGAGGAGGAAGCCGTATTTGCCGATGCGGGTTATACCGGCGCCGAGCAGCGCGAAGAACTCAAGGACCGCCAGGTGAAATGGTACATCGCCGCCAAGCGCGGCAAGGTAGCCGCCTTGCCGGAAGGGGAGGTGAAAGACCTGACCAAGCGCATTGAGCGGATCAAGGCCCACGTCCGCAGCCGGGTCGAGCACGTCTTTCACATCCTCAAGGACCGCTTTCACTATCGCAAACTACGTTACAAAGGTCTCAAGAAGAACGGTGCCCAGCAGGAGGTGCTCTTCGCCTTGGCCAATCTGATCATCGCCAAACAGGCCTTGCTGGCCGTCTGCGGGGTGACTACGCCCGCAAGGGGCGTAGAGGACCACAGCAGCCACCCAGAATGCCCAAAATGAGCTCAAAAACCGGTTAAAACGGGCAGCTAGGTCAAAAAAGACGCTCTCCAAGGGCAAAGAGAGAGAAATCGGGTCATTCTTCAGCGTTTCCCTAATGGCTCTAATGCTGTCTAGGAGCTATTTTGTCCGGCGGAGTCTGGAATCAAATGCAGCGCCACTACGCTTTAAGGTGTTGCGATGGTCACGAACTACGAACAACTGACGGCCGAAGAGCGGGCGTGCGCTGAGCGCGGCGGATCTGGAGGGCATCCACTGAACCGTGCCTCGGTCCGTAAATGGCGGCCGGCGCAATACCAGCCCAGGATGCCTCGCATTGGGTGTGTGTAGTGATGCTCGACGCGAAAGCGGCGGCTCATGTGATCGCCCTTTGCCAGCGACCCATCGATAAAGTGCCCTTTCGCGCCCGGTAGGGACTCAGAAGGCGGCACCCGATTGCTTGCCTAGCTTTTTCAGGATCAGGGCCAGGGGGCAGAATCCGGTGAAGGCGGACTGTAACAAGTTCAGGCCAACGAAACCGGTCAGCAGCAGCCAGAGCTGATTGCCGGTAAGGTAGGCCAGAATAACGGAAATCAGGATGACGACGCCGGCGAAGGCCAGGATAATGCGGTCGATGCTCATGGGAAAAGTCCTCTTGGTCGAAATGTTAAAAAAGGGGTTAGGTCAGTGACATATTATCGGACGCTAATATGCTCTTCAAGCTTGATGCGCGGTCCGGGTTCTGTCCTGGCGGCGCCTATCGCCAGAGAGTCCATTCATGACCGGGTATGATGACATGATCGCAGGTTTAGGGCTCCCCAGCGCCTATCCGCACCCGGTGTCGGAGGTAGAGCATCTCGAGACCCATATCTCCCACGTCTTCCTCGCGGGGGATTTTGCTTACAAAATCAAGAAACCGGTCAATCTGGGTTTTCTGGATTTCTCCACCTGCGAGCGCAGGCATTTCTTTTGCCAGGAGGAACTCCGCCTCAATGCCCGCCTGGCGCCACATCTTTACCTGGAGGTGGTGCCAGTAACGGGGACCCCGGAGGCTCCGCAACTGGGGGGTGCGGGTCAGACACTGGAATATGCGGTCAAGATGCGCCGTTTCGATCAGACGGGCTTGCTCAGCGCCCGGCCTCTGGAGGGTGATCTGCCGGAACGGGTCGCGGAACGGGTCGCGGCCTTCCATGCCGCTATCCCGGCGGTGGGCGAGGATCAAGCCTTCGGCACTCCCGAGGCGGTGCTGGTGCCCATGCTCGCCAATTTCGAGGCCATCCGGAGCCGTTCCCAAGATACCGCTATTCTCAATCGCCTGGTATTGCTGGAGGCTTGGACCCGTAACCGCCATGCCGAGTTGGTGCCTATTCTCCGCCAGCGCCGTGCCGAGGGCTTCGTGCGTGAATGTCATGGGGACATGCACCGGGGCAACATCGCTCTGGATGAGGGCGAGATCCTCATTTTCGATGGTATCGAGTTCAATCCCGCCCTGCGCTGGATTGATGTCCAGAGTGAATTAGCCTTTCTTCTCATGGACCTGGAAGAGGCGGGTGAACTCGGTCCCGCGCGGCGGCTGTTGAACCGCTATCTGGAGCTGACTGGTGATTATGCCGGGCTAAGGGTGCTGAATTTTTATCAGGTCTATCGCGCCCTGGTGCGGGCCAAGGTACGGGCCATTCGCCTTAGCCAGCCGGATCTCCCATCCGAGGAGGTGGAGCGGGATCGGCGCGCATTGGGGGACTAC
>JBASIS010000243.1:0-13368 GCA_049654905.1 Chromatiaceae bacterium
GCACGGTTGTATGACCCACGGCACTCCAGCCCTGGCTTGCGACCCGGCGCAGCAGCCGCGCGGCGGGGGTGTCGGTGGTTGCGGCCCAGTGGCCCAGCTCCGAGGTGGTGGGGGTCGCGGCGAGCCAGTCACGCGGCGCTTGGCCCAGCACCTGCCCCGTGGCGACATCCGCCAGGGCCGCCAGAGCCACCGTGGCGGCCGCCAGGTCCGGCTGGAGGCCTGGGATACCCAGCACCAGCGGATCACCGCCCGCCGCCAGGGCCGAGCGCAGTTGACCGCAGGCGCCCATGCCCCGGGCCATGGCCGGCCCCCGGGGTCCCTCGCCGAGAAAGCCTGGCCAGTCCAGGAGCAGGCGCCAGAGATGCTCCCGCGCCGTCTCCACATCGACCAGCAGGTGGCGTGCCCCCATGAGGGTGGCACTGGGAGTTTGGCCCAGTGCCGCCTCGCAGGCGGAGACGCAGGCGGAAGCCTGGGCGGTGGCGCAGACGCTGAAGAGGCTGGGGAGCGTAGCGGCCGTCTCCGCCGGGTCCTTGCCGATGAAGACCCGGCTGGCCCCGACGAGGCGCGAGGAGTCGATGGTGACCGCCAACTCCTCTGGGCGGCGATGCAGGTGAATCTGGAGACGGCCCGAGAGATCGTTCATGGGGATAAAATCGCGGCAAGTGTGCCAGGGTGAACAAGTTTCTGGGAGAATGCGCCCATCCTCAAGATCCCGTCCCGTGGCATCACCAGGAGGGATCCGCCGCCGGGAGCCTCCGGGGGCAACCCACGGATTACCCCAAGGGAACCATTCACAGCCAAGGTGAAGTCATGCTGACCAAACAACAACTTGATAAATTTCGGGAAGACATCGTCTTCGAGACCCAACTGGTAGGCCGTCCCTTCGTTTTTCGCTCCACCTGGGGCCTCTTCTCGCCGCGCGAGATCGACGAGGGCACCCGCTTGTTGCTCCAGTATGTCGAGGTGGGACCGGATGACCATTGCCTGGATCTCGGCTGTGGCTACGGCCCCATTGGCCTGGCCCTGGCGGCGCTTGCCCCCGGGGGGCGGACGCTGATGGTGGACAAGGACTTCGTCGCCGTCGAATTCAGCAACCGCAATATCGCCTTCAATCGCCTGCCCAACGCCCGCGCCCAGTTGAGCGATGGCTTCCGCCATATCGATCCTTCCCTGCGCTTCGACCTCATTGCGAGCAACATCCCCGCCAAGGTCGGCAAGGAAGCCCTGAGCCTCTATCTGCATGATGCCCGCCAGCGGCTCAATCCCGGTGGCCGCCTCTATGTGGTCACCATCAACGGTCTGCGCGAATTCATGAAGCGCAATCTCACCGAGGTTTTCGGCAACTATGACAAGCTCAAGCAGGGCGCCCATTACACGGTCGCCCTGGCTGTCAGGGACTGAGACCGCCAGGGTTCATGCTCTGATCAGACCCGAGGGTGGTCCCAGAGGGATGATCTCCGGGGAATGACCGAGCGGGGACCGGCCTGACCCGATTCCCCGGCGCCCGGCCAGCATGGGCTCGAACGCCAGGGCGGAGGGAGAAACTCAGGGTTGATAATATTGCTTAAACTCAGGGCCAGGCTCCCGCGCCGAGTAGATGTAGAGGACGATGCCATTGGGGTCTTGAATGGCAAAGCCGCGATCGCCCCAAGGATGGTCCTCAAGGGGCATGATGGCGGTCAGTCCCGATGCCATCAGTGATTGATACTCACTATCAACATCAGCTACCTGGAAATTGTAAGTCAGCCCGGCGGGGTTACACAGAGGTTGATCGGATTGAGGGGCCATGAATTGCAGAGAGGCCGTCTCCTTACCGAACTCCAGGTTCAGATACCAGCCACAGTCGAAGGTGACCTTTGCGCCGAAGTGCTTGATATAGAAATCGCGGGACTCTGCTACCTTGTCGGTGGTGATGCAGGGAGACAATGTGCTGGGGAGCATGGTGGATTCCTCTCCTTCTGATAACGATGGCCCGGAGTCAATGGGTCTGGCTGGCATTCCGTCGTGCAGGTGATGGACGAGATCAGCCGTCACTCAAGCGGCTGAGTTGGCGTGCCGCCTCCTGGCCGATGCCCGTGTCCGGGCCCAGGTCGCGCGCCTTTTCCAGGGCGGCACGCGCGGTGGCCTTGTCGCCAGCGCCGCCGCTCACGAAACCGAGGGTGAGCCAGATGCGCTGGAAGTCCGGGGAGCGCTCCGCGCCAGCGCGCAGGACCTTGATGGCCTCGGCGGTCTGGCCGGTGTAGAAGAGGGCTAGGCCTAGGTCATTGCTGGCGTCGGCGTCGCCAGGGGCGAGTTCCAGGGCACGCCGGTAGTAGGGGACGGCCTCGGCGTAGCGCTTCTGACTGAACAACTGGTCCCCGGCATCATTCAGTTGCTCCGGGTCGGTCCCGGTGGGGGAGGCGGCTGGGGCGCCGGCGGCGAGCATCTCACGCTGGATGAAGGTGGGGGGGGTGGCCGTGGTGGCCGTCTTGGGTGCTGCCTGGCTCGCCGGGTCGGCGCTGGCCAGACTTCTGGGCGGGTGGCGCAGGTAGTAATCCCGGGTCAAGGCGAAAACGGCAAAGCCGTAGAAGATCAGAAAGACGGCGAACAGGGACCATTGCAAGGGGGTCAGTCTGGGCATGGCGTCTGAGAGCCTAAGGTCGGTGAGTGGGTGAGGGATGATGCTATGGGTTCTAGGCCCCCTTCGCCAGCCCCCGGGCTGACAAAGGGGGTGTGCCGCAGGGTATGGGTCCCCACGCGCTTCATGATACCCGCCTGGCGCGCGGCCTGATTCGCGGCTTTCTGGTAGGACATTCTTGTGCACCTGATGCCGACGGACCGCGCCACCGTGCGGGTCCGTGGACAGGCGTGCGCTGGGAAAGACCTACAGCCAACGCCAGTCCTTCGCTGCATTCGGGAATTTCCGGGCGAGTGCATCGGGCAGATAGACCTCGCCGCATCCCTCCCACCAAATCCGGCGACGTCCCACGGCCTTTGGCGCCCGGTAAGGGTATCTAGCCCCGCGTCACCGTCGG
The DNA here is from genome assembly GCA_049654905.1 of Chromatiaceae bacterium. GTDB lineage: Bacteria > Pseudomonadota > Gammaproteobacteria > Chromatiales > Chromatiaceae > M0108. Next base: position 3,015 of record JBASIS010000243.1, read on the forward strand.
GTACATCGCCTCCGATCCCTGCGCTGAGTCACGCCAGTGGGTCCAGTCCACCTCTCCGAGCCCGTTCACTCCAACGAGTTCAAATAGTTGCTGAATAGCATCGACGGCCTCGCGGAATTGCCACGCTGTGAGACTGGTCTTCCGGACCAGGTCCTCCAGGTAGCTATCCGCATCGGCGGGGGTCTGCCCGCTCAAACGACGATCCGGGTGGGCGGCGATGTACTGCTCGGCACGGACGACCATCCAACGGTCGAACGGCGACTTTACACCTGATTCATAAAGTCTTTGTATGTAGCGATCCCAGAAGGAGCGGATTGTGTCCTCAGTGGTTGACGGGGTTTCTGCCAGATGATAGGTTCACTCGGCAACGGGCTGCGGGATAGAGCGAAACGGGGTAGCCAATGGTATGTTCCCGACAGGAAATTTACAGGCTAGATAGATTCTGTCTGGTTTTGCAAACATAGATTCTGTCTAGCATGCCCAACGCAGATTCCGTCTAACACTATGTTGGGCCTATTGAGAGCGAAGACGTGGGGCAATGGGAAGCAAGCACCAAAATCCGAAATGGATTGCCTTCCGAAGTGAGATCATTGAGCTTGATGGGGGTGCATGCATCAGGTGCGGTAGGTCACGGGAAGTTGGCGCGATATTGCAGGTGCATCATAAGCAATATTTTAAGGATCGCGCACCCTGGGACTACGAATACAAATTATGCGAAACCCTGTGCAAGGCCTGCCATGCGGCAGAGCATGGGTTTATCCCGCCCAGAACGGGTTGGGACTTTGTGTGTGAAGGCGACCTTGGGGACCTTTCCGGAATCTGTGAGTTGTGTGGAAATAAAATTAGGTACGTCTTTCATATCCAACACCCACATTGGGAACCGATGGTTGTTGGTACAGTTTGCTGCGACAACCTTACTGGCACCGAGATAGCAACTAATTTAAGAAATCGTTCTGAACGTTTAGTCAGGTTCATCAAATCGAAGAGATGGACTGAAAGGGACGGTCTCTACGAGATTCACCAAAAGGGAATTGACATAAAACTACGGCTCCAAAATGGCGAGTACAGAATTTCAATGAACAACACAAATGGCAAATACGGATATCCTTCCCTCAAAGAAGCCAAGGGAAAGGTGTTTGAAGTCATAGACTCCGGTGAAGCGGAAAAATACTTGAAGGAGGTCAAGGGAAAAATAGGCCCAACAACCGCTTCCACTGGACGGCGTCGCTAACGCGCCGTCACCAGTAAAGCGGAGCGTTATGTATGAAAGGAAATACGAAATGAAAGAAATATCGTTCAAAGTACAAGGGTCTGCCCCAGAACCGTATGGTGTTGTTTTCGCTAAACGATCAGATACCAATTTATCGGCATATTGCTCATGCCCTGCAGGGGAAAACGGTCAATATTGCAAACATCGATTCAACATCTTTGATGGAATAACAAAGGGAATTGTTAGCGATAATTTAGAAGATGTTAAGGTTGTCCAATCCTGGTTATCTGGCACTGATGTCGAGGTGGCATTAATTAAAATGCGTGAGCTAGAGGCTGAAGCAGCGAGGATCAACAAAGAGTTGTCTGCTGCAAAGAAAATAGTAGCAAAGTCAATGCGTGACTGATCAAGCTAAAATGAATTAAGAGGAACGCAAATGAAAGCAATATTAAAAGTGATAAATCGTAACCGAGGTATGTACGCTGCCGAAATTGATGGTAATGGAGAGTTTGTGGTTTTTGAGTTACTTGATTCATGTGAATTGGAAGTAGGTGATGTAATCTCAACGTACAGATTTTTGCAGTATGGGCGGAGAAGCTTATAAAAATCTTACACAAGGTTGTGAATTTGACGTTGCAGTTGAGAATGTGTGTGGGGCTAATTTAGTAAAACAACAGTGTTTCCTCTGAATACACATAACAAGGCAAATGCACTTGGACACCAAAAAGCGCCGCTCCTTCGTCGCTCTACTTTTTGCCGCCGGTGATTTGCGACGTTAGGCCCAAATACGAAAAGCACGCAGCATAATGGCAATCACCAGAATATTTCGAGTTCGAATCGTTCCGGAGCTAAGGGAAGAGTTCGAAGAAAAATTCTCTTCTATATCAATTCGTGCCGTAAACGAGGCACAAAGCTTTCTCTCCGTAACCATTCTTAAGCCCACAAAATGGGCACCAGATGAGTATTCAATGGTTTCCCAGTGGGAAAATGAGGCTGCGCTCAGGGGCTTTGCCGGCGAGCAATGGGTTCACGCCGTCATTCCTCCCGGCATGAAGAAATTCGTTATTGAATGTTGGGTGCATCACTATGAATCGTGGGATATAACCTAACCGTCGTTTCGAGAGGGATGCCCCAGTAGCCGGCTTCGCCGCCTGTTTCAGCGCCCCTCAAGCTGCGCGTTGACAAATGACGCAATGGGAAAAGGGGTCAGGAAAAAAGAGGAAAAAGGGGTCAGAGCCCTTTTCTGTCGTCATACACAAGTGAAGTAAGAGAAGAAGAGTGCCATGACTAGCTTGCTTGAGAAAGCCTTTGACGTCGCCTCAAAGCTCCCTACCTTAGAGCAAAACATTCTTGCCAGAACACTTCTTGACGAAATCGAATCAGAAAGAAAATGGAATGAACTTTTTTCTGAATCGGAGGACGTTTTGGCCCAGATGGCTGCCGAGGCGTTGCGGGAGGAAGCGCAAGGTATGACAACAGAACTGGACCCTAATAAGCTGTGATATCAAGAGCCACCGAAAAATTCTGGAAATGCTTTCGGGCATTGCCACGAGATATTCAAGACAAGGCGAAAGATGCCTATACTTTATTTAGTGACGATCCGTGGTATCCAAGTTTGAACTTCAAGAGAGTCCATTCAAGCCTTCCAGTTTACTCCGTGCGCATCACGAAAGATTACAGAGCAGTCGGAACTTTGAACGGTGAGAAAATCGTATGGTTCTGGGCGGGAACTCATGCGGAATATAACGGCCTACTGAAGCAATTGAAAAATGCCTAAAAGCCGCCTTAAAAGCGAGGAGCGCCACGATCGTTTTCATCGGCTTGCTGGGCCAGTGGGTGGCGCTCCCGCTTAAGGCGGATCTTAACGCAACTGAGTTTGGGAGCCCGGCCAGCGCGGGGTTTCGGTCAGGCCGGTGCGAGGAAGATCGGCCTCGGCGCCGAGGAAGAGGTCGATCTCAACGCCACCCGGGTAGGGAAAGGGGTTGCGGGCGAGCATCTAGTCCCGATGCGGTTTGCACCCATAAAATTGCCGCATCACCCTCAACCCCGCCCTCAGCCAAAGTCATTACGCAGGATTTCCCCCGTCCGCCGGCAGATTTCCCGGCCATAGTCGGTCCAGAGGCCCTGGCCCCAGTAGCGGTAGCAACTGGTCTGGGAGGACATGAGGTGAAAGAGGGCATTGCGATAGCGCTGTTGATCGCTGGGCACCCCGGGCCGGATGACCTTTTCGTTGAAGAGAACGCTGACTTCTTCCATGGGGCCGAGGACGTTGTCATAGCCGCGCACCCAGGAGAGGTCGCTGGTCCAGCTCCCCCCCTCCATGTGGAAGCGATGATCGGAGCGCTTGAGCTCCTCGATGACGCTGGCCAGGCGCTGGGGGCCGTCGCCGGGCTGCATCCGCTCCCAGATCTTGCCGTGGAAGAGGGGCTGGACCACTGGCAGGTCGGCGGGGCGGATGCCCAGGGCGAAGAGGTGCTCCAGATACTCGCTGGCGTTCAGCAGCGGCACGGGTGAGCCGCTGGCGGCGCGTACCGCCTCCAGGTACTTGGAGGGAAACTCATTCATCATGACCCCGCCGTTCTCGCCGTCGGCGATCTGGGTGACCAGCGGCGGCACCGAGCGCCCGGCCAGTTCGAGGCGATGGAGGCCCTGGGCCTCGTACCAGGGTTGCATCTGGGCCACCAGCTTAGTGTCCGAGCCCTGGGTCTTGACGATGGCGATGATGTCGGCGGTCTCGCCCCTGGAGTTGGTGCAGATCAGGCGATGGGGCAGGTGCGGGCGCTCGGGGTGGCGGCCGTTATCGGGCTGCTCGACGGTATGCTCCTGGACCAGGACCCACTGGTAGCCACAATCCCGCAGGGTCTTGACGAATTCGTAGGCCAGATCCGGGTGGTTGGGCAGGGCCATCTCGGAGGGGGAGAAGCCGCGCACCCGCTCCAGGGCCTCCCAGCCAAAAATGGCGGCGAAGTGATGCTGCCAGGCGCGGACATGCAGGCGGAAGTCCTGGGCTGGGGTCGAGGGGGCGACGGCGTGGCCCCAGGGCATGCCAAGCCATTCCACCGCCCAGTTGTAGTCCGGGTTGCAGGTGACGCCCTTGAGGGCGTCGAGGACATCGTCCCGGCCCATCTGGCGCAGGCCATGGAAGAGGGTGCCGGAGTATTCCAGCATGACCCGCGGCGACTTGCCCTCCCCGATCAATTGGGGGATGAACTCGCCCATGCGCTTGTAGCACCAGGCGAAGACGGGGGCATTGTGGTTATCGCCAAAGCCCTGGTTCTCCATCATGTGCTGGAGATTGCCGATGAGGGCGGCGGTGCGCAGGTCGCCGCCACCGGCGGGGATCAGGGGCTGGTGCATGTGCAAGGCGATGGCGGAGGCGGCGCGGACCTGGCCGAAGTCGATGCCCCCCCGGTCCCGGAAGAGGGTCTTGGTGGCGCCGGCGGCCAGGGTTTGTGCGACGTCGGCCTCGCGGCCAGAGACATTGGGGACGCCTTCGATCGTTTCGGGAAGCGGGTTCACGGTTGGCAACCTTCCGTTGGGGTTGAGGATGGGGGAGTAGGGTCGGATGGGGCGGCGGCTGCGGGGGAGTACCGGGCCCCCGCCAGGGCATCGGGGTCCGGCGGTGCGGGGGACTCGGCGGGAGCCGGGCTGGCGGGTGGCTCAGGCAAGCGCCCCCTGACCCGCTCCAGGGCCTGGCGGGAGACCAGGAGATCGGCCTCGGACCGGTCCACCCAGGCCTCGCCCCAGTAGAAATTACAACTGGTCTCCGCCCGCAGCAGCCGCCAGGTGGCCTCCTCCAAGTCGCGCGCCAGGGCCTGGTCCTGGCCTAGCCCCAACTCCCGGACCCGGGCGCGGGTGGCATCCAGGGCGCGGTTCTGGATGGCCAGGGCCTCCAAGGAGGCCTTCTGGGTGTCGGAACCGGTCCACTGGATGAAGTCGCGGCCGTCGTGCCAGCCGGTGTTCCAGGCCCCGGTCTCGACCGTGACCTCGCCCATGGGGCCATAGGCGTTCAGGTAGTTGGAGATGAAGGTGGGCGCCACCGGCGACCGGCCGGCGCGCACCCGCTCCAGCAGGGGGAGATAGAAGGCGCTCCAGAAGTTGGCGCCGGGGGTGGTGTTGCGGAACCAGCCGCCGTTCTCGCCATCGGTGCAGGTGGTCACCAGGGGCGGGAAGTCGCACCACTGGGTGCGCTCCTCCACCTCCTTGAGGAACCAGTCCAGCTCCATGCCGGACTCCTGGGCGTTGGACAGGTCGCGGTCGCGGACGATGACCAGGATCTCGGCGCCCTGGTAGCGGGCGATGTGGGGCCGGTAACGCAACTCGTGCCATTTCATGGGGGTGATCGGCTTGACGTGCTCGCTATCCACCAGGACATAGCGATAGCCATGGGCCCGGAGCAGGGGGATGAGTTCCATCGAAAAGCCCATCTCCGGCGGCCAGAAGCCCTGGAAGGCGGGCCGCCAGAAGAGATGCCGGGCCATGTCCAGCCAGCGCTTAAGGTGTAGGGGCCGGTCGGATTCGGGGGTCAGGGGCAACACCGGGTGGTAATAGCCGGTGCCCAGGATTTCGAACAGGTCCTGGTTCTGGAACTGCCACAGCAGGGCGCCGCAATCCACGGTGCCATAGACCCGTTCCTGGAAGGTCGGGTCCGACAGGGTCTCCAGCAGGGTGCCGGAGAGGGACAGATGGACCCGTGCCAGGTCCTCGTAACCCCAAAGACTGCGCGGTATGCGGTCCAGGGCGTAGAGAATCTCCGTTGCCTCCCAGTTGCCCGCGTCGAGCATGGCCTGCAGGTTACCGGGGGGCTGGTGGAGATTGAGGACCAGGGCGTGATGGGCGATCATCCGGATGTCCCTTGCAATGAAATAAGCGAATATTCTGATTTTCACCCTGTGCAGCGGGTAACTGCAAGGCGACCGTCATTCCATCACACAATGGCTAACCCACCAAGAGGTCCCTCGCCATGAGCCTGATCCATGTCGTTGCCGGTGCTCTCCAGGATGCCCAGGGGCGGGTGCTGATCGCCCGGCGGCCCCTGGGGGTGCATCAGGGCGGGCTCTGGGAATTCCCGGGCGGCAAGCTGGAACCGGGGGAGACGCCGCTCCGGGGGTTGGCCCGGGAACTGGAGGAGGAACTGGGGATTCGGGTCCTGGCCACGCGGCCCCTGATTCGCGTCCCTCACGATTATGGCGACCGGCGGGTCGTGCTGGAGGTGCATCGGGTGACGGCCTTCGCGGGGGAACCGGTGGGTCGGGAGGGTCAGCCCCTGGCCTGGCGGCATCCGGAGGATCTGGACCCCGGTGTCTTTCCCGCCGCCGACCGGCCCATCATCACCGCCCTGCGGCTGCCATCCCGCTATCTCATTAGCGGGGATGACCCGGCGGAGCCGGAGGTGTTCCTGGCGCGGTTGGCGCGGTCGCTGGCGGGCGGGGTGCGGCTGATGCAACTGCGGGCCCACGGCTTGCCGGACGCGGACTACGCCGGCCTGGCGATCGCGGCCCGGGTTCTCTGCCAGCGGCAGGGGGCGCGGTTGCTGCTGAACCGTGATCCGGCCCGGGCGCGGGGTCTGGCCGGCGATGGCCTGCATCTAACCGGCCAGCATCTGGCGGGGCTCAGCGAGCGCCCGCGCGACTGGGGCCTGGTGGGGGCCTCCTGTCACGGGGCGGCGGACCTGGCGCGGGCAGCGGATTTGGGGCTGGACTATGCCCTGCTCTCGCCCATCATGCCCAAGTCCCCGCACCCCGGGGCACCTCATCTCGGCTGGGAGGAGTTCGCGGTCCTGGTGGAGGCCGCCAGGCTGCCGGTCTATGCCCTGGGCGGTCTGGGTCCGGGGGATCTGGATTGGGCTATCAATCGGGGTGCCCAAGGCATCGCGGCGATCCGCGGCCTCTGGTCAGCCTGATCGCGAGCCAGAGTTGTCGTCGTTGGCTGTTTCCCAGGCCGCCGGCGATCCTGATAGCGAGGTATCCGGGTCCTCTTCCGCGGGGGTGGGGATGCGGTGGCCCTCGTCGAACCAGGCGCCCAGATCGATGAGGCGGCAGCGCTCGCTGCAAAAGGGCCGCCAGGGGGAGGCGGCGGTCCAGGGGACGGACGCGCCGCAATGGGGACAGGGTACCCGGGTTTCGGTCATGACGCTTCCCGCCCGGGGCCCTTAGAGCACGCAGCAGGTCAGGCTGAATTCCAGGTCGTCGCGGATCGGCTCCGGGGCTTCCTCGACGCCGCCGCGCAGGAAGCGGATGGCGAAGCGGTTCTTGTGGCCGCTGATTTCGGGAAAGAGGGAGGGGTCGGCCTCCACCGCGATGCGGATCAACTGGGCCGGGGCGGGGGATTCCAGGGACTCCTGATAGAGCCCTTCGTGGGCCATGACCCGGCGCGGGGCGCCGCTGCGGCGAATGAAGTCGAGCAGCAGGTGGATGGCGGCTCTGACGGGCGCCAGGTCCTCGGTCCAGAGGGCGATCTGATGGTCACGCTCGCGCACGGGCCGGGCCAGCCAGTGATAGTACTGGGGCAGGTCGAAGCCGCAGGTGCCGCCGGGGAGGCTGCCGCGCTGGGCGACGCCCTTGAGAAATTCGTTCTCGCGGATGCGCTGGCCGATGGGGCGCTCCAGGCTGCGCAGACCCTCGACAGCGGTGTTGATTTCGGCGAGGAAACCCTCTAGGGCCTTGCGGCTGACGCCCGGTTTGTCACGGACGCGCTCCAGGGTGGCGGCCTGACGATCGAGTTCCTTGATGAGTTCGGTCTTGATGTCGGCGCGGGAACTGATGGTGGCAATATCCAGCAGGGTCTCGACCAGGGCCCGCGAGGCCCAGGGGTTGTCCTGGGGCTGGAGGTAGGCCAGCTTTCCGAACAGGTGTTCGAGCCGCATCTGGGTGCGGGCGCGTTCGTTGAGCGGATGTTCGAAGGTGAGGGTCGTGGCCACGGATATTCCAGTTGGGATGGGGTAATAAGGATGCGCGCGCCCGGAGCGGCTTGTTAATGATAACGATTATAGGCACGGCGCGGTAAATTTCGCGCCGGGCCGGGAAGGAGGCCCCTGGCCTGGCCTCGCGGCGGGCCGGACCCAGGCTACTTAGGTGGGCTTGGCGTACTCGAAGGCGTCGGAAAACATGTGCTCCCGCCCGAGCCCGGCGGCTGCGAAGGCGTTGCTGCCGCTCTCGACCATGATGGGCGGGCCGGCCAGATAGACGTCAAAGGGGCTCATGTCCGGGTGGTCGGCCAGTACGGCCTGGTGGACGTAACCGGCGCGGCCCCTCCAGTCCGGGTCGGGCTCCGACAGGACCGGCGTGTAGTGGAAGTGGGCGTGATCCCGGGCCCATTGGCTGGGCAGATCCGGCAGATAGAGATCCTCGCGCTGGCGCGCGCCCCAATAGAGGTGCAGCGGGCGGCTGATGCCTATATGGAGAGCGTGTTCGATGATGCCCTTGATGGGAGCAAAGCCCGTGCCGCCGGCCACCAGGATAATGGGGCGATCCGAGTCCTCGCGCAGGGTGAAGGTGCCCAGGGGAGCCTGGATGCGCAGGATGGCCTTCTCCGCCAGGGCGTCGAAGATGAAGCTGGTGAACTGGCCGCCCGGGACATGGCGCACATGCAGTTCGATGAGAGCGTCGTCATGGGGGGCGTTGGCGATGGAAAAGGCGCGCCGCTTGCCGCCCTCCAAGAGGAAGTCCAGGTACTGACCGGCCAGGAAGGGCAGGCGCTGGTTTTCCGGGAGCTTGAGGTGCAGCCGCACCACGTCGTGGTTCAGGGCCTCCTTGTCCACCACCCGGCAGGGCAGGGTGCGGATCTCGATCTCGGCCGCGCCCCGGATCTCGGTGACGCCCAGGACCAGATCGCTCTCGGGCACGGCCTGGCAGACGAGGCAGGTGCTGGGCTCGCGGCCTTCCAGGGCCTGGGTATTGCCGCTGGGATAGGTCACCCGCCCCGCGATCAGGGTGGCCAGGCACGAGCCACACTGGCCGCCCCGGCAGCCGTAGGGCAGGACCATGCCCTGGCGCAGGGCCGCCTCCAGCAGGGTCTCGCCCGCCTCGGCCTGGAAATGGCGGCCGCCGGGTTGCGTCTGGATGTCGAAGGTCATGGCGCGCTGGGCCTCGTCGGAGTAAGGGCTAAGGGCGGGGCGACGGTTTGACCGGTGCCCGATTGGTGGGAAAAGATGCGCCCAGTAGGCCCTAATTGCAATAAACTCCCGGCCAGAATCCGGCGCGGCCGGACGGTCGAGCGGAGAATGATGCCATGTGGATACTGGGCTGCGGCTATATCGGCCAACGGTTGGCGCGCACTTATCGGGATCAGGGTTATCCCGTCACCGCCGTGACGCGGAGCGAGGCCAGCCGCCTGGGCTTGGCCGTAACCGGCCTCCGGGCCCTGGCCCGGGATCTGACCAGGGATCCGCTCGATGACCTGGGCTGGGCGGGCGAGGAGCTGTTTCATCTGGCCCCGCCGCCACCGGGCGGAGTCGAGGATGGCTTAACCCGGCACCTGGTGGCGTCCTTCCGCCAGGCTGGTCATCCCCGCCGCCTCGTCTATCTGAGTACCACCGGTGTCTATGGCGATTGCGGCGGGGACTGGGTGGACGAGACCCGGCCGCCGGCGCCGGTGGCGGATCGCTCCCTGCGGCGTTGGGATGCGGAGGAGACCCTGCGCGCCTGGAGCCGGGAAGCGGGCGCCGAACTGGTGATTCTGCGGGTGGCGGGCATTTATGGGCCAGGCCGCCTGCCCCTGGAGCGCATCCGTCAGGGCCTGCCCCTGGCGCGCGAGGAAGATTCACCCTGGTCGAATCGCATTCACGCCGACGACCTGGTGGCGGCCTGCGTCGCCGCCATGGCGCGCGGCGCGCCAGGCCGTGTCTATAATGTCTGCGATGGCCATCCCTCCACCATGACCGACTATTTCCTGCGCGTCGCCGCCGCCGCCGGTCTGCCGCGACCGCCCCTCGTGCCGCTTGGCGAGGCGGCGGGGGTCCTGTCACCGGGCATGATGTCCTATCTGGCCGAATCCCGGCGCCTGAGCAACCGCCGGCTGCGGGAGGAACTGGGCCTGAACCTGTGCCACCCTGACCTGGCCCAGGGGCTGCCGACCTGCTTCTGATGCCCGGCATCTTAGCGGACCCGAGTCAGCGGGCAGGCTAGACGCCGGAAGGTCGGAAGC
>JBASIS010000244.1:0-3673 GCA_049654905.1 Chromatiaceae bacterium
ACGCCGGCGGCATCGGCCGCGACGCCGCCGAGTTGCTGCGCAAGATCAAGGCCGCCCAGTACGTCGCCACCCATCCGGGTGAGGTCTGCCCGGCCAAGTGGCAGGAAGGCGAGGCCACCCTGGCGCCGTCCCTTGACCTGGTGGGTAAGATTTAAGATTGGAAGTTAAGTGACCCCCGCCGCCAGGGCTACCCAGGGGTAACCTGGCGGCGGGGAACCGCTCCACGGCCGAGTCCCGCTGGGTGGTCTTTAGGGAGCTGCGTCGAAGACAACCCCAACCCGCAAACCCCTTCCCCCCGTGTCGTTCTCCAGGCCATCGCCCAATTCCAGACAGGCGCCATGCTGCTCAGCGATGCGCGCAACGATGGAGAGGCCGAGGCCACTTCCTTCGATGTCCTGGCCCGCGAGGCGGTGAAAACGCTCCAGGACCTGATTCCGCTGGTCAGGGGCAATGCCAGGGCCATCGTCACTGACACTCAGGCGGACCTTGCGGGCGTCGGCCGCCAGGTTGATCAGGACTTGCCCGCCGGCCGGGACGTAGCGCAAGGCGTTGTCCACCAGATTGCGGAGCAAGATGCGCAACAGGTCGGCATTACCTCTGACCCAGGCTTCCGCCCCGACATCCAGTTCGAGTTGTATCCCCTTGGCCAAGGCGGCGCCTGCCTGGTCGGCGCAGACCTCGGCGGCCAATTCATCCAGGCGGACCAGGCTCTTGGTGATGCCCAAGTTGGGATCAAGGCGAGCCAAGGTGAGGAGCTGTTCAACCAGATGGCTGGCGCGTTTGGTCCCCGCAGCGATTTGGGCTAGGGCGTGATCGCGTTCGGCAGTGTCACGGGCCCGCGCGGCCACGCTGGCCTGCACTCCGAGGGCGGCCAGGGGGGTGCGCAGTTCATGAGCGGCATCGGCGGTGAAGCGGCGTTCGCTTTCCAGAGCCTGGTCAACGCGGGCGAGCAGGCCGTTGAGGGCCCCAAGCAGGGGGCGGATCTCCGTGGGCGCCGAAGGGGGTGTCAAGGGCCCCAGGTGCTGGGGTTCGCGCCGTCCAACCTGGTCGGCGATGGCGTCGATGGGGGCCAGGGCGCGGCGGGTGGCGAACCAGATCCAGGCCGCCAGCAGGGGCAGACCGAGGAGGGCGGAGACGAGCAGGCGGCTGGCGATGTGGCCAGCCAATTCCTGGCGCACCTCGTGATTCTCGCCCACCACCGCCCGCAAACCCCGCTCCGCGTCCCATTGGTTGTAATAACGCCAGCGCGCCTGGTCGGCGCCGATGGCCTCGGAAAAGCCATCCTCCTGGGTCAGGGGCACCGCGGGGGCATGCCGCGACCTCAAGAGCAGGTAGCCATCCCGAGTCCAAAGTTGGAATACGATTTTTTTCTGGTACTTATGGACATCGGCGGGCAGGCGGGCGATATCGTCGTCATCGTCATACTCGCTGGCCAGGGCCAGAAGCATCTGGCCGACCTGGACCAGGTTGGCATCGAAGATCTCATCAATCTCGTGGTGGGCGTCATGGTAGGACAGGGCCAGGGACGCGGCCCAGCCCAGGGTAACGCCCCCGAGCAGGAGCGCCAGGAGGCGCCGGCGCAGGGAGAACCAACGGGTGGTGAACGCAGCCGTCTCCTGGCTCATGGCTTGGGTATCAGGTAGCCGATACCGCGCAGGGTGCGGATCCGCTCGACGCCGAGCTTGCGGCGCAGGTGATGCACATGGACCTCGATGGCGTTGCTGCCCGGCTCGTCTTGCCAGCCGTACACGGCGCCTTCGAGTTGGGTGCGGGTCATGGCCCTGCCCGCGTTTTCCGCCAGCGCCAGCAGGAGCGCGAACTCCCGTCCCGACAACTCCACCGGGACCTCATCCAGGCGCGCCACCCGGGCCGCCGGGTCGATTTCCAGGTCGCCGAGGCGCAACAGGGGCGCGGCATGACCGGCCGAGCGCCGGGCCAGGGCGCGCACGCGGGCCGCCACCTCGTCGAGATCGAAGGGCTTGACCAGGTAGTCGTCGGCACCGGCATCCAGGGCCTGGACCTTGTCATGGGTGGCATCGCGCGCGGTCAGGATCAGCACCGGCAGGGCCTGGCCTCGCCCCCGCAACCGCCGCAGGACCTCCATGCCCTCCAGGCACGGCAGGCCCAGATCCAGCACCAGGAGATCGAACTCCTCGGTCTTGAGGGCAAGATCCGCCGCCTCGCCGTCCCGCACCCAATCCACCGCATGACCTGCCTGGCGCAGGCCGATGCTCAGGCCATCGCCCAGGGGGGGGTCGTCTTCAACCAGGAGGATGCGCATGGGGATTCCTGGCCTAAAGGGTTAAAGGGTGAACCACCAGGCGCAAACGGCAACCCAGGCCAGCAGGAGGGGTACCGAGAGCGGATGGGCATTGGCAATGGCCTCGTCGGGACGGCCGAGCTTATAGCCGCTAAACATAGCCAAAGTAAAATTTTCACCATGAGTCAGGCTACTCACCGCGACGCCAGCGACATGGAACAAGGCGACCCCCAGCATGGCTGAGGCCAGAAATTCATGAACCTCTCCAAGCCCCTCCCAGGCTTCCCCCTGGTAGCCAATCCAGCCGGTAACCCCCGTCAGGAGCCCCAGTCCCAGTAAGGCGAGGATGGCCCAGCCAGCGGCGGCATTATGACCCGCATACTCCGTTTCCTGGCTCCGGGAGGAACGGACAAGCAAGCTGGCGACATAGCCCAATACCGCTTGCCACCCGCGCACGAAGCTTGAAAATCGGGCATGGTAGCTGCCAATCAGACCCCAAAGCACACGAAACAGCAGGATACCCACCAGCCCACCCCCCAAGGCCGCATGGACCAGGCGCAACTCCTCGCTGTCGCCCGTCAGCCAGGCCAGGGCGAAGAGTATCACCAGCAGCCAATGGCCGACCCGCACCGGCCAGTCCCAGACCAGGATCTGTTGACGGTCAATCATCTTCCTTCTCCTCCCAGCGGCGGCCATCGGGCATGACGATTTCCCGCTCGCGGTAGCTGCCTGCGGCGGCGCGCGTATGGCAGGTGGCGCAATTGGCAGGCCTTTTGACCTTGGGGTCTTGCCAGACCTTGACCGGTACCTCGTGATGCTTGCGCTTGAACCAGGGCGTGGCGGTCAGGCGCGGCGGTTCACCCTTCGCCAGGGGCGCCCCGCTGACTTTATCGCCACCGGCGTTCCGGACCAGGAAGGTCTCGATGGCCTGGCGAGTCTTGTCGTCCAGGCCGGCATTGTCGCCATAATGGTTGTCGAGCTGGGTCATGACCTGACGCCAACCCCTGGCATCGAGGAGGGCGGGGGGGAAAGCCAGATGACAGGCGCCGCATTCCGTCGCAAAGCCGGGTGGGGCGTTGGCGGGAATCACCAGCTTGTCCGCCTGGGCCGTCAGGGGCAGTAGCAGGCAGGCGGCGACCAGATAAGGGGTTTTCATGTCAGCGTCCTCCGGTCAGAAAGGCTACGAAGTCGGCCTTTTCGGCGGCCGTGCAGTCCCGGCCCACCACCTCCTTACAGTTGCGACCAAACCATTTATCCGCCTTGGCCAGGTCGGTGAACCGGTCCGGATTGGCGGAGGGGGCCAGGGGCTTGATGGGTTTGTCGGTGATGACATGGCGACCCGCCTTGGCGGGGTCATCCGTATGACAGCTCGTACAGGCGGGCATCTTGGCCGAAACGCCGAAGGTGCGCGCG
>JBASIS010000245.1:0-5225 GCA_049654905.1 Chromatiaceae bacterium
ACGCCGGCGGCATCGGCCGCGACGCCGCCGAGTTGCTGCGCAAGATCAAGGCCGCCCAGTACGTCGCCACCCATCCGGGTGAGGTCTGCCCGGCCAAGTGGCAGGAAGGCGAGGCCACCCTGGCGCCATCCCTTGACCTGGTGGGTAAGATTTAAGTCTGGTCGTAACCAAGACTCCGGCCCCCCTCGCCGCCCCCAGGTAGCGAGGGCGAGGCCGGGGTGATGCGCAACCCGCCGTCATGGGATAGAAGTCAATGCTCGACGCCAACATCCAAACCCAGCTCAAGGCCTACCTGGAGCGCCTGCAACAACCGATCGAATTGGTCGCCTCCCTCGACGACAGCGCCAAATCTCAAGAGATGCGGGCGCTGCTGGAAGACATAGCGCCCCTATCCGCGCAAGTCAGTATCCGTTACGACGGCCAGGATGCCCGCCGGCCCTCCTTCGCCGTCGGTCGCCCGGGAGAAACGGCGCGTATTCATTTTGCCGGCATCCCCATGGGGCACGAATTCACCTCCCTGGTCCTGGCCCTGCTGCAGACCGGCGGTCACCCGCCCAAGGTCGAGCCGGCGGTCATCGAACAGATGCGCGCCCTGCCCGGAACCTTCCGTTTCGAGACCTTTATCTCCCTGTCCTGTCACAACTGCCCGGATGTGGTGCAGGCCTTCAATCTGATGGCGGTGGTCAATGCTGGGGTCAGCCACACCATGATCGATGGCGCCCTCTTCCAGAAAGAGGTCGATGACCGCCAGATCATGGCCGTGCCGACGGTGTTCCTGAATGGCGAACCCTTCGGTCAGGGTCGCATGACCCTGGAAGAGATCCTGGCCAAGCTGGATACCGGGGCCGCGGCCCGCGACGCCGAGATGATCGCGGCCAAGCCGGTTTTCGACGTTCTCATTGTCGGCGGTGGACCGGCGGGTGCCGCCGCCGCCATCTACGCGGCGCGCAAGGGCATTCGGACCGGGATCGTCGCCGAGCGCTTCGGCGGCCAGGTACTGGATACCCTGGCCATCGAAAACTTTGTCTCGGTCAAGGAGACCGACGGCCCCAAACTGGTGGCCGGCCTGGAACAGCACGTCCGCGAATACGAAGTGGACATCATGAATCTCCAGCGCGCCGAGGCGCTGACGACGGGTCCCGATGGCCTGGCCGAGATCCGGCTGGCCAGCGGCGCGACCCTCAGGAGCAAGGCGGTCATCCTCTCGACGGGGGCGCGCTGGCGGGAGATGAATGTCCCTGGCGAACTGGAATACCGTGGGCGGGGCGTGGCCTACTGCCCCCATTGCGATGGCCCCCTCTTCAAGGGTAAGCGCGTGGCGGTGATCGGGGGTGGCAATTCCGGCGTGGAGGCGGCCATCGACCTGGCCGGCATCGTCGGCCACGTCACACTCATTGAATTCGACCCGGCTCTGCGTGCCGATGCCGTCCTGCAGAAAAAGCTGCACAGCATGACGAATGTCACGGTCGTTACCCAGGCCCTGACCACCGAGGTGACGGGCGACGGCGAGCGGGTTAACGGCCTGGTCTATCAGGACCGGGCCAGCGGCGACGTACATCGGGTGGATCTGGAAGGCGTCTTTGTCCAGATCGGTCTGTTGCCGAATACCGACTGGCTCAAGGGGACCCTCCAGCTCTCCCCCCGGGGCGAGATCGAGATCGACCATCGGGGCCAGACCTCGATGCCCGGGGTCTTTGCGGCGGGCGACTGCACCACGGTGCCCTTCAAACAGATCATCATCGCCATGGGCGATGGCGCCAAGGCCTCGCTGGCGGCCTTCGACTACCTGATCCGGGGTTCGGCGCCCGCCTGATGGACTGGGGTGCTGGCTGATTCCGCACTGGAGGGCCGGCCGGGAAAGCGTTATGTTGGGGGCGGCAGGCAACCGCCCCCCTTAGGTTAAGGACAACCCCTGTGACCCCCCAGGACCCTCATGAAATTCATCCACACCGCCGATATCCACCTGGACAGTCCCCTCACGGGGCTGTCCGCTTATCCGGACGCTCCCGCGGACCGGCTGCGCACCGTCACCCGGGATGCCTTCGGTCGGCTGGTGGATCTGGCCCTGGAGGAGGCGGTGGATTTCATGGTCATCGCCGGGGATCTCTACGATGGCAACTGGAAGGACGCCAATACCGGGCATTATTTCTGTCGGGAAATGGGGCGGCTGAACCGGGCAGGCATTCCCGTTTATCTGCTCCATGGCAATCACGATGCCGAGAGCGAGATGACCCGCAAGCTGACCCTGCCGGACAATGTCCACATTTTCGAGAGTCGCAAGGCCAGCAGCTTCCGGCTCGACAATCTCAAGGTGGCCCTCCATGGTCGCGGTTATCGCGAGGCGGCAACCCTGGAAAATCTGGCCGCGACCTATCCACCCCCGGTGGCTGGCTGGCTCAATATCGGCGTCCTGCATACGGCCCTGGAGGGCTATGCCAGTCACGCCCGCTATGCCCCCTGTACCCTGGCCGAACTCACCGCCAAGGGCTATGACTACTGGGCCCTCGGCCATGTGCATGAATTCGCTATCCTGCACCGCGATCCCTGGGTAGTGTTTCCCGGCAATCTCCAGGGGCGTCATAGCCGGGAGACCGGGGAGCGCGGCGCCCTCCTGGTCACCGCCGACGAGGCCGGCATCCAGACGGTCGAGCGGCTGGCGGTGGCGGTGCTGTGCTGGGAACGGCTGGAGCTGGACGTCGCGGCGGATGTCACCCTGGAAGAGGTGGTGCGCCGGGTGGGCCGGGCCTTTGAGGGGCTCCTCGCCACCACCCCGGAACACCTCTATTTGGCCGTCCGCCTGGTCCTGCGGGGCCAGACCGCCGTCCATGGCGAGCTTTTCGGTCTGGCCGCCCACCTGCGGGAGGAGATATTGGGCCAGGCGGCGGCCCAGGGTCTCGACCGGCTCTGGATCGAAAAGGTGTGCCTGGAAACCCGGCCCCTGCGGGACGCGGCGCTCCTGAGCGCCCGTGGGGATGCCCTCGCTGACCTCCAGGCCTTTCTCGCCGCGGCTCCGGAAGACCCGGACCTCCTCAAGTCCCTGCTGGATGACCTGCGTCCCCTGGTGGACCGGGCCCCCCGGGAGATCCTCCTGGCCCTGCCGGAACTGGAGGCCATTCGCAATGGCCAGGTGGCCGACCTGGTGCGGGCGGTGACGCCGGATCTGCTGGCCCATCTGGATCGGGCTCAGTGAGGCCAACCATGCGCATCGCCCGCTTCGATCTCCTGCGTTACGGAAAATTCACCGACCGGTCCCTGACCCTGCCACGGGCCGACCAGGATTTTCACTTTATCGTCGGGCCCAACGAGGCCGGCAAATCCACCCTGCGTGACGCCATTCAGGACCTGCTGTTCGGCATCGAGACCCGCTCGCGCTACAACTTTCTGCACCCGCACCACGAGATGCGCCTGGGGGCACTCCTGGAGCGGGATGGCGACCAGGATGCCGGGCCCCTGGATTTCATCCGCCTCAAGGCGCGCAACAACACCCTCCGGACCCCTGGCGGCGCCACCCTGCCGGAGGAGGCTCTGACCCCCTTCCTCGGCCAGGTGGACCGTCACTTTTTCGACCAGATGTTCGGCCTCAATCACCAGCGGCTGGTGGCGGGCGGGGAGCAGATCCTCAATGCCTCCAATGACATCGGCCGCATCCTCTTTCAGGCGGCGGCGGGGATCGGCGGCCTGGGGGAGATTCGGGAGCAACTGGAACAGGAGGCCGACCGGCTCTGGAGCAAGCGCAAATCCGATAACCGCGAGTATTACCAGGCCAGCGCCCAACTGGAGCAGGCCAAGGCCGATCTGGACCGGGCCACGGTGCGTACCAAGGACTGGCTGGCGGCGCGGGAGCGGGTCGCGGACTTGCAAGCGGATCTGGCGAAGGCGGGTGCCGGTTGCCAGGTCCTGGAGCGGGAGCGCGACCGCCTGCAACGGGTGTGGCGCATCGCCAGGCCCCTGGCCGACCTCCGGGACCGGGAGGAGCGGTTAGCGGCCCTTGGCGTGGTCCCGACCCTGCCGGAGGAGGCCGGTGCCCAACTGGCCCTGGCCGAACGGGATATCGCCCTGGCGAGCCAGTCCCTGAAACTCCACGAGGATCAGGTGGTAGACCTGACGGCGCGGCGCGACGCCCTGCACCCAGACCCGGCCATCCTGGAACGTGCCACCGAGATCGAGGCCCTCGCCGAACGGCGCCAGCGCCTCGGCAACCACGAGCGGGATATCGGCCGGCGGCTGGAGGAGGTCCGGGTGCTGTGGCAGCAGGTCCAGGATGGCGCCCGGCAACTGGGCTGGCCGGACGAGGACGAGACGGCCCTTGCCCAGCGCCTGCCGGGCCGGCTGGTGCGCTCGGCCATCAATGAGCTGCTGCGTCGGCAGGAGGCCCTGGCCCAGACCCTCGCCAGCACCGAGGAGACGATTCGCGCGCGCCAGCGGGAACTCCAGGTGATCGAGGCCGATCTGGCCGCCCTGCCGGATACTCTACCGCCGCCGGCCCTGCCCGAGGCCCTGGCGGCGGCCCGGGACCTGGGCAATATCCGCGTCCAGCAACTGCAACTGGACGGCCAGGTGGCGCGGCTGACCCGCGAGTTGGACCGGGCCCTGCTCGCCTTGGGCGAGGGGCATCCCGCCCTGGACCGATTGAGCAGTCTGGCCTTACCCGCTCCCCCGGAGATCGCCGACCTCATCCAGCGGCGCACCAGCCTGGAGTCCAGCGCCGCCAAACTTGCCGATAGCCTCCGGGAGCTGCGGGCCGAGGTAGGGCGGCTGGAGTTGGAAACTCGTCAATACCGGGCGGCTCACAAACCCGTCACCCTGGCGGAGGTGCGGGATCGGCGTGCCCAGCGCGACGCCACCTGGGGGGGCATCAAGGCCGGGGCCCTGGCCCCGGCTGAAACCGCCGACCGCTTCGAACAGCAGATCGCCAGCGCCGATGCGCTGTCCGATCAGCGCCACGACAAGGCCCAGGAGGCCGCCGGGCTCCAGGTCCGTCTCGACCGCCGGGAGCAACTGCTGCAACAACAGCGCGATCTGGAGGCCTTGGCCCAAGAAAATGATCGGGCCCTGACGGCCCACCACCAGGACTGGGAGCGGCAAAGCGCCCGTATGGGCCTGCCTGGGCTGCCCTTGGCCCGCGTCGAAAGCTGGCGGGCGGCCCGGGAGCGGGTCCTGCGGGCGGCCGAGGTCCTGGAGGAGGATCGTGCCAGCCGCGATGCCTTCGCGCGGCGGGTCACCGC
>JBASIS010000246.1:0-4245 GCA_049654905.1 Chromatiaceae bacterium
ACGGGATAACACCATGCCACTCGCGTAGAAGAGGACCGAGCAAATACTGAAAGGGGCAAAAACAGCCATTTTTGCCCCTCGCCCACCTGGGGCTCAAACGCTACCGGCAATTTTGCAATTGGCTCCCAGGGAAGAATTTTTCCTAAAGATAGCACTAGAGCCCTTTCCAACCAAACCAATTTTCTATTAGTCTGTTAGGGTAATGGCCTCATCCTCTAATCCAGGAGATGTTGCCAAAGCTCTAATTAGTTCCTCGCCCGCCGGGCTACGCGGAATCAGGTCCAGGGTCCGGCCAGGACCCCGATAGTCCAGCCGGATTTCCAGGTCTGGCGGTGGCAGGGCGCCGCTACCCCTTTGCGGCCATTCGACGAAGAGGACGCTATCCCCATCCAGGAGATCGCGCAAACCCAGGTACTCCAGTTCTTCCGGGTCGCCCAGCCGATAGAGGTCCAGGTGATAAAGGCGCAGGGGGCCCAGATCGTAGGGCTCCAGCAGGGTATAGGTCGGGCTGCGCACCGCGCCACCATGACCCAGCCCGCGCAGGATGCCGCGGGTCAGGGTGGTCTTGCCCGTGCCCAGGTCCCCTTCAAGATAGACAATCAGAGGTGGGCGCAGCAGGGGGGCCAACTTCCCACCCAAGGCCTCCTGGGACGCCTCGCCCTGGATGGCGAGCTTCATGGCCGGGTCACCGTCGCATTGAGGGTGGGGCGTATGGCCGCGATCAGGTCCGTCGCCAGCAGCCCTTGCTCGCCCTCGGCCGCCGCCCTGTCGCCCGCCGCCGCGTGCAGGCAGACCGCCGCCTCCGCCGCATTCTCGGGATCGAGACCCCGCCCCAGCAAGGCGGCAATCATGCCCGTCAGCACATCCCCGCTCCCCCCGGAGGCCATACCGGGATTGCCATGGGAACAGACGCCCGTGGGGCGCGGGGAGGGACCCAGCACCAGGGTCCCCGCGCCCTTGAGGACGATGGTCCCCCCATAAAGGTCTTGCAGGTGACGGAGGGCGGAAAAGCGATCCGCCTGCACCTCGGCGGCGCTACAGCCCAGCAGGCGCGCCGCCTCGCCGGGGTGTGGCGTCAGCACCCAATCATCACGACGAAGCCGCGCCTCGGCCAGCCAGTTCAAGGCATCCGCATCCATCACCAGGGGCTTGCCCGCCGCCAGCACCCGCTCGATGAAACCGACACCCCAAGGTTCCCGACCGAGGCCAGGGCCAATGGCCAACGCGTTGGCCCGCTCTAGCAAGGGTGACAGCTCCCGCGGGTCAACCATACCCCGGACCATGAGTTCCGGACGGCCCATATTGAGATAGGCGGCGTGGGCCGGATGGGTCGCCACCGAGACCAGCCCCGCGCCAGCCCGCAGGGCCCCCTCCCCCGCCAGCCGTGCCGCGCCACTGAAACCCGGGGCACCCCCCACCACCAGCACATGGCCGAAATCGCCCTTGTGGGCGTCACGGCGCCGGGGTGCCACCTGGTCGGACGTCTTGGCCCAATCCAGGCGCCGCGCGGCCAGGATCTCGCGGGCGAAGATGGCCGCCGGCACCCCCAGGCCGTCGAAAAAAATGTCTCCGCAACAATCGGGACCGGCCCCCGTAAAGAGCCCCTGCTTGAGACCGATGAAGGACAGGGTGGCCGCGGCCCGGATGGCCCTGCCCAGCACCCGGCCGGTATCGGCGTGCAACCCGGTGGGGATATCGATAGCCAGGACCGGGGCGCGCTGGGCGTTAGCCGCCCGCACCGCCCGCGCCCACTCACCCTCGACCGGGCGCTCAAGGCCAATGCCGAGGAGGGCGTCCACAATGACATCCGAACGCCTGGGCAGCTCCTGAAAGGCCTCCAGCCTGCCACCCATGCCGAGCCAGGCCTCCAGCATCCCCTTGGCATCCGCCCCCAACCGGCTGACATCGCCTAACTGGAACAGGGTCACATCCAGTCCATCCGCCCGGGCGAGACGCGCCAGCACATAGCCATCGCCGCCATTATTGCCCGCCCCGCAGAGCAGGGTGATCCGGCGCGCCTCTGGCCATCTAGCGCGGAGCAGTCGATAGGCCGCCTCCCCCGCCCGGGCCATCAAGGCCCCACCGGGCATACCGCTGGCAATGGCAGCCTGGTCCAGGGCCCGGACCTGCGCGGCGGTGTAGAGGGCATAGGGCAGGGAGTCGCTGGGCGGCAGGGGGCGTGACATGGTGGATTATCCCGATCATTGTGGGGCGCGGGTTGGCGAATTCGCGATCCATGACCCGCGCATCAGGCATGAGGCCGGCACAGGAAGGCTAGCAAATCCATCCCAGGTGTGCCACCCAAGGCTTGGCACCGGCTTGACCGCCCCACCGATTGGGTTTCCAATGTGGCCCATGATCAACGCCGCCCTCCTGATCCTCGCTGCCTACCTGCTGGGCTCGATCTCCAGCGCCATCATCGTCTGTCATCTGATGGACTTGCCGGACCCGCGCACCCAGGGCTCGAACAACCCCGGCGCCACCAATGTGCTGCGGATTGGCGGCAAGAAGGCGGCCGCCATCACCCTGCTGGGCGACAGCCTCAAGGGCCTGATCCCCCTCCTGGTGGGCCATGCCCTGGGGCTAGGCACCGCCGCGCTGGCCGCGGTGGGGCTCGCGGCCTTCCTCGGCCACCTTTTCCCCGTCTTTTTCGGTTTCCGCGGCGGCAAGGGCGTGGCCACCGCCCTCGGCGTCCAGTTTGGGCTCTACTGGCCGGTGGGCCTCGGCGTGGCGGCTGTCTGGCTGTTCGTCGCCAAGGTGCTGAAGATCTCCTCCCTCTCCGCCCTCATCTCCATGGCGCTCGCCCCTTTTATCCTCTGGGTGCTCTGGGATGACCCCTGGCTCATCGCCATGCAGATTCTGATCAGCCTGATCCTCTTCTGGCGTCATAAAAGCAACATCCAGAATATGCTCTCGGGGGCCGAGGGCCGGATCGGCGCCGAAGAGAATGGCTCGGACTAACGCCCTCCCCCTTCACCCGAATCCCGGATAGCGCTACCGGCTCGGCGGCAGGGCCCCATCGGTCTCACACCGGGGCCAGACCCGCCATATCCCAACGCGCCCGCGGGGCGAAGGACAGGGGTTCGGTTTGCCCCGCCTGGAGCCGATGCCAGCCCGCGAAGGCGATCATGGCCCCATTGTCCGTACAAAAGGCGGGGCGGGGATAGAAGGCCCGCGCGCCCTCCTTGACTAGGGCCTCATCCATGGTGGCGCGTAGCCGCCGGTTGGCACTGACCCCACCGGCCAGGACCAGGCGCGGGAAGCCGGTCTGACGCACCGCCCGCCGGCACTTGATCGCCAGGGTATCCACGACCGCCTCCTCAAAGGCGCGGGCGATATCGGCCCGGGTCTGCTCCCGGTCGGGGCGCGCCGCCTGTTCTTCGCGCCAGCTATTGAGGGCGAAGGTCTTGAGCCCGCTAAAACTGAAGTCCAGGCCGGGCCGGTCAGTCATGGGCCGGGGAAAGCGGTAACGCCCCGGATCGCCCCGCTCCGCCAGGGCCGCCAGGGCCGGGCCCCCGGGGTAAGGCAGACCGAGGAGCTTGGCGGTCTTGTCGAAGGCCTCGCCGGCGGCATCATCCAGGGACTCGCCCAGCAGTTGGTAGCGGCCAATGCCCGCCACCGCCACCAACTGGGTGTGACCACCGGAGACCAGCAGGGCCACGAAGGGAAACTCTGGCGCGGGTTCCTCCAGCAAAGGGGCGAGCAGATGGCCCTCCATGTGATGCACCCCGATCGCCGGCACGCCCCAGGCCCAGGCCAGGCTCCGACCCAGGGCTGCCCCCACCATCAGGGCCCCGATCAACCCCGGACCGGCGGTAAAGGCCACTCCGTCGATATCCCGCTTGGCCAGGCCCGCCTCGTCCAGCACCTGCCGGATCATGGGCAGGGTCTTGCGCACATGATCACGGGAGGCCAATTCAGGCACCACCCCGCCATAACGGGCGTGGATCTCGGTCTGGCTATAGACGGCATGGGCCAGCATACCGCGCCCACCCTCGTATACGGCGACCCCAGTCTCGTCGCAGGAGGTTTCGATGCCTAAAACCCGCATGGCTGTCTATCTGGCCCTGGCAAGAGAGGTAAAGAGATCATGGTAAGGCTATTTGGCCCCAAGGCGCGCAGCAGTTCTCATTTTGGCGGTTACCCGGTAAGGTGGTCACCCAATCGCAACCGCAACCCCCTGATGAGCGTCCCCTTTGGCCCCTACGTTCTGACCCTGGACGACATCACGGCGCAACTGCGCCG
>JBASIS010000247.1:0-3829 GCA_049654905.1 Chromatiaceae bacterium
GTGTTGAAGACCTTGGTGTGGTCGGTGAGCCGCACCTCGCCGAAGCCGGCGCGGATTTCCTTCATCTTATCCAGGCCCTCGGCCATGATCTCCTCGGTGCGGAAGACGCCGGCGTGATCCTCCATGCAACGGGTCAGCTTTTCGCGGGTCTCGTGGACGCTCGGGCCCTTGCCCCGCTGATCCCACCGCGACAGCCGCGACATGACCCCCTCCAGGCTGGCTGGGTCGATGGTGCGATGGAAGGGGTTTTCTTTAACGTAATCAATGATGTTCTTGCCCGCCAGGCGGCCAAAGACCAGGATGTCGAGCAGGGAGTTACCGCCCAGGCGGTTGGCGCCATGGACCGAGGCGCAGGCGCATTCACCGGCGGCATAGAGCCCCGGTACCGCATCCTCGCCAGCGCCGGCCGGCGTCATGACGCGGCCAAAGCGATCGGTGGGGATACCTCCCATAAGGTAGTGGGCGGTGGGAAAGACCGGAATGGGCTCGACCACGGGATCGATGCCGGCGAAGATCCGGCTGCTCTCGCGAATGCCCGGCAGACGCTTGGCGATGACGCTCTCGCCCAGGTGATCCAGCTTGAGGAGGACGTGATCGGCCTTGGGACCCGCGCCGCGCCCTTCCTTGATCTCGGTGACAATGGAGCGGGAGACCACGTCGCGGCTGGCCAGATCCTTGGCCTTGGGGGCATAACGCTCCATGAAGCGCTCCCCGCGCCCATTGAGAAGATAGCCGCCCTCGCCGCGCACGCCCTCGGTGATCAGCATGCCCTTGCCCGCGATGCCGGTGGGATGGAACTGGAAAAACTCCATGTCCATCAGGGGCACGCCGGCCCGCAGGGCCATGGCCAGGCCATCGCCGGTATTAATGTGGGCGTTGGAGGTGGTACGGAACACCTGACCGCAGCCGCCAGTGGCCAGCAGGGTGGTCTTGGCCTCGATCAGCAGGGGCTCGCCGGTCTCGATCTCCAGGACCAGGGCGCCACAAACCACGCCCTCGGCGTCCTTGACCAGATCCAGGGCGAAGAACTCATCGAAGAAGTGCGTCTTGGCGCGGAGATTCTGCTGATAGAGGGTATGGAGGATGGCGTGACCGGTTCGGTCCGCCGCGGCGCAGGTGCGGGCGGCCTGATCGCCGCCAAAGTTCTGGGTCATGCCGCCGAAGGGACGCTGGTAAATCTTGCCATTGTCCGTGCGGGAAAAAGGCACCCCCGCATGTTCCAGTTCATAGACGGTGGGGATGGCCTCCCGGCACATGAACTCGATGGCATCCTGGTCGCCCAGGTAGTCCGAACCCTTGACGGTATCGAACATGTGCCAATGCCAGTTGTCCGGCAGGACGTTGGCCAGGGCCGCGTTGACCCCACCCTGGGCGGCGACCGTATGGGACCTGGTAGGGAAAACCTTGGAGACCACCGCTACGCGCAGATCGGCATTGGCCAGTTGGATCGCCGCGTTGAGCCCGGCCCCGCCCGCGCCCACGATCAGGGCATCGAAGTTTCGCTTATTTAATGACATAACATTCTCGCATTCAGTTCTCGCCTTGCCCTAGCCCACCAGGACGATGACTTTGAGGGCCCAGAGGCCGCAGCCAACCAGTCCCAGCGCCAGCAGGCTCAGGGCCGTGACGCGGATGGCGGTCGGGTGCACATAGTCGATGATGGCGTCACGCACGCCAACCCAGGCATGGAGCAGGAGCACGCCAACAAAGAGCAGGAAGCCCATGCCGACCAGGGGCTGGCTCAGCCAGGCCACCCATTCGGCGTGCGTCGCCGGCGGCCCAAAGGCGAGGGAGAGGAGCAGGAAGGGAAAGTACAGCAGCATGGCGATCGCGGTCACGCGCTGGAAAATCCAGGCCCGCAGTCCCGAGGCTTGACGACTCATGACAGTGCTCCCAATAGGATCAGGGCCAGGACGGGGCCACCCACGAGCACCCCCCAGGCCGTTTGACGGTACAGGGGCTTCTCGATCCCGACGTCGATATCGAGCATCAGATAGCGGATGCCCGCCAGAAAATGGTGCATCAGCGCCCACAGGAAGAGGAACAGAAAGGCCTTGAAAGGCCAGCTGGCGACCAACTGTGCCGCCGCGTCAAAGCCCGCCGGGTTGGACACCGAGAGGGCCAGGATATGGATGAAATAAGGCAGGGTGAGGACCATGGCCACGCCGCTGATGCGGTGACCAATCGACATGACCCCCGCCACCGGGAGCCGGATCACCAGCAAATCTAGAAAGAAAGGTCGTTTTTGGGTGGTAATCATCGTTACATTCCGGTTTTTTTAACCAAACCTCGGGACAGGTCCTTCCGGGTCCGGCCCCAAGCCGCAAGGGGCACCCAAGGTGCCGCTGACGAGCCGCGCCAGGCGCTGTTGTCAGCCACCTGGCGCGAGTCGAAGAGAGCAGAGCATGTCTAGGGGGCTCCTTGGCCTGACCTATCGCCGCATGCCTTTAACATCGTAACAATCGCATATTTGGTGCGCCGCAGCAATCCCGATTTAATCTCTGGATAATCCTTCGAGATTTTTACTGGTTTGTTAGGTGGTTATTGCTCCCGGCCCTGAATATCCACATTGCCTAGGGCCGGGCCTGTTATGGAACTGACCCGGCCCGCAGGTGCCGTCCCGCCAGCCAGACCAGCAGCAGTACGGGGACGCCGATCAGGGTGGTGAAGACGAAGAAGGCCGGATAGCCGATGGCCTCGACCATGGTGCCCGAGTAGCCGCCTAGGACCTTGGGCAGCAAGGTCATCAGGGAACTGAAGATGGCGTACTGGACGGCGGTAAAGGCGACGCTGGTCAGGCTCGACAGAAAGGCGACAAAGGCGGCGCTGGCCAGTCCCGCCGCCAGATTGTCCGCCGCCACGGCCAGATAGAGGACGGCGGCATCATTGCCCACCCAGGCCAGCCAGACGTAAATCAGATTGGTCGCCGCCGAGAGGATGGCGCCGAGCATGAGGATGCGCATGACCCCAAAGTGGGTGGCCATGAGGCCGCCGAGGAGGCCGCCGGCGATGCTGACGATGACCCCAAAGGTCTTGACCGCCGTGGCGATCTGGGTCTTGGTGAAGCCCATATCTTGATAGAAGACATTGGAGATCACCCCCAGCACAATATCCGAGATGCGGTACAGACCGATCAGGGCCAGGAGCAGCAGGGCCGTGCGGGTGCCATAGCGGTCGAAGAAATCCAGCACGGGCGCGACCCAGGTCTCCCGGGCCATAGCCTGGTCCACCACCCCCCAACACACCAGCAACCAGCCGGTCAGCCCCGCCGTCAGGATCGCCGCCAGGAAATGTAGGCTTTCCACCAGGAAACCGGCCAGGGGCCCCTGCCCCACCATCGCCTGGAGGGCCACGAAGCCGCCACCGCTCAGGAAGAAGGTCGCCACGAAGGCCGTGGCCGCGCTGGCGAAGACGATCACCAGTCGGAAGTAATCCCAAGCCCCGTAGCGCCGGGTAGCCAGCCGCCCGGAGACCGGCTCCGGGATCAGTAAGGTGGTAGCGATGCCCACGAGCATGGTCCCGGCCATGGCGATGTAGGTCCAGCGCCAGGCCGCGAAGTCATACTGTTCGGCGGTTGAACCCAGGGCGGCGGCCAGGTAGAGGGCGCCCGCCCCCGAGACCACCATGCCGACCCGATAGCCGGCGATGTAGGTCGCCGACATCATGGCCTGGAGGCTGGTCTCCGCCGCCTCGATCCGGTAAGCATCGATAACGATGTCCTGGGTCGCCGCCGAGAAGCCGAGCAGCACCGCCGCCAGGGCCATGTGGGTCAGGCTACTGCCCCCTTGGGCCGGGTCGATGGCCGCCATCAGCAGGATGGCGCCGGCGA
>JBASIS010000248.1:0-2356 GCA_049654905.1 Chromatiaceae bacterium
TTGCCGCAACCTGCGGAATGGGTCTGGCGGTCTCCTCGGCCGCCGTTTCCTCGACCGTCTCGTCCCCACCTTCACGCCTGGCCGCCTCGGCGAGCAGGGCGTCGGCGGTTTGGCCGCTCACCGCCACCGCCGCCAGTGCCCACATCCAGTGACTGAGGATGGCGTCCGCTAACTGCACCATCCGCACCACGAAGATACCGGTCGGCGTGGCGCCCTCGATGTCGGCGGAGACGACCAGGCGTATCCGCCCACCGTCCCGCATTATCTCCAGATGGCCATGACGGGCCTCAACATTGATGGCGTTGATGAGCATGCAAGCCTGGGGGTAGTTCTCGGCGGCGACGCGGAAGGGGAGATACATATAGAGGCTGATCGCATCATGTTGCTCGTGCGTATCAATGTAGATATCGCAAGGCTGACCTTCCACCATGGCCCCGGTGGTCACCCGGCTCTTGCCGGATTCCTCATCATCGTCAATGTCATCGGTCCATTCGAAGTAATCAAGGGCTTCCTGCACGATAGCCGCCAGTCTGGTCATGTTAGGTCTCCTGTAAGCCGTCTACTGGGGTGTTCGGTGGGATGGGGCGCCTACTGCCCCTGGCGCAGCCGGTCGCTCAACAAGGCCGGCAGGCCCGCGGCCATGTTGCGCCGGGCCGCGGCCCCGATGTCGTAATCCAGGCGCAGAATCTCCGCCTGCAGGGTCGCGGGATCGAGGATGGCGCACGCGGCCCGAGGATCGCCATCGCGGGGCTGGCCCACGCTGCCCGGGTTGATGACCAGCCCGGCGCCAACCTGGCGCACGTAAGGCCGGTGGGTATGCCCCATGATCAGGATGTCGGCCTCTGCCACCTCCAGGAGCCGCTGGCACCCGGCGTCCGCGGCATCATCGAAGGTGTATTCGAACAGGGGATCCTCCGGCGAGCCGTGGACCAGGGTCACCCGGTGGCCCCCGGCTACGAAAGACCGCTGCAAGGGCAGGGCCGCCAGCAGCGCCCGATTGGCCGGCGTGAGCTGGTGACCGGTCCAGATGGCCGCCTCCCGGGCCTCCTCGTTGAACCAGACCAGATCCTCATCATCCGGGTCGAGCAGGGCGGCCCACTCATGATTGCCTTTGACGCCCGGCACGGCGCGCAGGCGCTCGCAGCACTCATTGGGCGCGGCGTTGTAGCCGACCAGGTCGCCGGCCGCATAGATGTCCCGGATGCCACGGTCGGCCAAGGCGGTCAACACGGTTTCCAGGGCGTCGATATTGCCGTGGACGTCTGCGATCAAACCGATCATGGCTTCAGGCCCTCGGGGGTGGCGGCGCTTATGGCCCGCTGCCGCACCGGTTACGGGGTAACGGTGCTGGTGGCGGGGGACCGAGGACCATTATCCAGGGTACAGCGACAAAGCAGGTCGTTTTAGGGTGGGCAGATGGCGGTATTGTTGAGTGGGTTAGTGGCTGCGCCCCGCCACCCCCCAAAGGCGCGGTCCCTGGCACGTCGGCCGTAGTGTAACCTTGCGGAGCACCCTCCTTCGATGCTACGTTCCCCCGACCCTATCGCTGCCGTGAGGTTGAGTTTCCTATCCCCCGCGAAACGACGAGGTCTCACGGACAACCATCTACAATAGCGCCCCCCGCAGTGCCACCTCGGACACTGAACCTCAGCCGAACACGAGCGGGAAAAATTCACTCAGGCAAGATGCCCCATGAATGCAGTAGAAATCGAAGAAGCCCTATCCAACCTGGCCTGTCAGCCCTTCGACGCAGCGGGGTTTCCGTTCGCATTCCTGGCCGCTTTCGGCAACAAAGACACGGCGCTCAAGCGCCTGCGTACCGGCAACAACAACGCTTCGGATGTGCCCGGCGGCGTGCTTCAGCGCAACAACATCCACATCGCCGTCTGCGAAACCGGTGCCGTGGGCGAAACCCTCCGGGCCTTGCGCGCCAGCCCGGCTACTGCCAAGGCCCGCGCCAAGTTCATCCTCGCCACCGACGGCGAGACGCTGGAGGCGGAAGAACTGGCCGGTGGTGAAACCATCGCCTGCGCGTATCCCGATTTCCCCGATCATTTCGGCTTCTTTCTGCCGCTGGCCGGCATCTCCACCGTCAAGGAGATCAAGGACAACCCTGTCGACGTGCGCGCCACCGGGCGGCTGAACAAGCTCTACGTCGAACTGCTGCGCGCAAACCCGGACTGGACCACGAACATGCGCCGCCCCGCCATGAACCACTTCATGGCCCGGCTGGTGTTCTGCTTTTTTGCCGAAGACACCGGTATTTTCAACGGCGAGGGCCTGTTCACCCACACCATCGAACAGATGAGCGAGCGCGACGGCGCCAACACCCACGAGGTGATGTCCGAAATTTTTC
>JBASIS010000249.1:0-5251 GCA_049654905.1 Chromatiaceae bacterium
CTCCGGCACCCGCGCCCATCCCGACCCTGGCACCCGATCCGCGGTCGTCATCTTCCACGCGGAGCGCGGCTGGCCTCAGGGGCACCGCCACCGTGGGCTTTTGCTCGGCATTCACCAGAAGCTGCACCGCATCCCGCAACTCGGGCCGATATTCGCCACCCTTGCCCAGGGCGCAGGGACTTTGCGCCCCCACATCCAGGAACAGGTCGTCCCCGACACGATACTGGCAGGTATCCACGAACCACAGCAGGGCCTCGCCCCCCTCCAGCGCCATGACCCGATCCCCCGCCCGCAGGGGCATGCCCTCCCGCCCCGCCACATAGCGCGGACCCTGGGAGATGATCGTCAGGCCCCTGACCTCGCCCAGCAGGCCCAGGGCCTCCGTGGCGCAGGCCTGCCCCAGCCCAAAGGCCAGGCTGGCCGCCGTCCCGATCACCAGGGTCACCTTCTGTTTCCTAGACATCGTCATCACTCCAAAACATCCTATTCAGGTCGGGGTCACTTAACCGCGCCGACGCAGAAGTAGCCTCCACCTCTAATGATAGTACCGTCCAGCTCCCGCGCCTGGGGGTGATAGCCCATGGCGCGCTCGAACCCCACCGCGCGGCAAATGCCATTGCCCTTGGCCTGGAGTTCCGCTGGCACCGGGCCGAAGGCGGCGGGGTTATCCCAAATCAGATCACGCTCGCCCGCCCGCGCCAGGCGCGGGGGCACCTTGCCGGGTTCGTCACCGGGACGGGGATCCTCCCGGGTGCCCACGCAAAAATAGCCACCGCCCTGAATGGGGGTCCCGTCCAGTTCCCGCGCATCGGCGTGATAACCCGTGGCCCGTTCAAACCGATTGAACCGGCAGACGTCATTCCCCTTCGACTGGAGTTCGGTGGGCACGGGGCCAAAGGCGGCCGGGTTGTCCCACCTCAAGCCCTTGGTGTCCTTGCTCCGCTCAAGGCGAGGCGGGATCTCGCCGGGTTCGCTGCCAGGTCCGATCGGCGACCCCAGCATCACACAGGCGCCGAGCAAGGGCGGCAAGGCCGCCAGGACCAGGAGCAAGACCCTTCTTTTCGTGATACCCATCGTCGCTCTCCCCGCAGTCGATACCATCAGCCTAGGCCTTACCCGAATCCTGTCAACCCCGGTAACCGCGGCCGCTTGATCGCCAGCGGGATGCGATGGGTCTCCGGCTCATGGCCCTCGCCACCTTGTTGCGGTAATACTTCCCCGGGTGCTGGACCGACTCGCCCACATCGGTAAATTTTGGGTCAGGAAACCGACTGGCGCCAACGCGAGACCCAGCCTCCCAGCACCTCGCGCAGTGCCTTGCTGACCCCCCCCAGTGCCTGGGCATCCGGCAAAAAGTCCAGTAGGTCGAGGGCGAGTGGCTCACGGCTGGCAAAATCGGTGGGCGAGGGGATCACCGCGATACCGACCGCCTGGAAGGCCGCGATCGCGCGCCGCATGTGCGCCGCCGAGGTCACCAGCAGCACCCGCTCCCAGCCCTGCTCGCGGATGATCGCCGCCGCCTTCTGGGCATTTTCCCGCGTATTCCGGCTGGTAGGCTCAGTGAAGATGGCCTCCTGGGGCAGGCCCCACTCCACCAGCAAGTCCCGGATCAGTTCCGCCTCCGGCGCCCCGGCATTCATCCAATCCAGGTTGCCGCCGACCGCCAGCACCCGAGGGACCTTGCCGGCCCGAAACAGGCGGGCCGCGCGCAGGACGCGGTTAGAGGAACCCGTCAGATTCTCCGTCGGCGGATCGCCGATGGGACCGACCGCGCCTCCCAGCACCACCGCCACCTCCGCCACCGGCGTTTGCGCCAGGGGCACCGGCGGATACCCCGCCTCCAGCCCGGCCGACAGATGATAGGCCGTCCAAGGCATGGCGCAGACCCACAGCAGCACCAAGAGGCCGGCCACCAGGGCACCGGCCAATCGCCTGCGTCCCCGGGCCAGCAGGATCAGGGCCGCGGCACCCATCAGCAACACCCAACCCAGCGGCAGGACGAGGAGGGTCAGAACCTTAATCAAATAGAGCATGTCAGCGGTCGGCCGCGATGGGGAAACGCCAAGTTTGCGGGTCCTCGGTCATCCGGGGCAACTTCGAAACACCAAAACCACCTGAGTTTTCCGTCTCCCGGGCCGGGTGGTGGCTGCACCCCTGTTCAGAACTGAAATGGGTTCGTTTGGTAATTTGGACTTTTTTCGCACGTCAACTCTGCACGGTGCGCCGCAGGTCCGGTGCCTGGGCCCGCAATTCTTCTTCCCGCTCCATCATGAGGGGGGCAAAGATCGCCACGTAGGGGTTATCCGGCTTGCTGGCCAACCATTCCGGCAAAAAGCGGTTCAGTGCCGCCGTCAGCAGGGAGGCGTTGACGCCGAAAGGTCGTACGGCGTCTTGCTCGATATCTCATCATCATTGATCTATTATCGAGTCATGAAAACCATCTTCAAGCAACCCTTAAGCCAGTACGTCAAGAAGGCGCGAAAGCCTTTGCAATTGGCCATCGAGGATGCGGTGGAGCAGGTTTGCGAAATCCCGGACATCGGCGAGCTCAAGCAGGGAGACCTGGCAGGCATCCGCGTCTATAAGTTCAAGTTCCAGCGCCAGGAGTATTTATTGGCGTACCAGCCGACGCTGGACAAACGAGGCCATCCCGTCCCGATAGGCCTGGCGCCTGGCTGACGAGAGCTGCCTACGGCAACAGAGCCCCAGCGGAGATCCTCTCATGCAAACCTTCATCGACCGCTACATCGAACAGGGCTGGGAACAGGGCATCGAACACGGCAAGCAGCAAGGCGAGGCGGCGGTCCTGCCGCGCCTGATCCTGTTCAAATTTTGGCAACGCTCGATTCTGTTAGTCCCCTATTTCGCAAAGCCGGGCCCGATCGTCTCCACCTCAAAGCCCACCAGGGTGCGCTGCTCGCGGCTAAACTCGATGCCAATCAGATGGATCGGCTGCCCGGTAGCCCGGTACGGGTCGGCATAGCCCTGGTCCCTGATCTGCTGGAGCGCCCGCCCCTCCGGGGCCAGTTCGACCACCTTGAACTCGAACAGATAGACCTGGTCATTGAAGCGCAGCGCCAGATCCAGCCGCCCGGCGTTGCTGCTCTCCTCCGGCGTCAGGTCCAGCCCCAGGGACGCGAAGTAGGCATAGAAGACGCTCGCGTAATAGCCCTCGTAGCGGGCGATGGGGTTATTACGGTACCAGTCCGTCGGGATGGTGGCGAAGAATGCGGTGAACAGCGCCTGCATTCCGGCGAAGTCGTTGGCCAGCAGCAACTCGCCGAGGTGGGTCTTGTGAGCTAAAGTCTCCTGACCGTCGGGGGTCCAGGCCCGCAGCAGGCTGTTGTTAAGGCTTTGGTACACCTCGCGATTGGGATAGCGCAGCCGGTAGCGGTACTCGCCAAACTGCTGCTCTTCGTGCTCGATGGTCAGATAGCCGGTTTGCCATAGCAGGGCCTCGGTGCTGATGCGCTCAACGTCGAAGGCCGAGAGCATCTCGGCGTCAGCGTGCAGGGCGCCAAGCCGCGGCAGCCAAACCTGCCGGTCCGTAAGCACCTCGACCAAAAAGGTCGGCGTCGCGGTCTCGAACCACCAGGGGCGGAACTGGCGCCGATCGAACAGCAGTAGCACATCGAAGGGGTTATAGACCGCCTCGCCGGTCCAGTTGTAGCCGTTGTACCAGGCGCGGATCTGGTCCCGGTCGAGGCCCGGCAACTCCGGCGCGAAGACTTGGTCCAGATCGGCCTCGGTGTAGCCGCAGAGGGCCGAATAACGCGGATCAACGGTGATGTCCTTGAGATTGTTCAGGCCCGAGAAGAGGCTGACCTTGCTGAACTTGGACACCCCGGTGAGGAAGGCGAAGCGGATGTGGGCGTCCGAGTCCTTGATCACCGAGTACAGGTTCCTGAGCCCGTCGCGCATCTCCCGCGCCGTTTCGGGATCGGTGATGTTGTCCAGAATCGGCTTGTCGTACTCGTCCACCAGCACCACCGCGCGCTCGCCGCTGGCGGCATGGGCGGCCTCGATCAGCTCGCCGAAGCAGCCGACGATATCGGTCGGATCGCTACAGGCGACCCCGAGGGTGTGCCGGTTCTTGCCCAGCAAGGCCATGATGCGCCGGTCCAGTTCCGCGCGGCCGCGGATCACCCCGCCACCAAAGCTCAGCCGGATCACGGGGTAACGCCGCGACCAGTCCCAGCGCCGCTCGGCCGCCAGCCCCCGGAACAGCGACTCGGTACCCGCGAACAGCTCCGCCAAGGTGTCCAGAAACAGCGACTTGCCGAAGCGCCGGGGGCGGGACAGAAAGTAATACTTCCCCTCATCGATCAAGCGCAGCGCGAAGCCGGTCTTGTCGACATAGTAGAAATCCCCTTCGCGAATCTCACGAAAGGTCTGGATCCCAATGGGCAGGGAGCGTCGGGTCATGGCGGAAGACCGTCTCGAAGGCTGGAATCAGGCGATTGATCCGAATGCTACCATGCCGCGCTCGGCGTAGAGCCCCACCTATACCCATATCGTCGATCCCAAGCTTTATCGCCGGCGTACGCAAGAAACTTCATCTCGGCCAGCGCGAAGCCGCCGAGCTTTTCGGTGGCGGTGTCAATGCCTTCTCGCGTTACGAGAACGGCAAGACCAAACCGCCGCTGGCCTTGGTGAGATTGCTCACGCCGCCGGCTTTCCCGGTTTCATTCGCCTAACATATTGATATAATTGTCCATAGCAGCGTGTTGTCCGCCATGCTTCATCGCCACCTCAATCATCAACGCTTCACCCTTGCCGCCATTGACGACCTGATCTCTCGCGGTCGGTGGCGGGATTGGGCCGACCTGCGCCAGGCGGTTCTGGCAGACCCTGCGCTGTTGGACAAAGTGGAGCGGGTGTGTCGCCCTTACGCTGCCGACCCCCACGCCCAGCGCCATCACTTCTGGATGCACTATGCCGAAGCACACCGCACCGCTGCCTGACTGTGAACTCCAGCGCCCGGTGCAAATCCTTGGCCGCCTGGATGGTAGCGAAATCATACCTTGGGATCCCCCAGCCCAGGGCCTCCCGGGCCCGGGTGATATCCGGTTTGCTCATCGACCGCGGCAACATGGTGGAGTCAAATCTCCGATCCATGACGGTGATGGTTGCGCTTGAGGCCGAAGGAGCAACCCGGCGGTCGCTGGTGGTGGCGGTGGCGGTGGCCAGGATGAGGGGGCGGCCAGGCTGGCGATCCGGAACTTGAAGGCGGTAAGGCCCCCACAGGATC
>JBASIS010000250.1:0-24456 GCA_049654905.1 Chromatiaceae bacterium
TGGCGCAGTATATCTACACAATGAATCGGGTCGGCAAGATCGTGCCGCCCAAGCGCGTGATCCTGCGCGACATCTCCCTGTCCTGCTTCCCCGGCGCCAAGATCGGCGTACTCGGCATCAACGGCTCCGGCAAGTCCACTCTGCTGCGCATCATGGCCAGCCTCGACACCGAGATCGAGGGCGAGGCCCGGCCTCAGCCCGGCATCAAGGTCGGCTTCCTGCCCCAGGAGCCCCAGCTCGACCCCACCAAGGACGTGCGCGGCAATGTCGAGGAGGCCCTCGGCCATATCAAGGCCGCCTTGGAGCGCCTGGACGCCGTCTATGCCGCCTACGCCGAGCCGGACGCCGATTTCGACGCCCTGGCCAAGGAACAGGCGGAACTGGAGAACCTGATCGAGACCACCGACGGTCACAATCTGGACCGCACCCTGGAGGTCGCCGCCGAGGCCCTGCGCCTGCCGCCCTGGGACGCCGACGTGGCCAAGCTGTCCGGCGGCGAGCGGCGCCGGGTGGCCCTGTGCCGGCTGCTGTTGTCCAAGCCCGACATGCTGCTCTTGGACGAGCCCACCAACCACCTGGACGCCGAGTCCGTGGCCTGGCTGGAACGTTTCCTCCACGAATACCCCGGCACCGTCGTCGCCGTCACCCATGACCGCTACTTCCTCGACAATGTCGCCGGCTGGATCCTGGAACTGGACCGCGGCTACGGCATCCCCTGGGAGGGCAACTACTCCTCCTGGCTAGCGCAGAAGGAGGCCCGCCTGGAGCAGGAGCAGAAGCAGGAGGGCGCCCGCATCAAGACCATGAAGCAGGAGTTGGAGTGGGTGCGCGCCAACCCCAAGGGTCGCCATGCCAAGAGCAAGGCACGCCTGGCCCGCTTCGACGAACTCCAGTCCCAGGAATTCCAGGCCCGCAACGAGACCAACGAGATCTATATCCCGCCCGGCCCGCGCCTGGGCGACCTGGTGGTGGAGGCCCAGGGCCTGAGTAAGGCCTACGGCGACCGCCTGCTTTACGAGAATCTCTCCTTCAATCTGCCCAAGGGCGGCATCGTCGGCATCATTGGCCCCAACGGCGCGGGCAAGACCACCCTTTTCCGCCTCCTGACCGGCATGGAGCAGCCCGACGCCGGTACCCTGCGCATTGGCGAAACGGTGCAGATCGCCTATGTCGATCAGAGCCGCGACGCCCTGGACGGCGGCAAGACGGTGTGGGAGGAGATCTCCAACGGCTCCGACACCATCATCGTCGGACGCTACGAGATGCCCTCGCGGGCCTATTGCGGGCGCTTCAACTTCAAGGGCACCGACCAGCAGAAGCGCATCGGCGACCTCTCCGGCGGCGAACGCAACCGTATCCACCTCGCCAAGGTTCTGAAAAGCGGTGGCAACCTGCTGCTCCTCGACGAGCCCACCAACGACCTGGACGTGGAGACCCTGCGCGCCCTGGAAGAGGCCATCCTCGCTTTCCCCGGCTGCGCCCTGGTTATCAGCCATGATCGCTGGTTCCTGGACCGCATCGCCACCCACATCCTGGCCTTCGAGGACGACTCCCAGATCACCTGGTTCGAGGGCAATTACGCCGACTACGAGGCCGACCGCCATCGCCGCCTGGGGGCGGAGGCGGACCAGCCCCATCGCCTCAAATATCGGCGGATCCACGCCTGAGCCGGGGTAGGCCATGACGGATGCCCGTGACCTGATGGAGCGCGCGGCGCGATTACTGGACCGGGTCGAGGCCCTGTTGCCCAACGCCCCGGCCGAGCCCGACTGGGAGGCCCAGGCCTTCCGCTGGCGCCGGCTGGGTGGCCGGGGCCATTTGCGAGCCCTAGCCCACCCCCAGCGGCTGGCCCTGGACGACCTGCTCTGCCTCGACCGTCAGAAGGCCGAGATCCTGCGCAACAGCCGCCAGTTCCTGGCCGGGCGCGGCGCCAACAACATCCTGCTCTGGGGGTCGCGGGGGACTGGCAAGTCGTCCCTCATCAAGGCCATCTTCAACAGCCTGTGCAACCAGGGCCTGCGTCTCATCGAGATGGACAAGGATGAATTGGTGGACCTGCCGGAGGTGCTGGATCTGATACACGGCCGGCCGGAGCGGTTCGTCATCTTCTGCGACGACCTCTCCTTCGACGCCAATGAGTCCAGCTTCAAGGCCCTCAAGGCGGTGCTGGAAGGCTCCCTCAACGCCACCCCAGACAACCTCCTCATCTACGCCACCTCCAACCGGCGCCACCTGCTGCCCGAGTTCCAGCGCGAGAACCGCGAGGCGGCCCTGATCGACGGCGAGATCCACCCGGGAGAGGGCGTGGAGGAGAAGATCTCCCTCTCCGATCGTTTCGGACTCTGGATCGCCTTCCATCCCTTCACCCAGGACCAGTACCTGGCCATCGTCCATCACTGGCTGGGGCGGCTTGGGGCCGCCAGCCGTGCCCCGGAGACGGTCGATCCCGCCGCCCTGCGCTGGGCCTTGCAGCGCGGCTCCCGCAGCGGGCGCACCGCCTGGCAGTTTGCCCGGGACTGGGCCGGCAGGGGCTCGGACGCGTCGTGAAACCTCATGCCCAACTCGGGCGAACCTGATAGGAGTCGGCAAAGTGCTCAAGATTTTCTGCTCACCCGCGCGCTATCTCCAAGGTCGTGACGCCAGCCGCGAACTCGCCAGGGAGATGGTCAAGATGGGCATCGGCGCACGGCCCTTGATCATCGCCAGTCCCACCGCGCGTCACCAAACCGAGCCCCTCTGGATTGAGGCCTTCGGGGCCGAGAAAATTTCTTTTGATGTCATTGAATTTGGAGGTGAATGTTCCCTGCTGGAAATCGAACGCTGCACGGCGGAGGCCCAGCGCACCCAGGCCGGGAGCATCGTGGGCGCCGGTGGCGGCAAAGCCCTCGACACCGCCCGGGCGGTGGCCGCCGCCTTGAATCTGCCCGTGGTGTGCTGCCCCACGGTCGCAGCCAGCGATGCACCCTGCAGCGCCCTATCCGTGGTTTACACCCCCGCCGGGGTCTTTGACCAGTTGCTCTTTTACAAACGCAATCCGGATCTGGTCCTGGTGGACACCTCCATCATCGCCCGGGCACCAGCACGGTTTCTCATCGCCGGTATGGGTGATGCCCTGGCGACCTGGTTCGAGGCGGATACGGCGCACCGCGCCTGCAAGCGCAATCAGGTAGGAGGGGGCAGCACGCTGGCGGCCATGGCGATTGCCCGTGCCTGCTACGAAACCCTGCTGCGGGACGGCACCGCCGCTGTCGCCGCAGCTCGGGCTGGGGCGGTGACCCCGGCTTTGGAGCGCATCATCGAGGCCAACACCCTGCTATCAGGGCTGGGTTTTGAGTCGGGTGGCCTGGCTGTCGCCCACGCCGTTCATAACGGTCTGACGGCCGCGCCGGAGACCCATCATTGCCTGCATGGGGAAAAAGTCGCCTTTGGCACCTTGGTGCAATTGGTGCTGGAAGGCCGGGAGTCTGCCGAGATCCGGGAGCTGATGACATTCTCCGCGTCCGTTGGTCTGCCGTTGACACTCGCGGAGCTTGGCATCGAGACCCTGTCCGCGGAGCGGGCACGGATCATCGCCGAACTGGCCGTGGCACCGGGGGAGACTTCCCATAATGAAGCTTTCGAGGTGACCTGGGTCGCGATCAAGGATGCCATCCTGGCCGCGGACGCCCTGGGGCGGGACTTTATTGCTTCCTAGATGAGGAGAGGCTTGTACGATTTTGGATTTTTTTTGCCACGGGACGGCGTTTTCAAAAAATTCTTTCTGGTTACAAATACATCAATAAATTCACCATCAATCCCAAGCGCATTATCTCGCGTAATATAATTAGTGGTGGAACATCTTGTCCACCGGTTCATCATGCTTTCAAAATCATCACCATAATCCCAAGTAACAAGCGCCTTGCCATCGCCTATCGGATTTCCATGGTAAACGGCTTCCATTAAATATTCTATTTGCGAATTCACCAACCTCGCCCTCGGAAAGCTATTAGATATTCCTTTATGCTTCGGCACTGTAAAGACGTGAGCACCTCCTGGCCGGAGCACTCTCATGATTTCCCTCGCGGCTCGTTCGGGATTAAAGATATGTTCAAAAACATCCTGCGTGATGAAGAGATCGAAGCTGTTATTCGGGAACGATAGGGATTCAAGATTTTCGCTGCGTATCCCCTCTACATACGATCCAGCCTCCGAGCCATCAAAGTACTGAGATGATGTGTAGTTGTTACAATATCGAGACACGAAGTTATTCGAAGGTGATGATTCGTGAATGTCCCTGTCCTCCCAATTCTTGAAGTAGCTATCTAAAACGTATTGAAGGTGGCGCTGGCGAGGAATTGAAGAACAGTTCAGACATACATACAAATCTCTCAGCCATTCACCCCTCATCTGAAAAACTGATTCTTGCCTGCAACAGTGGCAGTAACCAACATTTTTGCGAGAGTCGTGATAGTCGACAATTTGTTTCAAGCGATCACGTTCTTGAGAGGCCAACATAAGGTCGTTGCGCAGTAGATCCAAAGCCGCGGCAAGAGCGGCAAGCTCCTTTTGTAATTGATCCCGCTCCGCCGAAATAGTAAAATTCTCGCTATTTAATCGATTACGCTCTGATATAACGGCTGCAATCTGGATATTTAACCGATCGCAATCGGAAATAAATCGGTCGCGATCGGATTTAACAGTGGCAATCTCGATACTGAACCGGTCGCACTCGGAAGAAACCTGTGCAAACCGAAGGCTTAACAGATCATATTCCGTCAAGAGGGAACCATATTTGCTGCGCAGCCCATCTCGCTCACCTACGACTTCTCCAAAAACGGGAGTTGCCAGAGCGATATTTTTAAAGATTTTTGGATACACCATTATTATTCCTCCATTCTTAATGATACTACCAATCAAATACTGATAACAATTTATGAGCCGCAATTTTCAAGGGTTACAAAGGCGCCAGGGGACTAACGTGCCATTTCGGCCTCGGGCCTTGACGGCTTTGAGCCCTTGCAGTTTAGCCAATTCACGCCAGAATGGCGAAAAGGAGAGAGTCCATGCGCATCCATACTGGCCGCCTGCTACTGACGCCCGCCAACCCTATGCTGGCGATCGATCCTGCTGCTCTACAAACCGACCTGAGGGCTATTGGCTTCATCGGCGAGCCCTTGCCTGGCATGGATAGCACCTTTGTTGTCGGGACGAACTTCCTGGGCCTGCTGACCTTTGCCGGCTGCTCAGTCAATCTCTCACTGGAGCCGAGACCCGATGGTGGTCCCTTCACCCATGTCCGCCTGCTCGGTCCCCTGCCGCGACCGAACCTACTTCAGGGCCGCAACACCCGGCCGCCGCGATGCCCTAGCTGCCGCGCTCCGCATCATGGCTGGGCGGAAATCTTACAGAGTCATGAAAGCCAGGATCTGGCCTGTTCTACTTGTGGCGCGACGCGACCCTCCTGGGACTGGGACTGGCGGGATAAGGCCGGTTACGGCCGGAGCTTCATTTCGGTGGAGGAGGTCTTCCCCGGCGAGGCAGAGCCCACGCCAGGCTTTCAAGCGGCACTCACAGCCCTTACCGCCAGCCCTTGGCGATGCCTCTTCATTCAAGACTGATCAACAACGATCCCCTCTGGCAGGCCTATGGTCATGCTCAGGGGCAAATGGTCGGAAAGGGGATAATCGAGAACCTCGACATCAAGGATACGCAGGGTATGGGAGACCAGAATATGGTCCAGGCTGCGCTTGGGCTGCCAGCTTGGGAAGGTCTTGAGCTCGCAATCCAGGCCGCGCAGGTCGGACTCCCGCACCAATTGCCGCAGGGACCGGCTACGGCAGCCACAGTTGAAATCCCCCATGACCACCAGGTAGGGATAGCGTTCAGTCAGTTGGGCGACGTAGCGCAACTGGCGGCTGCGTGCCCGCCAGCCGAGGGCCAAGTGCAGGATGCAGACGCCCAGCAGAGCGCCATCGGACAAATCCATCTCGACGATGACGGCGCCGCGCCCCGGCAGGCCGGGAAGCTTGTGCTCGACGACTCGCGCCGGGCGCAGCCGGCTGAGGACGCCGTTGCCGTGCTGAGCCAGCTTGCCGAGGTTGCGGTTGACCTGGCGATACCAGAAGGGGAACTGGGCCTCCTCGGCGAGATATTCGATCTGATCAATGTAGCGGGTGCGCAGGCTGCCCCCGTCGATTTCCTGCAAACCCACCAGGTCGAAGTCTCCCAACAGGCTGGCGATGCGCCCAAGGTTGACCTGCCGCTCGTGGTGGGGCAGCAGGTGTTTCCAACTCTTGGTCAGGTATTCGCGATATTGACGGGTGTGAATACCCGCCTGGATGTTGTAACTGAGCAGTTTGATCCGCTGCATGACGTCCTTTCGAAGGAGGGGGAAGATGGGGCCTGGCCAATAAACGGGAGGATACCCCGAAAGAGGGCTGGCCCCAATGAGAAAGGGCAGCGGATGGCTGCCCTTTCGCGTGGCGCTGGTTCCGGGAGCCGCGCCCCCGGTGGGTTTGCCTTACTGGCTCAGACCCTGGACATACTGGGACACGGCGGCGATCTCGGCGTCGGTCATCCGGGCGGTGACGCCGCGCATCATGCCATTAGGATCGTTGGCGCGGAGGCTGTCGCGGTAGAGCTTGAGGGTAGATTCGATATAGGTCGCGTGCTGTCCGGACAGACGCGGGAACTTGGCGAGGCCCAAGCCAGCGCCCGCCGGGCCATGACAACCGGTGCAGGCGGGCACCCCCGTCTCGGCGTT
This sequence comes from Chromatiaceae bacterium, assembly GCA_049654905.1. Lineage (GTDB taxonomy): Bacteria > Pseudomonadota > Gammaproteobacteria > Chromatiales > Chromatiaceae > M0108. The sequence goes on from JBASIS010000250.1 coordinate 6,743, forward strand.
ACCGCCCCGGAAGATGCGCCCGCCGAGTTCCACCGCGGACTGATCCGTGGTGCCACCAGTCTGGGTCTGCGCGGCATAATAAGCGGCCAGGTCGGCAAAATCCTGCTCATTGAGGGTCAGGACCTGGGGGCTCATGCTCTCGTTAACGCGGGCGGCGGACTTGAAGTCCATCAGTTGCTTGTAGATATACTCAGGATGCTGACCGGCCAGCTTGGGCCAGGTCGGCACCAGGCTGTTACCTGCGGGGCCATGGCAGGCCATGCAGACAGCGGTCTTGGCCTCTCCCGCCTTGGCGTCACCCGCCGCCTGAACGCCCGTGGAAAGGAATACCGCCGCAACGGCGACCGTGGTCAGCCATGTCTTCTTCATGTCAATTGCCCGTTTCTAGTTAGAGAAACCCGTCGCGGCCGCCCGAACGGACTACTGCCCGGCGGAAATTGGCGATTGTATAGCAGATCAGGGCCGAAGTGGTCAATCTGGCCAGCCCGGCGGAAATTTTCACGGGGGCCGATGGGGCCTCCACCTTTCGCCATCCTCCCGCGGTCATAGTCCCGGGCGCCGGGTTAAAATACCCTTCCTAACCGCCCGCGCCAGGGAGTTCGCCATGTTCAGCCCAGGACCGCCAGAACAACCTCCGGCCGAGGACGATGGCCCTTTCGAGCAGATCCTGCTCCTGTGTCTCCAGCGGATCCTGGAGGACGAGCATCCGATGCGCTTCCTGCGCTGGGCCCAGGACGAACTGACGCCCATCCTCAACCGGGAACAACCCGACCTGGGCCCCGGCGAGGATCGCCGGCTGGCCTTTCTGCTGGCTCGCGCCATCTGGAACGCCACTCCCCTGCCGGGCCAGGGCTTTCATCCCCAGCCCCTGACAGCGCCGGATGACGCCATGCCCTGCCCCTGCGGCTCACGGGCCCTCTATGGTCTTTGCTGCGGCGCGATCCAGGACGCCCCGGAGATGCCCCCCGACCTGCTCTGGGAACTCCTGCTGGCGGAACTGGGCGAGCCCCTCTTCAAGAAGGCCCTGGGCTCGGGCCAGGTGCCACCGCACCTGCTGGGGCTGGCGGCGGAACGCTGGCTGATGGAGGACAAGCCCGGCCGCGCCATTGCCCTGCTCGAAGCCCTCTTTGATGGCCCCGCCGCCGCCAGGCTGGACGAGCGCTGCGAGCAGGCCCTCAACATCCTCTGCGATGCCTATGACCGCCGCGATCACTGGAAGAAGAAACGCGCATTCCTGGATCGCATGCGGGCGCACCCTTGTCGCGGCCTGCGCGCCGCCGCCTGGCAGCGCCTCTGCACCATCCATATCGACGAGGGCGCCTTCGCCGAGGCGCAACTCGCCTTCTCCCAGACCCAGCGCGAGGCCCCGGATAATCCCGGCACCGCCCTGCTGGAGATCGCCCTGCTGGCGACCCAGCACGAGGACGATCTGGCCCGGGATCGCGCCCTCTTCTGGCGCCACAAGCTGCGCCGTTCGGGCGAGGAGGACGCCGGGATTTTTGATTTCCTGGAGCAGGCCGGCCGCGATCCCCAGGATGCCCTCATGACCAGCCAGTCGGCCGTCATCGACCACCGCCTCCTGGACCTGCGCGACTGGGCCAGGGCTAACGCCCAGCGTCCCCTCCCGCTTTATCGGCTGGAGCCGGCCATCCTGGAGACGCGGGACGTCAAGCCTCCGGCCGCCACCCCCACCACGGAGCGGGGCGCCGTGGGCTATCCCCAGCCCGCCCCCGAGCCCCGCCACCAGATGCGCCTGCTCCCGCCCCCCGACCTGGCGGCACTGGAGACCCAATGGCACACCGCCTTCCCAGCCCCTAAACCCTTCGGCCCGCAACTCATGCCGATCACCACCACCAACCCCTGGGCGGGGGAAGAGCCGGAAGAAGCAGACTGGCTGGCCTTTCTCGACCGCCAGCCGGAGGCGGCGGACAGCCTCGACATCCTCGACGACCTGGTCACCGCCATTTATGTCCATCCGGACAGCGCCCTACCCTGGATCGCGCGCGCCCTGCTCGTGCCCCTGCTGGAGCGGGCCCAGTCGATCCTGGCCCGGGTGCTGCCGGACGAGGATCCCCGGACCCTGCCCTGGGAACTGGCGGACAATCGCCCGGCACTGCGCCTCTTGTTCCGACTCTACCTAGCCCAGAGTGAAGCCGGCCAGGAAGAGGAAGCCGTCGCCAGCCTGCACCGGCTGCTGCGGCTCAATCCCCGCGATCATCACGGCATCCGTGCCGATCTCATGAATGACTACCTCCGCCACGGCGAGGACGAACAGGCCCTGGCCCTGGCCCGACGCTTTCCCAACGACCGCCTGGTGGACCTGGCCTATGGCGAGGTCCTGGCCCTCTTCCGCCAGGGCTCATCCCGGCAAGCCCAGCAAGCCCTGCGCCGGGCCCAGAGCCATCTGCCCCTCATCCCCCGCTACCTGACGCAGAAACGAGTCGCCCGCCCGCGCCAGCGGGAGCCAGGGCCCAGCCCGGCCAGCGCCGAGACGGCCTGGTTCTATCGCGAGTCCATGCTCGATGTCTGGGAGGCCGAGCCGGGGCTGCTGGACTGGCTGCGGCGCCAGGCGGGTTGAGAGTCCCGGGTCGCGAATCCATGCTTGATGCCTGGGAAGCCGAGCCAGGGCTGCTGGAGTGGCTTCTCCGACAGGCGGGGTGAGCGCATCGGAACGCCGGCTTAGGGGGTCGCTGGGAGCCCAAGGGTGCCGTCGCGCAGGCCAGCGATGACGGGGGCCGTGCCGGGTCGTACGCCACGCCACAGCCAGAAGGATTCGGCGGCCTGTTCCACCAGCATCCCCAGGCCGTCGAGGACTCGGGTGGCGCCAAGGTCCTGACCCCAGAGGCAAAAGGCAGTAACCCGGTCGCCATAGACAAGATCATAGGTCCAGCCCCCGGGGGCCAGACAGCCGTCCGGTATCTCCGGCAGGGAACCGCCCAGGCCGGCGGAGGTGGCGTTGATGATGAGGTCGAAACCATCGCCCTCTAGCTCGTCAAGGCCGCCGCCACGCACCTTCCCCCATTCCCAGCCCTGCTCGGCGCGCAGGGTCTCCCCCAGGGTGGCCAGGGCCAGGGCCCGCCCGGTGGTACGGTTAGCGATCACCAGTTCCGCGATCCCCGTCTCCAGCAGAGGCTCCAGCAGACCCTTGGCCGCCCCGCCAGCCCCCACCAGGAGTACCCGCCGGCCCGGGAAGACAAAGCCATGGTTGCCGCCCAGGTCCCGGACCAGGCCGACCCCGTCGGTGTTGTCCCCCCGCAGCCGGCCATCGGGCAACCGGATCAGGGTGTTGACGGCCCCCGCCATGGTCGCCCGGGGGCTGAGTTCGTCGGCCAGCTCCCGGGCCTGCTCCTTGAAAGGTACGGTGACATTGAGCCCCTGGCCGCCGCTGTCCAGAAAGCGTCGCACTTCGCCCCCAAAGTCCGCCAGGTCGCCCAGGATGCGGCCGTAGGCCAGATTCTGGCCCGTCGCGCGGGCAAAGGCGGCATGGATCAGCGGCGACTTGCTGTGGGCGATGGGGTTGCCGATGACGGCATAGCGGTCGGTCATGGCTCAGTCTTGCAACCAGCGGGCGGCGTCCTTGGCGTAATAGGTGAGGATGGCATCGGCCCCGGCGCGGCGAATCGACAGCAGGGACTCCAGGACCACCGCCCGCTCGTCGAGCCAGCCGTTCTGGGCCGCCGCCTTGAGCATGGCGTATTCGCCACTGACCTGATAGGCCATGGTGGGCACGCCGAACCGCTCCTTGACCCGCCGCACGATGTCCAGGTAGGGCAGGGCCGGCTTGACCATGACCATGTCGGCCCCCTCCTGGAGGTCGAGGGCGACCTCGCGCAGGGCCTCGTCCGTGTTGGCGGGGTCCATCTGGTAGCTGTACTTGTCGCCCCCGCCCAGATTGGCCGCCGAGCCCACGGCGTCCCGGAAGGGACCGTAGAAGCTGGAGGCGTACTTGGCGGAATAGGCCAGAATCCGGGTGTGGATGTGGCCCGCCCCTTCCAGGGCGGCGCGGATGGCACCGACGCGTCCATCCATCATGTCCGAGGGCGCGACGATATCCGCTCCGGCCGCGGCATGGGACAGGGCCTGCTTGACCAGGACCGCCACCGTCTCGTCATTGAGCACATAGCCGCTGGCGTCGATGAGCCCGTCCTGGCCGTGGGTGGTGAAGGGGTCGAGGGCGACGTCGGTGATGACCGCCAGATCCGGCCAGGCCTGCTTGAGGGCCCGCACCGCCCGTTGGGCCAGGCCATCGGGATTGAAGGCCTCGCGGGCGTCCTCGGACTTGGCCTCGGGCGGGGTCACGGGGAAGAGGGCGATGGCGGGGATGCCCAGGTCCAGGACCTCGCGAGCCTCCGCCAGCAGCAGGTCGATACTTTTGCGCTCCACCCCGGGCATGGAGTCCACCGGCTCGCGCCGGCCCTCGCCTTCCAGGATGAAGACGGGATAAATCAAGTCTTCTGGTCCCAGCCGCGTCTCGCGCATCAGCCGGCGGGTAAAGACATCGCGGCGCATACGGCGCGGGCGGAGCGCGGGGAAACCGGGGCGGGAAGGGTTATCAGAGGTCATGGGCGAGTCCATAATGGCGAGAAGTTGCGGTAGGCATGAAACGGCGAGTTTAGACTCGGGACCCTTGCCGTCCCGCGCCACTCACCCGTCTTGGGAAAATATCCTACCCTTGACCGCCAGCTAGCACTAGCCCAACCCCGGATTGCCACGAGCCTCAGCCATGTTTCAGCATCATAGCCACGATGACCACCGTCACGATCACCGCCACGACCACCCGCACGCCCATGGCCCTCAGCCCCGGCACCCCAACAGCTTCGCCGTCGATCGCCCGGATTTCGAGGAGTGGGTGATCGCGGCCTCGCGGGAGGGACCCATCCTGGTGGATTTCTGGGCCGACTGGTGCGGCCCCTGCCACGCCCTGACGCCTCACCTGGAACGAGCGGTGGCCGAATGCCCGACGGCCATCCGCCTGGCCAAGGTCGAGGTGGACGAGGGTGACAACATGAAGCTGGCGGGGCATTATCGCCTGCGGGGCTTCCCCACCGTCATCCTTTTCCGTGACGGCGAGGAGCGGGGCCGCTTCAGCGGCGCCCGCTCGACGGCCCAGATCCGGGATTGGTTACGGGAGCATCTGGACGCAGCCAAACAAGGGTCGGGACCTGAAACCTTGTAAGGTAAATTTTGGAGATACCGGCACCACCCAAGGATCGGGTCGGGCGACTACCGTCCCCCCTAGCGCCCCGCCGAGGGTAGCCGGTCCCTATCTTTCTGGAAGGCACCCAAGCTGTTGCGACGAACTGCCAATCACAATCAAGCCGCCTCGGCCAGCCAGTCCCGCGCCACCAGGAATCTGTCATAGAGCGCCGCCTCCGGCGACCCGGGCTCGGGCTGCCAGCCATAACGCCAGCTCACCTCTGGCGGCAGGGACATGAGGATGGATTCGGTCCGGCCACCCGATTGCAGCCCGAACAGGGTGCCCCGATCATAAACCAGATTGAATTCCACATAGCGGCCCCGGCGGTACTTCTGAAAGGCCCGCTCCCGCTCCCCCCAGGCCAGGTCCTTGCGCCGCTGAACGATCGGCAGATAGGCGGGCAAGTAGTGGTCGCCGACACTTTGCAGTAAGGCAAAGCTGCGCGCGAAGCCCCATTCGTCGAGGTCGTCGAAAAAGAGGCCACCGATACCGCGCGGCTCGTCGCGATGCTTGAGGAAAAAATACTCGTCGCACTGGCGCTTCAGACGGGGATGGACCTCGGCCCCAAAGGGCAGGCAGGCGGCGCGGGCGACCCGGTGCCAATGAATGGCGTCTTCCTCGAAGCCATAATAGGGCGTCAGGTCGAAGCCGCCACCAAACCACCAGACCGGCTCGGCACCCGGCTTATCGGCCATGAAGAAGCGCACGTTAAGATGGGAGGTGGGCACGTAAGGGTTGCGGGGGTGCATGACCAGGGATACGCCCATGGCTTGATAGGCCCGGGCCGCCAGTTCCGGACGCCGCACCGTCGCCGAGGCCGGCAGGCTGGCCCCAAATACCTGGGAAAAATTGATCCCACCCTGCTCGAAGAGGTCGCCCCCGCGCAGCACCCGGGTACGGCCACCACCCCCGCCGGAACGCTGCCAGGCCTCCTCGATGAAATCGGCCCCGCCATCCTCTTTTTGGAGGGTCTGGGTCAACCGGTCCTGCAGCGCCAAGAGGTAATCCTTGACGGCGTCGGCATCGGGTCGGGTGGTCATGGTTCAGGCCTTGGCCGTGCCGGCTGGATAGAGGTGGACCGCCAGCCAGAGGCAGCGGGGCTCGGGGTGCGTCTCCAGCACCCGGTGCGGGGTATGGGCGGGAATGACCAGGTAATCACCCGGGCTCAGGGGCACCCGCCTCCCGGCCACCTCCAGCACCGCCCGACCCTCCACCAGCATCACCCATTCATCCTGTTCCTGGTCGTAGAGATCCGGGGCCGGGGTGGCGCTGCTGCTGATCCGTTCGACGCGCAGATTGGCCTGGCGCCAGAGGTCCTCGCAGGACTCGCCGGAGACAGGGGTAGGCGGATTGGCAAGGAAATTATCGGGGTTCATGGCCTGGCAAGCCCCTCGAACTTATCGTTATAGGTCCCAAAAAAAACCGACACAAGGCCGGTTTTAGAGTGCGCCGCCCCCGATGGGACGACAGCCGAGTCCGAGAATCCTCAGGCCATCGCTTTGATGCGGGCATTGATGCGGCTTTTATGACGGGCGGCCTTGTTGGCGTGAATCAACCCCGTGCCAGCAGCCCGGTCTAGGAAGGGGACCGCCAGCTTGTAGGCCGCCATGGCGGCTTCCTTGTCACCCGCGGCAATGGCCTTGAGCGTGTTCTTGACGTAGGTGCGCATGGCGCTACGGCGAGAGGCGTTGTGCTGGCGGCGTTGCTCGGACTGACGGGCGCGCTTGAGGGCTTGGGGGGAGTTGGCCAACTGGTATCTCCTAAAATCCTGTGAGACTCGCGGGACGAAATTTAAGACCCAGCATTTTCCCTAAGCGGTGCGCCCCTGTCAACCAAGACCGGCATTAATTTGTAATTTCCACGCAGGTACGGGGTACCAGGACCGGCCGCCACGCGCTTCCACCTGATAGTTCTCCGCGGCCACATCTGGACAATTTCGATGGATTTAGCCGCAATTGACGCCCAAGGACCAGAATTTTTGATGGCCATATGAGTAGGATGCACTACTATTACCGTTCCGTGACTTTGCCCGGCCCGCGCGCGGGCCATCCGGGTTTCCCCTTGAGACCCCCATAAATATCCAGTCAATACATGTACCACATGCACGACATGCACGCGGAGGCAGATGATGTCTGAAAACGAGGTCCAGCCGACCACCGAAATATCAGCGGCGACGCACGCCGCCAGTGCCATGGCAGCCGCAACGGCCGGCACCGCCGCGCACCCTCAGGAAAGCGAGCACCTGGAGCCAGCGGCCAAGGCCGACCCGACCAAGGACCCGCATGCCAAGGATGCGGAGAAGCAGGCTGCCAAGGCGGCCGAGCCCAAGAAGGGTGAAAAGGACGACAAGGCCGAAAAGGAAACCAAAAAAGAAAAACCGCCCAATATCCTGGTGAACATCCAGGTGGATGAGAAGGCCCTCAAAAAAGAGGCTGAGGCCTACTATCCCTACAAGAAAAAGCTGCCGACGGCTGAATACGAGGCGATGAAATTCGATCTCCAGATTGAGCTCCTCAAGTGGCAGAACTGGGTCAAGGAGAGCGGCGAACGCGTCATCGTCTGCTTTGAAGGCCGCGATGCCGCCGGCAAGGGTGGCACCATCAAACGCATCATGGAGCACCTCAACCCCCGCGGCGCCCGGGTTGTCGCCCTGGAGAAGCCCAGCGAACGCGAGCGCACCCAGTGGTATTATCAACGCTACCTTGAGAACCTGCCCGCCGCGGGCGAGATCGTCTTCTTCGACCGGTCCTGGTACAACCGTGCTGGCGTGGAACGGGTCATGGGCTTCTGCACCCCAGCCGAGTATCTGGAATTCATGCGCCAGACCCCGGAACTGGAACGTATGCTGGTCCGCAGCGGCATTCGCCTCTATAAGCTCTGGTTCTCGGTCACTCGCAAGGAGCAGTTGCGGCGATTCAAGTCCCGCGAGCACGACCCGCTCAAACAGTGGAAGTTGAGCCCCATGGACCTGGCCTCCCTGGACCTCTGGGAAGAGTACACCAGCGCCAAGGAGAACATGTTCTTCTACACCCACACGGCGGACTCCCCTTGGACCGTGATCAAGTCCGACGATAAAAATCGGGCCCGTATCAATGCGATGCGCTTCCTGCTCGCCAAGAGCCCCTACCCGAATCGTAATCCGGCGGTCGCCTGCCTTCCCGACCCCGAGATCGTGGTCGCGCCGCAGATCGAACATCTGAATCCCGCTTCGCTCTAAAACCCAGGGAGACCCTATAAGGCTATGTCAACACGCTACGAGAAACACGCCAAGCAGGTAGTCAAGGGCTTCAAGGAAGTCATCGACGATGAGGCCAAGAAGGCCCTCACCGACGAAGACTTCGAGCAACTGGCCATCCTGATCAATTCCGCCATCACTAACTCCGTCCTCTCGGCGGTGGAAAAGGTGGCCGATGACCTGGAAAAATCCGTCCGCAAGATCCGCCGCGGGGCCGAGCATTACGACGACTAAGGGCCCGGAACGAGCGGGGCGGGTTGACTGCAACCCGCCCCGCCACTCTCACTCGAACTTATCCAGGTGACCGCGACGTTTCATCATGGCCATGATGCGCTCGGTCAAGATCAACTCCATGGCATACATCATCTTGCCGCCCGGAATCACCAGGGTGTTGAAGCCCGTGATCATGGCCCCCTCGATTAGCCCCTTGAGGTGAAGCTTGTACTCCACGTCTGGCTTGTCCTTGAGGAAATGGATGAGCACCAGGCTCTGATCCGCCGTCGGGATATTGGTCACGCAGAAGGGATTCGAGGTATCGGTGAGGGGGATGCGCTGGAAGTTGATGTGCGTCTGGGCAAACTGGGGCAGGATGTAGTGCATGTAGTCATACATGCGGCGGTGAATGGTGTCCATGACATCCGCGGGCTGGTAGCCACGTTCAGCCATGTCACGGTTAATCTTCTGCACCCATTCCAGATTGATGGTCGGGCACACGCCGATGAGCAGGTCCACCTCCTTAGAGAGGTCGATATCCCCGGCGACCACGCCCCCATGCAGCCCCTCGTAGAAAAGCAGGTCCGTGTCCGGCGGTATGGGCTCCCAGTCGGTGAAGGTACCCGGCTCCGCGCCGTACAGGCTGGATTCCTCCTCGTCGTGGACATAGTGGCGACGTTCACCCGCGCCCGAACGGCCATAGGACTGGAATAACTCTAACTGCTTGTCAAAGAGATTGCCCTCGGGTCCGAAATGGCTCAGATGGCGGCCATCCTTCATGGCCTGCTTGAGTTCCGCCCGCATCTCCTTGCGATTAAAACGATGAAAACTGTCGCCCTCGATGAAGGCGGCGCGCGCGCCAACGCGCTTGAAGATATGCTCCAAGGCGTTCTTAACGGTGCTGGTGCCGGCGCCGGAGGAACCGGTCACCGCCAGGATGGGGTGCTTTCTCGACATACTGTCGTCCTCATGCTCTCGTGTTGTCGTTACCGAGGTCGGGCGGGATGGCCCGTGACCTGCGCGGGAAGCGCGATATTTTTCACGCCCCTTGGGGTATCATCGTCCCCCGGCCACGTCCCAACAAGTAGTAACTCCTGGGGTAGTTGCAGGCGTCGGCAAGATTCAGCCCGAGATATCCGCACGAAATGACTGAAGGCCTCCGCCCCGCCCTGACCATCCACGCACCCGGCGCGCCCCCGGCGCCCTGGGGAGCACCTTGGCGCGGCATTAACCGCTCCCTAGCCCGGCATGGCCCGCGCGCCTGGCTCATCGGCCTCCTCCTATTGGCCTTCATGACCGTGGTCGCCGCCGCCGACGTCATGCCCTACGACCTGACCCTCAAGCCGACCGGCAATGCCGCCATGGATCAGGCCCTGCTGGACGCCTCCCTCCTCGCCAGCCTGCGCGAGGAGGCCAAGGCCGGGGCCTTCGCCCTGGTCTCCCGCGCCAACAACGACCTGCCGCGCCTCGACGACGTGCTGCGCAGCTTCGGCTACTACGACGCCTACATTGACATCCGCCTCAACGGCCTGCCCCTCGACGAACCGGACCTGGTAGCGCGCCTTGAGGCCAGCGCCGGGGCGGCACCCATCCCAATCCAGGTCGCGATTGATCTTGGCCCCCTCTACCTCCTGGGGGAGGTCCGTCTCGACGGCGAGATCCCGGCCAAGGCGCGCGCCGCCTTCACCCTGGAGCCCGGACAGCCGGCCCTGGCCGCCAGTGTGCTCGCCGCTGGCCAGGCCGTGTTGACCGCCCTGCGCGAGGAGGGTTATGCCCTCGCCGCGATGCCCGCGCCGGAGGTCATCGTCCTGCACGCCACCCGGACCATGGACGTCACCTACACCGCCACCCCGGGCCCGCGCCTCGCCATCGGCCCCGTCACCATCCGCGGGCTGGATCGGCTCAAGGAGGACTATGTACAGCGCCGCCTGGGCCTGGAACCCGGCGAGATCTTTAGCCCCAGCCGTCTGGAGCGAGCGCGACGGGAACTCACGGACAGCGGCGTCCTGTCCAGTGCCCGCCTCATCCCCGGCACGGAACCCGACGCCTTCGGGCGCCTGCCCATGACCCTGGAAGTGACCGAGCGCCCCCCCCGGGTGCTGCGTTTCGCCGGGGCCTATTCGTCCGACGAGGGCGGCAGCGTCTCGGCCTCCTGGACCCATCGCAACCTCTTCGGCCGCGCCGAACGCCTGACCCTGCGCGCCGATATCGGCACCCTGGGCGCGGCCTATACCAACGAACCCAGCTATCTCGTCAGCATCGCCTTCGTCAAACCGGACCTCTGGCGGCGCAATGACGACCTGAACCTGGACCTGGCCGCGGTCCGTGAATTCCTCGACGCCTACGATCGGGACGCCATCTCCGCCGGCGTCTCCCTGCAACGGCGTTTCACCGAAAACCTCAATGCCGGCCTGGGCCTCGGCATGGAGCGCTCCCGGATCACCCAGGACGACATCACCCGCGACTATAACCTGGCCTTCCTGCCCCTGACCCTCAAATACAATGGAGCCGGCGACCTCCTCGATCCCCGCGAGGGCGCGCGTCTGGACGCCCGGGTGGCCCCCACCCAGGTCCTGAGTGGCGACGCCAGCAATTTCATCCACCTGCGCGCCACCGGGACCGCCTACCTGGACCTGACGCGCCTCACCAGCGCCCAGCGGAAATCGGGACGGACCATCGTCGCCGGCCGCCTGTCCATTGGCCGCATCTTTGGTGCCTCGGCCGATCAAGTGCCCCCGGACTGGCGCTTCTACGCCGGTGGCGGCGGCTCGGTCCGTGGCTACCCCTACCAATCCATCGGTCCCCAAACCCTCACGGGCCAGCCCAAGGGGGGCAGCAACCTGCTGGAGACCAGTCTGGAACTTCGCCAGCGCCTGTGGGGGAACTGGGGCGGCGCCATCTTCGCCGATACGGGAGCCGTCTCCGACCTGAATTTCCCCGGTACGGGTACCTGGGCCATCGGCGTGGGCGCCGGCATCCGCTATCACACCCCCGTGGGGCCGGTACGGCTGGATCTCGCCACCCCGCTGAGCAATGATGCCGGCGATCCCGCGGTGCAGGTTTACATCGGCATCGGCCAGGCCTACTGACCATGCGCCGCCTGGTACGCCTCCTCCTCATCCTGACGGGCCTGCCGCTCATCCTGGTCGCCGCCCTCCTGGTGGCCGCCAACACCGGGCCGGGGCGGGACTTCATTGCCCGCCAAATCGGCCCCCTGAGCGGCGGCCTGGTCCAGGTCGAGGGCCTGGCGGGCCAGTTGCCCCTGAGCCCACGCCTGGCCCGACTGGAAATCCGCGACGCCGAGGGCGTCTGGCTCCTGGTCGAAGAGGCAGCCCTGGACCTGAACCCCTGGCCGCTCTGGCGAGGCCAAATCCAGGTCGAGGCCCTGACGGCCACGACCCTGGCCCTGGAACGGCTCCCCGCCTACGCGGAGAGCACGGAACCCTCCACCCCCGTCCACCCGCCCCCCCTGGCCCTGCGCCACCTCGCCGTCCAGCGGCTGACCCTGGGGCAAGTGGCGCCCGGGGCCCCCGCCCTGAGCGTCACGGGCCGGGGGACCCTGACCCGTCTCGACGACTTCGCGGCGCAGGTCAACCTCCAGACCCCCGACCGCGCGGACCGCTACCAGGTGGCGCTGACGGCCAGCCCCGCGGACCTCCACCTCGACATCCAGATCCACGAGGACCCCGAGGGCCTGATCAGCGCTCTCCTCCGTGCCCAGGGGGTGCGGCTGCCACCGGAGGTGGACCGCTGGCAACTCACGGCCCAGGGCAAGGGTCCCTGGACCGCCCTCGCCCTCGCGGCCAACCTGGCGGCCGGTCCCCTCCAGGCCACGGCGGCGGGCCAGCTCGATTTGGAGACCCAGGCCGCCGCCGACCTCAAACTGCGGGCCGAGTTGCCGGCCATGTCCCTCGCCCTCCCGGATAGCGCAACCCTGGCGTGGCAATCCATCCATCTGGATGCCGATCTCGGGGGTCCCTGGACCGCGCCCCAGGGCCAGGCCCAATTGGATGCGGCCGGACTCGCCTATGGGGAGTCGGGGTTGTCGCAATTGACGGCCCACCTGGCGGGCGATGCCCGGCGCCTGACACTGGAGGGCCTGGCCAAGGGCGCCCGCATCCCTCAGGCCCCACCGGCACTCGCCGAGCAGCCCCTGCGCCTGACCGCCGAGATCGCGCCCCAGGAGCCCGGCCAACCCTTCCGCTTCGCCCTCGATCACCCCATCGCCCAATTCTCGGCCCAGGGCCAACTGGGCGAGCTATCGGGACAGGCGACCCTCACCCTGGCCGATCTCACCACCCTGGCCACCCTGACCGGTCAAGATCTGGCCGGTAAGGCCCAGGTCGAGGCACATTTCGCCCTCGGCGCTACCGCCGGCCACCCGCCGCGGTTCGAGGCCAACAGCGAGGTGAATCTGACCCGGGCCCCCGGACCCACCCTGGGCCTCCTCGGTCCCAAGGCCCGGCTGGCGGTGACCGCCGCCCAGGTTAGTGATACCTGGCAACTCGCCAGCGCCCAGATCGCCGGCGCCAAGCTTCGGGTCCTGGCCTCCGGCTGTGCCGCCGAGGCGTCGGGTACCGAGGGACCTGGCCAGGACATCCCCCCGCTGGCAACCCCCAGCGATTGCGCGGCGGGTCTGCCCCACGCCCTGAACTGGTCCCTGGACCTGCCGGATCTCACCGCCCTGGCCAGCGATTGGACCGGCCGGCTCCAGGCCGAGGGCGCCTTCGCTGGCTGGCCACCGCCCAGTCGCGCGGATACCGCCGCCACCGACCTGAGCGCCAACCTGATCCTGGACGCCCGTCATGCCCAACTCGGCATCGCCAAGGTCACCGGTCAGCTCGGGGCCAACCTGAGCGAGACGAGTGGCGACCTGAGCCTGGGCGGCGACTGGGGCGGCCAGCCCCTCGCCCTCCGCCTGCTGGCCGACCGCGCGGCGGATGGCGCCCTGAACCTCACCCTCGACGGCAGCCATCTGGCCGGTATCGCCGCCAGTGGCCAGATGCACCTGCCCGCCGGCGCCACCCTGCCCCAGGGTGAACTCAAACTGGCGTCCAGCCGCCTCGCCGACCTGAGCCCTCTCCTAGGCCGGGAACTGGCGGGGAGCCTCGACCTGCGCCTGAACCTGACCGCGACCCAGGCCAACCTCACCGCCACGGCCAAGGGTCTGCGCCTGCCCGGCACTCTCGATGTCGGCCAGATCAGCCTGGAGGGCCAGATCACCGATCTGCCAACCCTGGCCGGCATCCAGGCCCGGCTTCAGGTGGATGGCCTCGCCACCCCGGAGGCAGGAGGTGACCTGACCCTGACCGCCAAGGGCCAACAGACCGCCCTGGAGCTGACGGCCGACTCCCGCCTGACCACCAGCCCCCTGGGCCCGGCCAGCCTGGGGATGCGGGCCAGCCTGGACATCCCGGGGCAGCGGCTAGCGCTCACCCAGCTGGAGACCCAGGCCAATGGCGAGACCCTGCGGCTACTGTCGCCGGCGGCGGTGGATTTCCGGCAAGGCCTGGCGGTGGATCGTCTCAAGCTGGGGCTGGGTACCGGCACCCTCGACCTGGCCGGGCGCCTGCTGCCGGAACTGGACCTCCAGGCCAGCCTCGACAAGCTGCCCCTCGAACGGGTCGCCGCCCTCGCCGGACGACCCCTGGCCGCCGGTCTGCTCGCCGCCCAAATCAAGCTCAAGGGCCCGCCGGAAGCCCCGACGGGCAGCCTGAGTCTCAAGGGCAGCAACCTGAGACTGACCGGGGATAATGGCTTTGGCCTGCCCGCCGCCGGTCTGGAGGCCAACCTGACCCTCAAGCCCGGCGCCAACAGCCTGGATGCCAGTGCCCAGATGGGACCCAAGGGTAACCTGCGGCTGCGCGGTCAGATCGGCGGCACCCTGCCCCTGGCCCCTGGTGCCCTGGCCCTTAAGGCTGGGGGCCGCCTCGACCTCGGCCTCCTGGATCCCCTGCTCACCGCCGCTGGCCGCCAGGCCACCGGTCAGGCCAACCTCGACGCCCGCATCACCGGCACCCCGGCCGCGCCCAGTCTCGACGGCCGGCTACGCCTTGCCGGGGTCTCCTATCGCGACTGGAATTCGGGGCTCAACCTCACCCACATCACTGGTAATCTCAACCTGGATAGGGATCGCCTGCATCTGGAGGGCCTGTCCGGCCAGGCCGGTAGCGGCACCCTGACCCTGTCCGGCGACATCGGCCTGCTGGCCCCGGGCCTGCCCCTGAACCTGAGCCTCGTCGCCCGCAACGCCGAGCCCATCCGCTTCGACTGGCTGAAACTCAAGGGTGACGCCGATCTCAGTCTCAAGGGCCCCGCGGCCGGGGCGACCCTGGCGGGTAAGATCCACTTCGACCGCATCGACATCCGCCTGCCCGAACACCTGGCGGCGAGCGTCCCCACCCTGACCGTGCGCGAAGAGGGCGTGTCTCGCCAACCCCGCGCCCAGCCCCCGCAACAGGCAACCCCCGCCGCGCCCTTCCAGATGGGCCTGGATCTGAGCCTGGCCGCCCCCCGCGGCGTCTATATTCGCGGCCGGGGCGTGGATGCCGAACTCGGGGGGGAACTGCAAGTGGGGGGCAACCTGGACCAACCCGCCATCACCGGTGGGTTTAACCTGATCCGCGGCGAGTACGTCCTGGTCGGCCAGACCCTGAAATTCAGCCGTGGTCGCATCGGCCTGGATGGCGCCGCCGGGCTGGACCCCACCCTGGACCTGGAGGCGCGCGTGACGGCGGCGGGCAGCACCGCCATCCTGGGCATCAAGGGCACCGCGACCGAACCGCGCATTGTCCTGAGCGGAGAACCCGAACTGCCCCAGGACGAGATCCTGTCCCGCCTGCTCTTCGGCGTGGCCGGCACCCGCCTCTCGCCCTGGCAGACGGCGCAGGTGGGCCTCGCCGCCGCGCGCCTGGCCGGCCTAGGCCCCAAGGGGCCTGGTCTCCTGGAAAGCGCCCGCTCCGCCCTAGGGCTCGACAAGTTGAGCGTCGGCACCGACAAGGACGGAGGCACCACCGCCGAGGCGGGCCGCCAGCTCTCCGAGCGTGTCTATCTTGGCGCCCGCCAAGGCACCCGGGCCGGCGAGACCCAGGGCGTCCTGCGCATCGAACTCACCCCCAGCCTCCGCCTCGAGACCGACATCGGCGCCACCAGCAACTCCCGCGCCGGCATCGCCTACGAACGGGAATACTGATCACCAGGGGGCGGTGAGCGCCAAACCCCTCGCCGATCAGGTGTAGCTCAGCCTAACAACCGCGTCATTACTTCAAGCACATTCTGGGACAGCCCAGGCTTGGCCCGCAGCCCCTCAAGCACCTGGCGGCATTTTGCCTGGTGCGGGGCATCGTATTTGCGCCAGGGTTCGAAGGATTTTGCCAGGTAGGCAGCCATGCTGGCATTGATGGCATCGAGCCTGGCGATCCATTCGCCCAGAAAGACATACCCAGCGCCATCGGCGGCATGGAATCGCGCCAGATTGCCCCCAAAGGTGCCCAGCAGGGCTAACACCCGATTGGGATTTTCGACATCGAAGTCTGGGTGCTGGCTAAGCTCCTTGACCCGGGACAAGGTACCGGACAGACGGCTGCTCGCCTGAACCGCAAACCACTTATCCATAACCAGCACCTCCGCGCGCCATTGATCATGAAAGCCCTCTAGGGCGTTTATGCGCTCGGGACAGTCATGGTCGACCAGCGTGGCCAAGGCGGCATATTGATTGGTCATATTATTGGCGGTGATGAATTGCCGTTCGGCAAGCCGGTACAGGGCATCGGTTTCCAGTTCCAGCAGGTAACCGAGACAGAGATTGCGCAGGGCCCGGCGACCGATTTCCCGGGCATCCAGGTTATAGGGGCCCTTGGGCGCGAGGAGATCATAGGTTACGGATAATTGACTCTCGAGCCGCCGCGCGACTTCCCTCCGCAAGGCGATTCTGGCCCCATGCACCACCTCTGGGTCAACAGCTACCAGCGCCTCGGTGAGCGTCGCCTCGCTGGGCAAGGTCAGGCACTCGGCGACCAGGGCCGCGCCCCGTTCGGCCTGCCGATCGAGTAACTGCCGGACCACCTCGAAATAGCTGGCAGGCCACTGGGGTGGCAGCCCCTTGGCCATCATGGCCGTGGCGTCCAGGATGAGCGTCGCGGCCAGGCGCTGGCTCGCTTCCCAGGCGGCAAAGGGATCAGTCTCGTAATTCAGGAGGTGAGTCAATTGCGCGGTTGAATAGGCATAATCGAGAATGATCGGCGCCGAAAAATCCCGCAGCAAGGAAGGCACGGGCGGCGCGAACACTCCCGAAAAATGGAAGGCTTGTCTGCCGTCCCCTAGCAGCAGCGTTTGGGCAGTCCCCGGCAATTCCTGCCCATTGCTGGCGAACAAGGCAACGCGAATCGGGATCAAATAGGGGGCTCCGCTACTGGCGAGCGGATTCGTCTGGGTCATGGTCAGGGTGTAGGTGCCCTGTTGCGCGTCATAGTATTCGGTTACGGCTACCCGGGGTGTTCCCGCCTGTTCGTACCAGCCTATGAATTGGCTGAAGTCAAATCCCGAAACCGCGCTCATGGCGGAGACGAAGTCCTCACAGGTCACGGCCTGACCGTCATAGCGGCGGAAATACTCCGCCATGCCCCGGCGAAAGGCCTCCGGGCCAATCAGCGTCTGAATCATCCGGACCAGCTCAGCCCCTTTGTTATACACGGTCGCCGTGTAGAAATTATCAATGGCGATGTAGGATGAGGGGCGCACGGGATGGGCCATGAGGCCCGCGTCCTCCGGGAATTGACGGGCGCGCAGGCCCCGCACGGTTTTAATGCGGGCGACGGCAACATCATGCACATCGGCGCTGAATTCCTGTTCACGAAAGACCGTCAAACCCTCCTTCAGGGATAACTGGAACCAATCGCGGCAGGTGACACGATTACCAGTCCAGTTATGAAAATACTCATGGGCAACGACGGTATCGATATTCATGAAATCGGTATCCGTCGCTGTCCTGGCATCGGCCAGCACGTAGCGGGTATTAAAGATATTTAGACCTTTATTTTCCATCGCGCCCATATTGAAATCGCCAACAGC
>JBASIS010000251.1:0-8048 GCA_049654905.1 Chromatiaceae bacterium
CAAGGTTTTGTGGTTTCCGCGTTCCAGTCATGGAAAATCGGCGCCGCAGGAAGATAATTGTGGTCTGTCTCCGATTATCCTAAAGCACCTGATCGCCATTGCCTACCTTCTGGGAGCCAAGCTAGCCTACCGCCCAGCCTCACCCTTTGCCACCAGATATGCGGGGCGCGGGGCGCGTCGCGCCTTGGGGCGGCACCTGCCTCGGCGACGACCGGTACTGCCACCCGCCGTTTTGCCAGTAGGTGCTGGGCGGTGGAGGTAAATTCCCGCTCCAGCCCCCCGTGCCTGAAGGCCAGCGCGTAAACGCCCCGGATACCGTCCGCTGCCCCACTGCTTTGGCGCGACCAGGGCCACCTCCTGCCCGCAGCGCGGCTGGCAACCGGGGCACGACAACCCGCCCCCCGCCCTGGCGCTGGGCCAGTTGCTGGACGGACGCTACCGCATCGGCCGGGTGCTTCATCACCCTGACCTTCGACCTCTGTGAGCAGGCCGATGAGGTCACCGGCTACGATGGCGAACTGGTCGACACCCTCCGGGAGCAAGCCGTCAAGGCGACCTTCTATGCGGGCGGCAAGTGGATGCAGTCGCACCCCGAACGCACGATGCAACTCATGGGCGATCCGCTCTTCGAACTGGGCAATCATGCCTGGACCCACGGCAATCTGCGGGTGTTACAGGGGGCGGAGATGGCCAACCAGATCCGCTGGACCCAGGCCGAATACGAGCGGTTGCGTGACCAACTCCTGGCGCTGCCCTGCGCCGCCCCGCTGGCCGCCACCGAGGGACCCCGCATCCCCTCCGTGCCAGAAACCTTCCGCTTCCCCTACGGCACCTGCAACAGCGAATCCCTGCAAGCGGTTGTCGATGCCGACCTCTACCCGGTGCAGTGGACCATCGTGACCGGCGACCCCGCCAAGGGCCAGACCGCCGCGGGGATCGTCAAGACCGTCATGTCCCAACTCAAGCCGGGCTCCATTGTGGTTGCCCACGGCAACGGCCGCGGCTGGCACACCGCCGAGGTCCTGAAGACCCTGATCCCCGCCCTGCGTCAGCAAGGCTACAGCTTCGTCACCGTCAGCGAATTGCTATGGGCCGGCACCCCCGTCACTGCCGAGCGGTGTTACGAGGTACGCGAGGGCGATAATCTGCGTTACGACAAACTGTTTGGGAAGGGGACTCAATGACCGCGACGATCCTGGACATCTTTTACCACGCCTGCTTTGCCGACAAGGGCGGGGCTGAACCTTGCTCTTACCGCGGCTATCATGAGGCGCGCAGTCAGCTCAAGCGCCCGGAATTCGCCTCAAATTCCGAGAAATAATCCACTACAATCCCACCCATGAACCAGGAAGACGACGCCAGCTACAAGCTCCTCTTCGCCGCCCCCGAGGTGGTTAGGGATCTGGTGTTGGGTTTTATCCCCGACTCCTGGTTGCAGAGCCTGGACTACACCACCCTGGAGAAAATCCCCGCCAGCTATGTCGCCGACGACCTGCGCCAGCGCAGCGATGATGTCGTCTGGCGGGTCAAGGCCGGCGAGGAGTGGCTCTACCTTTACATCCTCATCGAGTTCCAGAGCCACGTCGATCCCTTCATGGCGGTGCG
The DNA here is from genome assembly GCA_049654905.1 of Chromatiaceae bacterium. Taxonomy (GTDB): domain Bacteria; phylum Pseudomonadota; class Gammaproteobacteria; order Chromatiales; family Chromatiaceae; genus M0108. Next base: position 1,606 of record JBASIS010000251.1, read on the forward strand.
GATGCTGGTCTATGTCGGCCTGCTCTATCAGGATTTGATCCGCCGCCAGGAGGTCAAACCTGGCCACCAGCTACCGCCGGTGCTACCCATCGTGCTCTACAATGGCGGCAAGACCTGGACCGCGCCGACCGCGCTAACTGCCCTGCTGCCTAAGGTACCGGGACTGGTGGCCGACTATTTGCCCCAGCTCCGCTACCTGCTCATCGACGAGAACCGCTACGGCGAGGCGGAGTTAGCGGCGATGCCCAATCTGGTGGCCGCCATCATCCGCTTCGAGCACCCGGCCAACGACCAGGCCCTGTTGGCCCTGATCGATCTGCTCAATGACTGGCTGGCTGGCCGCCCGGAACTCAAGCGCACCTTTGCCCTCTGGATCCGAGCCCTGCTGCTGCGACGTAGCAAGAACACCTTGGTCCTGCCCAAGGTACGTGACCTGACGGAGTTGAAAATGACCCTTGCCGAAAAATTTGATCAATGGGCGGAGCAATATAAAAAGGAGGGGCGCCAGGAAGGGCGACAGGAAGGACGCCTGGAAGGGCGTCAGGAGGGGCGCCAAGAGGGGCGTCTGGAAGGTGAAACACTTCTGCTCCAGCGACTACTGGCTCGCCGGTTTGGCCCCTTGCCAAGCGAGGTAGTCGCGCGTATCTCCGTAGCCACTGTTGATGAGATCGATATCTGGGTGGACCGTGTCCTGGATGCCCGCTCCCTAGACGAGGTTTTCCGTCCTTAACCGCCCCCAAGGTAAGCGACCTGACGGAGTTAAAAATGACCCTTGCCGAAAAATTTGATCAATGGGCGGAAGGTTACAAGCGTGAGGGAGGAATACGACTGCTCCAGCGCCAACTCACCCGCCGCTTTGGCCCCTTGCCCAGCGAGGTGATCACGCGGATCTCCGGCGCCTCCGTTGAGGAAGTTGATGTCTGGTGCGACCGTGTGCTTGACGCCACCTCCCTGGCTGATGTCTTGGGTCCCTGACCTCCTCTGGCATCGCTAACACCCTTTAGCCTCTCAACTTTTTCAGGCTCCGCCACTTTCGGGTAATGATGTGACCAGGCAAAATGTCGTTTCTTGTCGCGAAATAATATCTGTACAAGCCCACTGAAGTTGCATACCCTTGGCCCGTAAAGAAACGCGTCCCCTGTGACCCCTCTCTAACCTCAGTGCGCACCAGGTCTTCTCATGCCCCCTCAGACTGGGCGCTGCTCCAACTGCTTTGGTGCCACGGCGGTAACGCCTTGTTCGCACTGCGGTTGGCAAGTTGGCCAGGACAATCCACCGCCCGCCCTGGCCGTGGGTCGGGTGCTGGACGGTCGTTACCGCGTGGGTCGCGTCCTGGGCCATGGCGGCTTCGGCATTACCTACCTGGCCTGGGACGACAATCTGCAACTACGGCTGGCCATCAAGGAATACCTGCCCGGCGATTGCGCTAGTCGGGCGCCAGATGGGATTAGCCTGGCCGTCTATTCCGGCCCAGCCGGGGAGCTGTTCGCTTACGGCCTGGATCGCTTTCTCGAAGAAGCCCGTACCCTCGCCCACTTCGACCAGCATCCGGACATCGTCACCGTCAAAAACTTCTTCCGCGCCTATGGCACCGGCTACTGCGTCATGGACTATGTGGCGGGGATCACCCTGCGCCAGTATCTGGACCAGCAACCGGGCGGGCGGATCGGTACCAAAGCCGCCCTGAAATTGCTGATGCCGGTCGCCGACGCCCTTCGCGCCGTCCATAAGGCGGGTCTGCTCCATCGGGATATCGCGCCAGACAATATCTACCTGACCCAGGACGGGCGCATCAAGCTGCTGGACTTTGGCGCCGCCCGCTTCGCCGCTGGCGAGCACAGCAAAAGCCTCTCCATCATCCTCAAACCCGGTTACGCCCCGGAAGAGCAATACCGCACCAGGGGCAAGCAAGGCCCCTGGACGGATGTCTATGGCCTGGCCGCCACCCTGTACCGCGCCATTACCGGTCAAGTTCCGCCGGAATCCCTGGACCGGCTGGATAACGATGACCTGGTGCCGCCCTCCCGGCTGGGGATTGCCATCACCCCCGGCCAGGAGGCCACCCTGCTCAAGGCCCTGGCGGTGCGGGCTAGGGACCGCATCCAGGACATCCAGAGCCTGCAACGGGGATTGCAGGCCGACACCCAGATGGAACCAAGGGTTTCCGAGCCCAAACCCGTCGAGCCACCCCGCCAGACCCACTACCCGCGCCCCAGACAAGCCCAGCCGTCACCCCGGACACCGAACGCCGCGGGCAGCGCCGCGCGACCACCATCCTCTCGAGTGTTGGGGCCCTGGTACTCCTGATCGGACTCGTCGCCTACGTCGACCACCAGCAGACCCAGGAACGGGACCGGGCGGCCCATGCGATGGCCAGCCAGGAGGACACCGCATCTGCCTACCGTGTCTATCTCGACGCCTGCGCCCCCAACGGCTGCGCACACAGGGCCGAGGCTCGGGAGCGCGTCGCCGCCATAGAGGCGCAAGCCGCCGCGCAGGCGAAGGCCGAGGCTCAGACCAGGGCCGCGGCCGAGCAGAAGTCCCGGGGCGAGGCCCAGCGGCCAGCGGAAACCCCGTCGTCCTCAGGTACTACTCGAGCGCCTGGTAATGCGGGCGACGACGGCAAGACCTTTTCCGATCGGGCGGCTCAAGAGCTAGAGGCGATTCGATCGAGCACCGGCCTGGTCTATCGCGCCCTCCGCGAGGGCACCGGCCCCAGCCCCAAACCCACGGATCGCGTCAAGGTCCGTTACCGCGGCACACTGACAAACGGACAAGAGTTCGAAAATTCCGAGCGGCGTGGCGGATCCGACGAATTCCAGCTCACCGAGGTCCAACCTTGTTGGACCGAGGGCCTTCAATACATGAAGGTGGGTGGCGAGGCGCGCCTGGTTTGCCCGCCCGACTTGGTCTATGTAGAACCCGGGGCCGGCAATGTTGTGCCGCCAAACGCCACGCTGATCTTCGATGTCGAGCTTCTCGGAGTTAGCACGCCCAATGGAGCCAAAACAGATGCAGCTCAGTCGGACGTCTCACTTTAGCACGGTAACCCTGGCCCAGGCGAAGGCCGAGCTGGCATCCCTCTCTTACCGTTCGGAAAACCTGGATGGCAACATTCACCTTATTAGAGGACAGTACGAGAATGGGCGTGCATATGCCATGCTTACCGACTTTGTTGCAATAGGTCAGATCAACGGCAAAGCGGTCGCCGCGGCGATATTGGTGGAGAGCGGCGGAGGAAGCGGGGAATTCCGTGTCCTCTTGGTTCTCAGCCGCAAGGATGGTCATTGGACCAGAATTGCATCGGCGGAGCTTGGCGATCGGGTTGTCATCAAGTCGCTGAAAATCAAGAAAGACAGAATCAGCGTGACGATGGTGACCCAGGGGCCCAATGATCCGTTGTGCTGTCCGACATTACGGGTAACTGACGTCTTCTCGCTGAAGGGCAACAAGCTGATTCGGGCTTCGCGAAGTTAGGTGCGCAAACATCAGCCTACGGGCACCGCCAGCTCGGCCAAGCTGACCTCCCGATCGTATCCTCGCTATTCGGGTCTTACCCACAATACGGAAATCAGATGGACTCGCCAATAGACGTACTCTGCCCCGGCTGTTTCGCCGACAAAGGCCGGGCCAACCCCTGCCCCCACTGCGGCTACGATGAGCAGGCCGAGCGCGGTCCGCTGATTCTGCCGCACCGCACCCGGCTCCATGAAGAGTTTATGGTTGGGCGGGTGCTGGGCAAGCCCGGCGGCTTTGGCATCACCTACCTGGGCTGGGATCTCAACCTCCAGACCCGGGTGGCCATCAAGGAGTTTCTGCCCCGGGACCTGGCCGGGCGATCCAGCGACCGGGCCACCGTCGCCGTCCATTCCCAGGACGATGGCGAGCTGTTCCGCTTCGGCCTGGAGCAGTTCCTGCTGGAGGCGCGCACCCTGGCCCAACTCGATCACCCCAACATCGTGCGGGTGCGGCACTTCTTCGAGGCCAACGGCACGGCCTATCTGGTGATGGACTACTATCAAGGGCTGTCGCTGGCCGAGTACCTGGACCAGCGGGGCGGGCGCCTACCCGAGGATCAGGCCAAACAACTGATCCTCCCGATCCTCGACGGTTTGCGGGCTGTTCATGCCAAGGGCTTCCTGCACCGCGACCTCAAACCCCAGAACCTCTACCTGGCGCGCCTGGACTCCGGCGGCGTGCGGCCCATCCTGCTCGACTTCGGTGCCGCCCGTCATGCCATGGGCGAGCGCAGCCGCTCCCTGTCGGCCATCATCACTCCTGGCTATGCACCCTTCGAGCAGTACCACCGCAATGGGGTTCAAGGTCCCTGGACCGATATCTACTCCGCCTCCGCGGTGCTTTATCGCATGGTCACCGGCGTGACCCCGCCGGAGGCGACCGAGCGCCGGGACCGGGACACCCTCAGATTCGCTGCCGCATTCGGTGTTTCCCCGGCCCTGAGCCAGGCCCTCGGAGAGGCTATGGCCCAGATCCCAGAGGGGCGGCCTCAGACCGTGCAAGGCTTCCAGGCCCTACTGGCCGAGCCAATCTCCGCGCCACCCCAGCCCATTTCGGCCTCGCCACCAGCTCCGGCGCCCTTCTCACCGACGTCGCCAGTTGCCTCACGCGCCCGGATGATCTGGCTGCTCCTGGCAGTCGTGCTCGCGGTCGTGCTCGTGGGCGGCGGGGCCCTCGCCTGGCGGGAGAGCGCACGGCAGGAACAGCAGGCGCAACAGCAACGCGAGCAGGAATTGCAGCGCCAGCGGGACGACCGCGCCTTCGCGGCGGCGCGCGCCCAAGATGCAGTCCCGGCTTATCGGATGTATCTGGGCACCTGCACGGCCGACGGTTGCGGTCACCAGGCCGAGGCCCTAGCGCGGCTCGACGACCTTGACCGCCAGGAAGGGACCCGGCAACGTGTTCAGCGTGACGACGCAGCCTATGCGCAGGCCCGCCGCGAAGACACCGGTGATAGCTATCTGGCCTATCTGGGGGCCTGTGCCGACAACGGCTGCGGCCACCACGTAGAGGTCGAGCAGGCCCTGGCGCGTAAGCTGAAATCAGCCACGGAGCAAGAAAAGATCCAGCAGGCGGCCCGCGACGGGGCCCTCTACGCCGCCGCCCAGCGGGCGAATACCGAGACCGCATTTCGGCAATATCTGAACAACTGTCAGGCGACCGGCTGCGGGCACCGGTCGGAGGCAAGCGCCAAGCTGGCCGAACTGGAACAGAAAGCGTCCGCCAACCACCAGGCGGCGCTCGACGAGATCCTTTACGCTGCCGCCCAGCGGGCGAATACCGAGGCTGCCTTTCGGCTATATCTGAACAACTGTCAGGCGACCGGCTGTGGGCACCGGTCGGAGGCAAGCGCCAAGCTGGCCGAATTGGAACAGCAACGCCGGGCCGCGGAAGCCCGTCAGGCGGAGGAGCGGCAAGCCGAGGAGCGCCGCCGACAGGCGCCAGTGGCCAGGGTACGAGCCTATTTCGACTACCTCGCTGCCCACCAGGTGAACGAAGCCCTTGCCTGCCTTCTATCCCCGACCAAAGGAGGACGCAAAATTGTCGAGAATATCCGAACAGCACAGATCCATGAACTGCGGCTCGACGGTATCGAGGAATCCACGGCCACGGTGTGGATCGATTGGACTGGCACTACGCTCGACGGAACACAGCAACGCTGGCGCGGCCCAATCCAATCCCCCTGCAATGGAACGGCACCGATTGGAAAATCGAGACCTTCAAGTTTCTTGTGAAAGTCTAGGGTACAAGCATGACCAGCGCCGCACGTACCCTGTTCTGGAAAACCCTTTGTTTCGTCGTCGGACTCCTGGCCCTGGCCCTGGCCCTGGCACCTGCCAAGGCCACGGAGACCGCCATCGGCACGGTTGAGCGCATCTATCCTCATCAACCCACGGCGGCCCCGCCAGTCCAAGACGATGCTGCCACACCAGCCGCCAAGCCAAGCCGAGCGGACCCAATACCACCCGCCAAGGCTCCCGCGTCGCCAGCCGCTCAGACCGCCGATCTCCCGGCCACCGCCCACGAGGCGCTGGCGGGAGGCAAACTCGTTCCCAAGCCAACCCGTCACTCGGACCTGGCCCCCGCGCCCGCCCCCCGGCCCGGGGCGACCACACTATTGGATGCCTGCTGGGCTCCCCAGGACCTGCGCGGGCGGCCCGGGGAACGCAAGATCCGCAACCATCTGACCCCTGACCATCGCCCGCCGGAGCGTCAGGTTCCAGAGACACCCCTATCCGCATCACCCCAGATTGCCCCACGTTCCCTCCGCTCTGTCACTCCAATCAAAGGGGAGAAACTCATCGCCCTGACCTTCGACCTCTGTGAGCAGGCCGATGAGGTCACCGGCTACGATGGCGAACTGGTCGACACCCTCCGGGAGCAAGCCGTCAAGGCGACCTTCTATGCGGGCGGCAAGTGGATGC
>JBASIS010000252.1:0-4937 GCA_049654905.1 Chromatiaceae bacterium
TCATGCCGACCCTTTACCGCGTCCGCACCGGTTGCTCCCCCTGGTCGCTGGTGGCGGCCTGCCGGGAGCCCCTGCTCACCGCCCTGTCCACCGCCTCCAGCAACGCCACCTACCCGGTCTCCAAGCGTGCCCTGGAGGCTTTCGGGGTCAGCGAGCGGGTCACCAGCCTGACCCTGCCCCTGGGGGCCACGCTGAACATGCACGGCTCGGCCCTCTACCAATCCATCCTGCTGATTTTCATGTCGCAATTGGCGGGCGTCGATTTGAGCCCCTGGCAGACAGTCTTCATTGTCCTCTTGACCATGGCCTCCTCCGCCGGCACCGCCGGCATCCCCGGGGGCGGTATAGCCATGATGGCTTTCATGCTCGACCTGCTCGGCCTGCCCCCGACCTACCTGGCCCTGTACCTGGTGGTGGACCGCTTCTTCGACTATCCCATCACTGCCATCAACGTTTGGGGCGATCTGGTGGTGGCGGCCATCGTGGATAAGGAACTCAAGGTTGGCTGATGCGCTCCTGGAAATCCGAAAATCACAGGGGTGTTCGGTTACACTTCCGCCACCTCGGGTTCGGTTCGAAAGGTTGCTATGAATGCGCGTGGCGTCTCCCTTGCCCTGATGGCCGCCGGCCTGCTGGCGGTGTGTCTCAGCTCTCCGGTCACCGCCATGGCCGCGTCCTCCTGCCGGCAGGGGGACGACGCCTGGGTCTGGGTCGCCCCCCTCTCCCCCCAACCCGGGGAGCCCCTGACGGTTCTGGCGGTCGCCACTGGCGGCGACCTTGATCAGATCCAGGTCACGGACCCGGGTGGGCGTCGAACGGGTCTGCGGACTTCCCGGGGCGGTGGACCCCCCTGGCATCTCCAGGGGACCCTCCCCGCGCCCCAGCCGGGGGCCTACCGGATCGAGGCGACGCGCGGTGGCCGGGTGCTGGCCTGCGCCGAGGCCAAGGTCGGTGGCGGCGCCGGTGACCGGGGCAGCGGCCAGTGGGACCTGGCGGCCCAGGCCCTCTATGCGTCCTGGATCGAGCGCCTCTTCGATGCGCCGCCCAACGAGTCCCTGAGTTTTCCGTCGCTGGCCCCGGTGCTGGCCGACCCGGGGCGCAACTTTCTCCATGGCTATCTGGGTCAGGACGAGGACAAGCGCCTGCCGGCCGAGCCGGATTGCGCGGACCTGTCCTATTTCCTGCGCGCCTACTTCGCCTGGAAGCTGGGCCTGCCCATCGCCTATCGCTCCTGCAGCCGTGGCAGCCGTAATAGCCCTCCCCGCTGCGAGGCCCCGACCATCGACCGGGCCTTCGCCGGCCCTCGGGCACCGGCCGGAACCTTCCGGGACGTCAGCCGTAGGCTCATGGACCGGGTCCACTCCGGCAGCGGGCGCACGGCCCTGGGGGATGAGGCCACGGACTTCTATCCGGTGCCCCTGGATCGCGGGTTGCTCTGGCCGGGTACCCTCTACGCGGATCCCTATGGCCATACCCTGATCCTGGTGAAGTGGATCCACCAGACCGCCGGACAGGGTGGGCTGCTGCTCGCGGTGGATGCCCAGCCGGACAACTCGGTCAGCCGCAAGCGCTTCTGGGAAGGAACCTTTCTCTTTGCGGAGACGCCGAGCGCTGGCCCCGGCTTCAAGGCCCACCGTCCGCTGGTCGCCCGCGGCCCCGGGTCGCGCCTCCTGCTCAACGGCGACCTGGATGGCCGCGATGGCACGCCGCCCTACTCGGCGGAGCAGGCCAGCCTGTCGCCGGACGACTTCTACGCCCGCATGGAGCGCCTCATCAACCCCCGGGGGCTGGACCCCGAGGCCGCCTATGACGCCACCCTGGCGGCCCTGATGGAACAGATCGAGACCCGGGTTGCCTCGGTGGACACGGGCGAGACCTACATGCGCGCCCACCCCGGCACCCCGGTCCCCATGCCTAGCGGTCCGTCCATCTTCGAGACTACGGGGCCCTGGGAGGACTACGCGACACCTTCCCGGGACATGCGCCTGCTGATCGCCCTCAAGGTCCTTGAAGGGCTGCCCGAGCGTATCCGTGGCTATCCGGAACTCTACGTCCTGCGCGGCGAGCGTCCGGCCGCGGCCGCGGCGCGCATCGAGCGGCTCCATGCGCGGCGCATCCAGGAGCGTTTCGTGACCTACAGCCGCAGCGACGGCAACCCCTTTCGCCTGAGCCTGGCGGACATTTACGCCCGTCGCGCCGGGCTTGAGGTGGGGTACAACCCCAACGACTGCGTGGAGCGGCGCTGGGGGGCATCGCCTGGGACCCCGGACTATGCCACCTGCCGGCGCCAGGCACCCAAGGAACAAGGGGCGCGGATGGAGGAATACCGTCCCTGGTTCCGCGAAGCCCGCCGGCCGCCGCGATGACCGCCGTTCCGGGACTCGTCCGGGTCACTTTTGGTAAGGCCTTAACCCGGTTGGCCGCGTATCCACGCTCTCGGTCGGCCTAAAGGCCAACCATCCCTTTAGCCCCGCCCAGGAGGCCTTGCCGTGCCCATCCGCATTCCCGCCCTGTCCATGCCGGGACCTCTTCCGGCGTCCCTGGCGGCAACACCCAGGCTTCCCCTCTGCCTACTGCTCTGTCTCGCCCTCCTGGGCTGTGCGACGGCCCCACCTCCGGATGAAGCCCCTAAAACCTGGGCGGGACGACCCATAGGGCCCCCGCCGGCGCCTAACCCAGGCCTCAAGCAGGCCCTTATCTCCCGCGCGAACCAGGAGTGGGAATTCTTCGGGCGCCAAACCGTGGTCCTCAAGGGTAGCGAGGAGAGCATCCCTCATGTTGGAGCCTGGGAGGATGACGATGGTCCCTACAGCGGCCGGGTCAACGCCTACTGGCGCGCGGCGGGAAAACCCAGGTTGGACGGCCGGGATTGCCAGGAGCCCTGGTCCGCCGCCTTCCTGAGTTGGGTCATGGCGGGGGTGGCTGTCCCGGAGAGTCAGTTTCCCTCGGCGACGGCCCACTGGGTCTATGTGGCGCGCCTCATTGATCAGTCCGACTACCCGGGGCGCTTCTTCGTCCCCCGGCGGGTCGCGGACTACAGCCCAAACCCCGGGGACCTCGTCTGCGCCACCCGCGGCTTGACTCACCTGGCCACCTTTGATGGCTACACCAGTCCCGAGGCCCTCAAGGGTACCAACCTCCATTGCGATCTGGTGGTCGGGAAGCAGGGCCAGGACCTGGAGGTCATCGGCGGCAATGTCCGCAACTCCGTGTCCAAGAGCACCCTGGAACTCGACGGCCAGGGTCTTCTGCGGGCCACGCCCCGCCGTCACTGGTTCCTCATACTGCAAAACCGTTTGTAAAGCTGAGGATCGCCTCTCCCTGCCTAACCCCGGCCAGCCCGCGAGGGTGGCCGGGTGGGGGCGCTAATTTTGCCGTGTGTCCCTTGCCCGATCGTGCTATTTTAATCGGTCGAATTCGGACTGCTGCAATGCGCCGGCTTGCCTAGGCGGGACCGGCGGCTATCCGCGTCACTGTCTCTCTTTTCTTCTCCCAGGTCCCCGAGGTTTATCACCCATGGCATCTTCATCCACCATGGAACCCCTAATCGAGTGCGAGGGTTTCGATCAACTCGGGCTGGCCCCGGCCGTCCTGGCTACCGTCCAGTCGCTCGGCTACGAGACGCCGACCCCCATCCAGTGCCAGTGCATCCCGCATCTGCTTCAGGGGCGCGACCTCCTGGGCCAGGCACAGACCGGCACGGGCAAGACGGCGGCCTTCGCCCTGCCGCTCATCAGCCGGGTCGAACTGGACGCCGGGCCCAAGCCCCAGGTGCTGGTGCTGACGCCGACCCGGGAGCTGGCCCTGCAGGTGGCGGAGGCCTTTCAGACCTACGCCCGTAACTTGCGTGGCTTTCATGTCCTGCCGCTTTATGGCGGCTCGAGTTTTGGCCTCCAGGCGCGCGCCCTGGAGCGCGGCGTGCATGTCATCGTCGGCACTCCGGGGCGGGTCATGGACCATCTGCGGCGGGGCACTCTGGACTTGGCGGGTCTGCGCACCCTGGTCCTGGACGAGGCCGACGAGATGCTGGACATGGGCTTCGCGGAGGACATCGACTGGATCTTCGAACAGACGCCCCCAGAGCGGCAGGTGGCCCTCTTCTCCGCCACCATGCCTACCGCCATCCGCCGGGTCGCCCATGCCCATCTGCATGATGCGGTGGAGGTGCGGCTGCTGGCGGCCACCGAGACGGTGGACACCATCGATCAGTATCACTGCCTGGTGACCCGCTTTCACAAGCTGGACGTACTGACGCGGGTGCTGGAGGTGGAAAACTTCGACGCCATGCTCATCTTCGTGCGTACCAAGATCCAAACCCTGGAGGTGGCGGAAAAACTGGCCGCCCACGGCTTCTCCGCCGAGCCCCTCAATGGCGACATGACCCAGTCCGAGCGGGAACGCACGGTGGAGCGCCTCAAACGCGGCCGTCTGGATATCCTGGTGGCCACCGATGTGGCGGCGCGGGGCCTGGATCTGGAGCGCCTGAGCCTGGTGGTCAACTACGATATCCCCACCGACCCCGGCGCCTATGTCCATCGCATCGGCCGCACCGGGCGCGCCGGGCGCGCGGGCCGGGCCCTGCTCTTCGTCGAGCCCCGGGAGCGCCATTTGCTGAAGGCGATCGAGCGCACCATCCGCCGCACCATCCCCGAGTTGGCAACGCCGACCTCCGAGGACCTCACCGCTCACCGCATCGAACGCTTCACGGCCATGGTGACCAAGACCCTGGCGGAGGCCGATCTGGACTTCTTCTACCGCGTCGTGGCCCGCATTGCCCGCGAGGGGGAGATGGAGGCCATGGATATCGCCGCCGCCCTGACCTTCCTGGCCCAGCGCGAGCGGCCGCTGCAATTGGAAGCCGAGCTGGAGCAGGCGCCCAAACCCAACTTCAAGCGGCGCGAGGACAGACCGGAACGGTTCGAGCGCGGGGAGGGGGC
>JBASIS010000253.1:0-31973 GCA_049654905.1 Chromatiaceae bacterium
ACTGACGTAGAAGTTGTTGGCGTCGATGAGGGCGTAGGGGCCTGGGGCGGGGGGTGGGAAGAAATCGGCGGCCATGCTGGGTTACCGATGGGTGTTACGTCAATCGGAGGATAGGCCAGGGATGCGACAATGGCTGACCGCACGAAGGCCCTACAGTGGACCTTGGCAATCTGGTTGGTTAGGTAACCGCGGTGCAGAAGTTCGCTCCTCGCGGAGTTCCTTTCGCTAATCGCCCCGAAGGCGCGAATCCTGATCAGGGAGGGATGTCCCCCCTGGTTATCAGCAGGTCAAGAGGGCCCGTGCATCCCGTATGCAGCGCTTCTGCTGATTTCCTGGGGGTCCCGAACATCTCCGACAGGCCGCGGCTATTGCTTAGAAAAAGATGAAGGCACTGATGGTCATGACGCCCATGAGGCCGAGATAGGTCAAGGGAAATGCCCAGCGGCAGAAGTGATCGATGCGCCTGGCCCGTGTGGCATCCCCCCTCTGTTCGAGACCGCCCACAAGCAGGTGAAATAGCAGGGTGAAGGCCATGATAAACAGGCTGAGGTTCAGGTAGCCGTGTATCAGGGTGACGTAGGCGATGCGCGGCATACTGTCACCGATCACCATCAAGTAGGCGACGGCGGTGAGGATGCCGATAAAGGAGACGCTGATCCGATCCCCTATGGATGAACGATCCATCCAAAACACCGCGAAGGAGAGCAGTACGATCACCGCGAGCGGGAAGACGACGAGGCGCATCAGATAGAAAGGCAGACGGTTCACGTCAAGGGTGACGACGTAGGTCGAGGCCACGCCACCCCGGCCAGCGTAAGGCGCCTCCCAGTCCTGGATAGCGCTGCCGATGCCATTGAGATCCCACTGGGGTATGGTGATACGAGAGGCCGCGGCAGGCGGCGGCTCGGTGTCCGCCACCAGTTGTACCTCGTCCTTGTCGAAGCCCAGCACCTGGAAGGCCGCCTCGAGATGCTGGCGGTCGAAGGGAAAGCGCCTCATCACCAGCTTGGATTCCGCGATGGCGTTCAGGGTCTCGGTCAGGATTGAGGTGCCGTCCGGGCGGACGCGCAGCATGACCGCGCTCTTTGCGTAGAGGCCCGCTTCGTTGACCAGCACCACTTGTGGATACCAGCCCGGCGACGTCTCGTCGAACTGGAAAGTGCCCGTATAGATCTTTTCGGCCACCCCCTCCACGTCGGGATCGAAGGCCTGGCGAGGGTCGCGCCAGCTCAGGGTCATCACCCCGGAAAATTCAAAGTTTTCCGCGCTGTCGTCAATTTCGTTGATCTGGTTGATGTCCAGCCTGGCTCGCACGATCAAGGGACCGGAAGACCTGGGTGGCGCCAGGGCGATAGGGTAAGTCGCTTCTGAAGAGCTGGCCGTGCTCGGTGCGCCCGGGGCGCCAGGCTCTGGGTCCAGACTTGCCTTGCCCGTGCCCCAGGCCAGAACTCCGAGGAACATCAGGATAGCTGCCATGAGCCGCCCGTAGCCAGAGGGGGTTTGGATGCCGTAGTCTCGGTTCATCAATATCACTCCTGATTATGAACATGCCTCAGCCAATCCTAGGAGGCGATGCGGCATGGGCGGTGTCCGTCGGAATAGAAACCCGAGGTGCTTGCCTTAGCCGGTTGCAGGCGCACCCCCGCCGCGGCCACATAAAAGCGCTTGAGCGTCATCTGGTGGCCGTTGATCAAGGCCACCACGGTCTCGCACTTGGGTGCCGTGACTGGCGCGCCGGCAATCACGGGCCACCGCAAAGCGTCCGATCTTGACCGCTGGCATGATCGTCAAGCGCTTGCCATTGGGAAATTTGCGCCAAAACTAGTTGCGGCGCGAGACCTTATCGATGGGTACGGCGTCATTGGAGACGCTGAAAAATGCTACGGTCTTATCGCCAAGGTTCCAGGCATAGGACACCGACAATAGCTCGCGACTGCTGATCCGCGCGTGCTCAAAGAAGAAAGCGTTGAGATGGGCGTCGGCTTCAGGTCCTGGCGGTCCGCATCCACGATGGTGATGCTGTTGAAATTTTTTACCATCCTGGCGTAGACCGCCGCGGGGACTACCTTTTCTTCTTGCATTTTGCGCTCAAACTCGCGGGCATCTGGCCCGGTGAGGACGGGAATCGGTTTGTCACTGATGACCATGGGGTGCTCCTAGTTGCTCCTGTGGGAAAGCATAGGCCTTGGGCAGTCCTGGGACAAGGCTAGGTGCTAGCGGATATTCGCCCCTAACCCGCTCCGCCCGAGCACGGCGGCCACCGCCTGATATTGGCTGCTCCCTGGCGCCCCCAGGGCAACCATCCAGGCCCCCGATGAGGTTTGGATGGTTGGCACGGGACAGGAAGGCGCCACCATGACCCGGCTGGCCAGATTCAGGATGGGGAGAGTCATGCGGGCGATGGATTCACGCACTCTGGGTCCGCCGACATGTCCGGCAACATCTCCATAATCCGCGCCAGAAAACGCTCCCGCAATCGATCAAGTTCGGACAGTTTTGCCATCGCCGCATCCATCCGGCCATCCTGTTTCAAGCGGATCAACTCACTCGCCAGTTCATGGATTTCGATGTGGTAAGGCCCCAAGGCTTCAACAGCCAAGTGATGCTCCTTGGGCAAGCGCGCCTCGGCTTTCAGCCATTGTCCGACCCGACACTGTTCAGGGTGCATCTGCGGCGGCGTGTCACCCTCACCCCGAATAAAACTCACCACCTGTAGGATCCAGGCCCGGTGCTCGACCCAGGCAAACAGAATCGGCAGGTCATCACGACGGATGGGTGCTTGATTCAGCCATGACGCAGGGGGGCGCCAGGCCGCCAGCCAAACTGGCAGGTCCTCAGCCGGCATGGGGCGGGCGATGGCATAGCCCTGCGCGAGTTCGCAACCCAGTTGCAGCAGAATCTTGCCATGCACCAGGGTTTCCACCCCTTCCGCGATCGTCTGGCTACGAAAAGCAGTTGCCAGCCCGAGGATGCCGCTGAGAATCGCCAGATCATCGGGGTCATCCAGCATGTCGCGCACGAAGCTCTGATCAATTTTCAACAGGCCCACGGGCAGACGTTTCAGATAGGTCAGCGACGAATAGCCGGTACCGAAGTCATCCAGCGCGAAACCGACCCCCATCTCGCGGCAGGCCAGGATCACGCCAGTAGCGTAGGCGGTGTTTTGCAGCGCACTGGTTTCCAGCACTTCCAGCTCCAGGTCACCGGCCGCTAACCCAGGGTGTGCCGCCACTTGCTGCCGCAGGCGTTGGACAAAATCGGCTTGCTCCAATTGGATCGCATCGATATTGACGCTCACCGGCAACGGCAAGCCGGCCGCCTTCCAGGTCTCGATCTGCCTCATGGCGGTCTCCAGTACCCATTCGCCGATGGCAATCGCCAGCGGATGGTCGGCAATCAGCGGCAGGAAGGCGGCGGGCGGCAGCAGGCCCCGCTCCGGGTGCTGCCAGCGGATCAAGGCCTCGGCGCCGATGACGACGCCAGAACGCATGTTCACCTTGGGCTGGTAGTAGAGCACGAACTCCCGCTCATCTAGCGCCCGCCTGATCCGCTTCAGGCTTTCATGATGACCGCGCACATGGCGATCCTGCTCGGTATCGAAGATGTGGTAGCGATTTTTGCCCGCCTGCTTGGCCTGATACATCGCCTGATCCGCCTGGCGCAGCAGTTGGTCGGCATCGATGGCCTCCGCTTGCGGGTAAAAGGTTACCCCCAGGCTGGCGGAAACCCGGAGGGCATGGCCCTCGTAGTCGACCACTGCTGCTGCTACCGCCAGCAGGCGCGCCAGCAGGGGCGCAGAGGATTCAACATCGGGCAGGTCGATGAAGACCGCGAGGAACTCGTCGCCGCCGATGCGCGCCAGCGTATCGCCTTCACGCAGCACCTGCTTCATGTGGCTGGCCAGCGTGGTCAGCAGCTGGTCGCCTGCTGGGTGGCCATACTGGTCGTTGATCGCCTTGAAACCATCCAGGTCCAGAAAAGCGATCGCCAGCAGGGTCTCGCGGCGCCGCGCCTGCAGCATGGCCTGGTGCAGACGGTCAGCGAGTAGCACGCGATTCGGCAGACCGGTCAGGGTATCGAAATGGGCAAGATGTTCGAGTTGGTCTTGATGCGACTTGCGCTCGGTGATGTCATGGCCGATCCCGAGAACGCCCACCAAGCGGCCATCCGGTGTCCGCATCGGCATCTTGGTCGTCTCCAGCAGGACGCGGCGGCCGTCGCTGGCATAGGTGACCCATTCCTCGTTACGGGATGTCTTGCCGGCCGCGATGGCGGCGCGATCATGTTCTCGAAAAGAGTCAGCCAGCGCACTGGGCACGAAGTCGTAGTCGGTTTTGCCGAGGATGTCGCTTTCAGCCGCGCCGACGAAACGTTCGAACTCCGGATTGCAGGCGAGATAGGTGCCGTCAACCGCTTTCAGCCAGATCAGATCGGGGATGGTGCTCACCAGGGTATGCAGGTGCGTCCGCTCGATTTCCAGCGCCTGCCGCGTCCGGCGCTGCTCGCTGACATCGAGGCCGACACCGAGCAGGTAGATTTGATCGGCGATGGTGCTGCGTTGCCCTTGGAGGTGGTGGGGCAGTTTCCGGCCATCCTTGGTCTGGATATCCGCCTCGACCTCCGCCTGCCCTTGGACAAATACCCGCTGCATGGCCTCGCCCACCCGCCGCTGGTCGTCGCCGGTAAAGAAGTCCGTGCCCCGCATGGTGGCCAACTCGGCATCGGTGTAGCCGCTAACCTTACTGAAATGATGGTTCCAGCGCAAAAAGCGGCCGGTCACGTCGAACATGTAGAACACGCCGGGCAGGGCATTCAGGGCATCCTCGGAAAACTGCTTTTCGGAGAGCAGCGCGATTTCGGTCTGCTTGCGTTCAGTGATGTCGTCATAGATCCCCAGCACGCCAATCACGTTTCCTGCTGCGTCACGCAACGGCACCTTGGAGGTACGCAGCCAGAGTGGCTTGCCGTCCGGGGTGGTCTGAGGTTCTTCAAAATCAAGTCGCGATTGGCCCGATGCCATCACTTGCCGGTCATCGGCACGATAGAGATCGGCCTGCGCGGCCCAGCCCATGGCGTAGTCGTCCAGCCCGATCAGGTCGGACGGCGCCTTCATGCCGGCATCCCGGGCGAAGAGCGGGTTACAGCCCAGGTAGCGGCAGTCGCGATCCTTCCAGAAGACGCGGATCGGCGCCGTGTCGATGATCTTCTGCAGCAAGCCGCGCGAGGTGGCGAGCGCTGCAGTCAGGGTATCGGCGATGGCCCTGGCGCGGACCTGCGTACGCGCCAAGGCGAGCATCAACCCGCACAGTAGACTACTGAGCACGATGCCACCGGCCAGTGTTGCCCAGGCGCTCGCATAGCTGATGGCTCCATGTCCTTCACCGGCATGAAATGCCAGTAACCAATGCTGGCCATTGAACTCAAGGGTGCGTTGCTGGTAGGAGAGCGGATCGACTTTATGGGTGACGGCTGGGTGGCTATCGTACAGTTCGTTGGCGGCCATCACTTCATGGCCAGCGTAGAGGTGCAGATGCACCCGCTTGGTGCTGGGGTCATCCCCATTGGCAAGAATACCCTCCAACAGGTCCTGCATCCGATAGGAGCTGTATGCCCAGCCAATCAGCGCGGCGCGACGTTGCTCGACCGTGTCGGTCGGTGCGCCATGGCGATAGACCGGGACGTACATCACCGTTCCCGCTTGCACCTCCTGGCCGGGCTCCTGAACCAGTCCCACCTTGCCTGACAAGGCGGGTGCTCCGCTGTCGCGCGCCTGTTCCATGGCGGCACGGCGCACCGGTTCAGAGAACATGTCGAACCCGAACGCGCGCAGATTGCGGCCGCGAAAGGGTTCCAGAAAGATGATAGAGGTGTAGAGGTCGCGCTCGCCCGCCGGGTGCACCCGGTAGTCGGGAAAGCCTTCGGCGCGCATGCTGGCGATATGGGCCGCCAATTGTTGCGGTGGAATCACTTGCGAAAAACCGATGCCCTGCACCCCCGGGACGCTGTCCTGGACACGAAGTTTCTCAACGTAGGCCTGCCACTCGCGGCGATCAACCGCGTGGGATGCGGCAAAGAAACCCGCTCCGCCCTTGAGAATCAGGGCATAGGCATTGAGTCGGGCCTGGATCTTGAGCGTGACCTGATCGCTGGTGACCGCGAATTCGTTCGCCGCCTCCTGTTCGTGGGCCTTCTTGACCTCAAGGCTGGCCACCATCGTCAATACCAGCCCGACAGCAAGTGCGATCCAGGGAGACAACTGCAACTTCATGGGTAATTCCTGGGTAGATGGGCTCCGTGGCCTCCCATCAGGTCGTCATCCGCACCACTCCGCTGACAATCCCGAGGATCTCGATCTCCTCATGCCGGAGGTACAGCGGCGCCATCTCGGGATTGGCCGGCTGGAGGCGGACCCCCTGCGCTTCCACATAAAAGCGCTTGAGCGTCACCTGGTGGCCGTTGATCAGCGCCACCACGGTCTCGCCATTCTCGGCGGTCTGGCGTTGTTCGATAACGATGATGTCCCCGTCCTGGATCTGGTCATCGATCATGGAGTGGCCGCGTACCCGCAGGGCATAGCTGGCTTTGCGGGTCATGTGGCTGGGAACCCGAATGGTTTCCTGCTCTTCGGGGGTTTCCACGGGCCGCCCCGCACTCACGTAGCCCAATAAGGGCACCTCAATCCCGGCTTCGGCCTCCAGATCCAAGGGTTCCAGGCGGGGGTCCCAGGCCAGGTGGGTCCGTTTGGGCATCATGTATATGACTCGGGTCATCCGGGGCTCCGGGGCAGGGCTGAATATCGTTGCGGCTAGGATAACGCCGCAGCCACTGCGGCGGGTATCCCCCATGCCGGTGGGCAATCCTCGTCGGCGCAGTCATAGACCTGGGTATCCGGGCCGCGCCGGGTCAGAGTCCGGAAAAATCGTCTTCCGGGAGCATTTCCCCATCGGCGGCGGCCGGTGCCGGTGTCTTCCGGTGCCGGGTATGACCACCAGCGCAGTAGGCACCCGCGTTGCGACGGTGCCTGTCGTGCGCCGGGGGCGGTGGACCGGGATCAGCTAGAGGACTCAGCCAGCCGCCACCGGCTCTATTAAGCCCGCCCCGTCCTCCGTCACCCGATTAACGCGGTGACTGACCGGCCAGGACTGGAGCGCCGCCGCCGGGGCCGGCAATAGCAGGGCCTGGGCTGGGGGGCTGGGGGCTGGGGCGGCCCGGACAGAAACGGCCTTTTGCCGGGTGATTTGACAGGTTCGGGGGCAAGGAATTAGTGTCCGAGCAACGGACGCTCTAGCGGGGCGGCCGGACAGGTCCCGGGGTCAGCTAAAGGGCGGCCCCTTTTTCCCTCACTTGCGGTGCGGCTGGACTCCAAATCCCCTGTCATGTTTCTATTGTTGTACTTGTTGCTGATTCTTCCCGCGGCGGTTCTGTGTAAACACGCCTTCGTGCAGAATGAGGAATATACGGCAAGCCAATTTGCAGCGCAGACCGCGCACTTTTACCGGCGTCTCAGCAACGACAAGGAGGCCGTCTTCTGGTCGGCAGCGGCCGCGCGGCACGCGGAGCGTTCAGCCGCCCAGAACCCGGGTTACGCATGGCTCGCCCTGGCTGTTTTCGGCCTGGTCGGATTGGCGCTGTGGATCCTGCTGTTGGTTATGATCTGACATTGCTCCGGCCTCGTGAGATCATTTAACGAGGAATATGCGTCGTGCGGGCAAGGGCGCGTCACGCCCCCTCACCCCACCCCCGGCAACTCCTCCCACCGCGTCGTATCAGCCGGCGACAGCCGCTCCCGGCGCATGCGCCACGGCTGGCCCAGGCCCTCCGCCAGATAGCGCAGGGTGCCGCGCCCCCAGCGGCGGTTGATGTCATCCATTACCGTCATCATCCCTTCGCGCCGCGTCTCCCCGGCCGCGGTTAGCGGCGCGAACAGCGCACCGCTCTTGGCGAGGTAATCGCTGTCGGCCTGGGCCGTGCCGTTGGCGGTGGCATCCTGGCCGGGAACCTGGTCAGATACCACCGGGTAGGCGACTCCGGCTCATCGCGCCTTCCTCTCGGAGGACTCAACCCGTATCCTAGGCGCGTCATCGGCGATCGTGACCAGCAGGATGAGCGCAGGGTAACCCGACGCCCGGCTTGATCGAAGGGGTGATCTTTGCCCGGCGTAACGCGTTGGTGTTCCCAGAAAATAATGTCCGGCACAGCGGGCGGTGAGGGTTTAAATGGATCTGTTGGATTTTGAAGCACAAGGCTTGTATTTTGAAGAGCCCGAGGTGGCCGGCGTTACAGAGCTGATAGCCACGGCCGCGGCAAACTATGCAACGGGTGACGCCGAATTACAGTTGCTAAAAGCGTATTTTCTGGCGCCGCACTCCTTGAATGTGTTGGTGGCCCTGAACCGGTTTTACTATTACCAGCATCGGCTGGAAGATGCCTTGCGGGCCACGGTCAAAGCCTTGGCTGTCATCAGGCCGGTGATCGGTTTTCCCGAGGATTGGCGTGATTTGCAACCAAGTCATATCAGTAAGGTCCCGCCGGTGGCATTAACGCAGGTCAGACTCTACTTATTCACCCTGAAAGCCGTGGGTTTCCTCAACATGCGTTTGCACCATCTCGACGAAAGTCAGGGCATTTTTGAAAAACTGATTGAGCTGGATAGCCAGGACCGCCTTGGCGCTCAGGGATTATTGGCATTGGTGGTGCAGCGTAAACAAGAGGTTGCCGGGTAGGGTCCGCCACCGCCACCGCCACCGCCACCGCGAACGAGCCGGCCACCTTCCGGAGAGCCATCACTACGATCCGACCGGCCGGTTGGCCGCTCGTTAACGCCTTTACCTGTTGGGTGACCACCGATGTCGACCGCGATGTCCCTTGCTGGCTATTACCATTGGTTCCATCGCGAGTGGATGCGGGCGGGTCTCGTCGTCTCGGTCTTTCTGGTGGTCTATCTCTCGGTCCTGGTGGCGCCCGCCAATCTCGTCCTCTACGCGATGCTCCTGTGCGCCCCGTTGTATATGCTTCATGAGACCGAGGAATACCTATTTCCTGGCGGCTTCGTCGAGTTTGCCAACCGCGACCTCTATCACCAAGATCCGCGCGCGGGGCTCCTGGACGAAAATCTCGTCTACTGGATCAATATGGGCTACATCTGGCTGCCGCTGCCCCTCTGCGGCCTGCTGGCTACCTATGACCTCCGCCTGGCGGCCTGGATGCCGTATTTTCTGATCTTTCAGGCGGCGGTCCATATCGGCTTGTCCCTGGCGGCGCGCCGCTGGTATAACCCCGGCCTGGCTACCGCTTGTCTCCTGCATGTCCCTTTTGCGGTATGGGCCATCGACTTGTTAAGCGCTGCCGGGGTCATCAGCCATCCCTACTGCAATGGCTTCCTGGCGCTGGGATTCGCCTACACCCTGGGCTTGCCCGTCATGGGGTACTTCGCGATGCAGCGCTATCGTCAGCGCCTGCCGCAGTAGCCCCCAAAGTGCGGATTGAGGGACTCATGCCCAGTCATGCTGTCCAGGCAGACCCGAAACGGATTTGCGGCACGCAGTCAGCGACCTCCGCCAGGTCGAAGACCCGGGTCAGTGCCTCGGGGCTACGGGCAAGGGCCAAGCGGCCACACCTACCGCCTAGGATAGGGAAACTCATGAGGCACCTGCTGCTGGTGTTCCTGCTCCCCACCTGGCCCGTCCAAGCGACCAGCTTCGACGCAGCCGCTATGCTCGCGGCCCATAATCAATGGCGCGCCAAGGTCGGCACTCCGCCCCTCACCTACTCACCCGCGCTGGCTAAATCGGCTCAGCGTTGGGCAGACCAGCTGCAAGCCGAGCATCAGTGCCGGCTGCGGCACAGCCAGCCCGATGGTAAATATGGAGAAAATCTCTATTGGGCGGGTGCGATCCGCTGGTCGGATGGTCGGCGAGCGGTGCAGCCGGTCAGCCCGCAACAGGTGGTTGCTGCGTGGGGGAGTGAGAGCAAAGACTATCACCACGAACGCAACGCCTGCACCCCAGGGCAGCAGTGCGGTCACTACACGCAAGTCGTTTGGCAGACCACCTCGCGGGTCGGTTGCGCGGTGGCCGTGTGCCCAGACACCAGCGAGCAAGTGTGGGTCTGCCAATACCAGGCGCCCGGTAATTGGGTAGGAAAAAAACCCTACTGATGCGCCCTTCCCCAGCCCCCCTAGCGGTACAGGTGACCCACGCAGACGGGATGTGGATTGCCGAATGCGCGGTCATTGGCCTGGTCACCGAGGCCGAGACCTACGAGGCCCTTACGCAGCGCGTCTGGGCCATCGCCCCGGAGCTGGCGGCTCTCAACCACCTGGATATCGCCCCGGACCGCTTGCGGCCGACCACCGGCATCACCTTCCCCGTGCCCACCAGAGTCAAAGCCCGGCCCCCGGCCAACGCCATCCTGCGCCAAGCCGGCAACAGCCTACCGCGCGCTTGCGGTATAGGCTTGCTGGGCTTAACGTCTGGTCAGACCGACCACCCTGGAGTAGCACCATGAACCCTCGCCGCGCCCAGCAAGCACCTAGCCCTGAGGAGACAGGCTGCTGGTAACTTCAGGAAGCGCAAGCCCGGTTGAGTGAAGAGGTCCGCCGGGCAGCCGCCTTGGCGAGCGGCTTGATACCCGCAGGGCGGCCGGTTCATTGCCCCGCGTTCTGCTCACCATAGGTGCCACTGCGGTAATACCCCGGCGGACAGACGCTTGACACCCTCGGCAGCGCGGGTTTTAGCTGGCCCGCCGCAGGCACGCAGTAGGCGCTGTTCCTGGCGTACCCCGGTGGGCAAACGCTGGACATGTCGGCCGCAAAGGTCAGCACGCCGCCCTTGGCGGTGTAATCACTGCTGGCCTGGGCCGTGCCGTTGGCGGTGGCGTAACAGGGTGTTGACGAAGAGCCGCTGGATGTCCCGGGCAAAGAAGGAGTTCAGCCACTCGCGGTAAAAGGCCGACTGCTTCGACTCCGCCAGCAACGCGGGCGTCATGCCAGCATGCCATACGGTTGTATTATCCAAATGTAAGGTATGCTTTCAGGCCATGATCGCTCGGCACTTGCCGTCCGTCACCGGGGTGTTGCCGGTACTCAGCGTTAGCCCCTCTGCCGTCCATTCCGTCCATATCCCATCCGACCGCCCCGCCTGGCCCCTCGGGTCGGGCCTCAGTCCTGGTCCCGCCGCTCGACGGTCTCGGGATTGGCGACGATGGGGCGGTAGATCTCGACCCGATTGCCATCGGCGAGGGGCGTGTCGAGCCGCGTGATCTTGCCAAAGATACCCACCTGGTTCTGGTCCAGGTCGATTTCGGGGAACTGACCGAGGAGGCCGGAGGCCAGGATGGCGTCGCGCACCCGGCTGCCCTCGGGCATATCCAGCTTGAGCCAGGTCTGCTTGAACTTGTCCGCGTAGGCGACGCCGATGTGCATGGATGGTTCTCCTCGGAGGGATCGGGTGGGTGAGAGCGGTTGCTCCGGCTTAGGCCGCTGCCCGGGCGGCCCGAGCCAGGGCTCGTGATTGTTGGCTTGCCGCCAGCCGGGCGTCGATCAGCCGTTTGCCGGCCAGCAGCAACCCCAGCGCCAGAAAGCCGCCGGGGGGCAGAATCGCCAGCAGGAAGCCCCGGTAGTCCGGGATCAATCGCACCTCCAGGAAGGCGAAGCCGGACCCCAGCAACTGGGCGGCGCCGGCGAACAGGGTGCCGCTGCCGACGATCTCGCGCACCCCGCCCAGGACCATGAGCACGGCGGTGAAGCCGAGGCCGGTGACCAGGCCATCGAGGACCGACGCCAGGGCCGGGTTCTTGGAGGCGAAGGCCTCGGCGCGTCCCAGGACGGCGCAGTTGACGACGATGAGGGCGATGAAGAGGCCAAGAGCCTTGTGCAGTTCATGGGCATAGGCGTTGAGACCCAGATCGACCAGGGTCACCAGGGTGGCGATCAGGACGATATAGACGGGGATGCGGACCTCCGGGCTCATGACCGGGCGCATCAGGGACACCAGCAGGTTGGATGCCGTGATGACCGCGGTGGTCGCCAGCCCCATGCCCAAGCCATTGGTCGTGGTGCTGGTCACCGCCAGGGCGGGGCAGAGGGCCAGGCCCTGGGCCAGGATGACGTTGTTACCCCAGAGCCCTTGTTGGGTGATGGCGCCCCAGTCAACGGCGGCCTTGGTGGGCGATGCGATGCGGCTAGTCACGGACAGCCTCCTGTCACAGGTTCATGGGTTCGCGTCGGGGCCTGGGTCGCCGGGCGGCGGCGCGAACAGGACGGCCTGATGGGTGGCGAAGAGCTGGAGTCCCTTCTTGAAGGCGCCGACCACGGCGCGTGGGGTGATGGTGGCGCCACTGAACTGGTCGAAGTCCCCCCCGTCCTTCTTCACCGCCCAGCGACTCTCGGGTGGGTCGCCCAGGGCGAGCCCTTCGAAACCCAGAATCCAGTCGTCCTTGGTGGCCTCGATGCGGTCCCCCAGCCCCGGGGTCTCCCGATGGGAGAGCACCCGGGCACCCAAGATGCGGCCTTGGGCGTCAAGGCCCAGGATCAACTCGATCGGGCCCGCGTACCCCAGGCCGGTGACCTGGAAGGCGACAGCGGTGACCCGACCCTGCCGCATCGCCCGGTAAACCCTGACCGGTACCCCGGCTGCCGATGGGATCGACAGCGCATCCGCCACGGGATCGTTGTCTTGGAGCGCCAGGGGGATCACCTGGGCCAGGGAGGCCTTGAGATCCTCGGCCCCCCGCTCGGCGATAGGCTCGCGCGTGAACCGGTCGGCGACCACCAGCAGGGTGGCGGCGAGCAGCGTGAAAGCGCCGAGGAGCAGGGACGGGTAGCCGGCATGCTGGCGCAGGTTGGGGAGGCCGCCACCGGCGGTGGTGGTGATGTCGCTCATCGGGGCAGCTCCGCTTGCTCGGCGTATTCGATGGGGTCGCCCCGGTGGTCCCGTCCGTAGATCCGCGGGCGCGCGTAGTGGTCGATGATGGGGGTGCAGGCGTTCATGAGGACGATCGCGAAGGCGACCCCCTCCGGATAGCCGGCCCAAGTGCGGATGGCGTAAATCAGCAGCCCGCAGCCGGCCCCGAAGAGCAACTGGCCACGCGGCGAGACGGGGGAGGTGACCGGGTCCGTGGCGATGAAAAAGGCCGCCAGCAGGGTGGCGCCGGAGACCAGATGCAGCATGGCGTCCGGGTACCGGGCCGGATTGATCAGATGCATCAGGCTGGCCATCAGCACCAGGGCGCCCAGCAGCGAGACGGGAATGTGCCAGGTGATGACCCGCCGTTGGAGCAGGAAGAGCCCGCCCAACAGGAGGAGAATGGCCGAGGTCTCGCCCATGCTGCCCCCGATCCAGCCCAAGGCCCCCGACAGGGGGTCGTAAATCCCCGCCAGAATGCCCCCGAGGTCATGACCCTGACTCAAGCCGGTTCGCACCTGGCCCAGGATGGTGGCCCCGCTGAAGCCGTCGGGAATCTCGCCGCCGAAGGTGACCGCCAGGCCCGCCTCGAAACCGGGCGCGCTGGCGGACCAGGGCGACAGGGGGGCGGTAAAGCTCGTCATCTCCAAGGGAAAGGCGACCAGCAGTGCGACCCGAGCCACCATGGCCGGATTGAAGAGATTCTGGCCAATTCCGCCGTACACCTGCTTGGTCAAGGGAATGGCTATCAGGGCCCCGATGACTCCCAGCCACCAGGGCGCCCAGGGGGGCAAGGAGAGGGCCAGGAGCAAGCCGGTCAGGAGGGCGGAGCCATCCAGCAGGTAGGGCCGCAGGGGTTTGCCCGCGATCGCCAGACAGAGGGCCTCCGCAGCCAGCGCGGCCATCAGGGTCACCAGCAGCATGAAGACGGCCGGCCAGCCAAACTGGCCAAGCCCGAACAGGGTGGCCGGCACCAGGGCCAGGGTCACCAGACCCATGGCGCGCCCCACGCTGGTGCCGGCATGGGTATAGGGTCCGGGGAAGATACCAGGGTTCATCATGGTCAAGCCTCCGCCAGGGACGCGGTGCTGGTCACCGGCGTTTGGGGTTTATGATTGGCGGCCGCCTCCCGCTTGCGTGCCGCCATGGCCTCCCGCTTGGCCTGCTGGATGGCCTCGATCCGCGCGGTGCGCTGCTCGGCCAGCCGGCGCGTCTCGGCCTGTTTCTGTTTGGCCCGGCCCCGGGCGGCCATCTCGCCCTTGGCAAAGTTGAAATACTGCACTAGGGGGATATGGGCCGGGCACACATAGGAGCAGGAGCCACAGGCGACACAATCCATGAGCCCCAGGGCCACGGCCCCCTCCAGATCCCCGGCGCGGGTTCGCGCCGCCATCTCCAGGGGCAGCAGCCCGCAGGGGCAGGCGGAGACACAACTGGCGCAGCGGATACAGGGCATGGCCGGGCGGGTACGCGTCTCGGCGGCGGTGAGCGCCAGGATGCCGTTGCAACCCTTGACGATGGGTACGCGCGTGCTGGGCAGGGGTTGGCCCATCATGGGCCCCCCGCTCACCAGCCGTGTTGGCTCCTCCCGGAAGCCGCCACAATGGTCGATCAGATACTGAACCGGAGTCCCCAGGGGGACGCGCAGATTGCGGGGGGTCCTGATCGCCCCACCGCTGACCGTCACCACCCGCGAGACCAGGGGCCGGCCCAGCCGCAGGGCCTGATGCACGGCGAAGGCGGTGGCGGGGTTGTGTACCACCACCCCCAGGTCCGCGGTGAGACCCCGCGCCGGGATCTCGCGGCCCAGCAGCGCCTGCACCAGATGCTTTTCCGAGCCCATGGGGTAGCGGACCGGCAGGCCGATGACCCGGACCCCCGCCTGGCCGGCCGCTGCCTGGGACATGGCCGCCAGAGCCTCGGGCTTGTTCTTCTCGATGGCGATCAGGATCTGGGCCAGGCCCAGGGCGTGGGCCATGATGCGAATACCGTCGATGACCTGATCGGTGTGCTCGCGCATCAGCCGGTCATCGCAGGTGAGATAGGGCTCGCATTCGGCGCCGTTGATCACCAGGGTATGGAGCCGATAGCGTTGCCGCAGGTTGAGCTTGACGGCGGCGGGGAAGGTCGCCCCACCCATCCCGACGATGCCCGCGGCCGAGACCCGGGCCGTGATTGCTTCCGGTTCCAGCGCAAAGGGGTCCGCGGTCCCCGCTAGGTCGTCACGCCAGCGGTCCTCCCCATCGGGCTGAAGGGTAATAGTGCGGACCGAGAGCCCGGAGGCATGATGGGCTGGGTAGCCGCCGACACCCATGATGCGTCCCGAGGTCGGGGCATGGACCGGGGCCGAGATGGCCCCCTGGGCATGGCCCAGGAGATCGCCCTTGGCGACCCTTTGGCCCCGATGCACTAGGGGGGCGGCGGGGGTGCCGATATGCTGCTGCAGCGGGACATGCAGCAAGGCGGGCAGGGGCAGGTCCTCGATGGGCTGCCCCGCCGCCAGCTGCTTGCGTGCCTCTGGGTGAACGCCCCCGCGAATCCTGAAAAGTCTCATGTCCGCTACTCCCGGCGTGTCATTGGACCGCCGCCAGGGCGGTCGGATTGGGCCAGAACCAGGTCTGGAGGTTGGCCACGAGGGGGCGCATCTCGATGCACTCGGTGGGACAGACCGCGAAGCACTGTTCGCAGCCGATACAGGCGTCGGTGAAGACGCTATGAATCATGTTGTTGGCCCCCATGATGGCGTCCGTGGGGCAGCGCTTGAAGCATTTGCAGCAGCCGATACAGAGGCTCTCCTTGATGAAGGCGATCCTGGGGGCCTTTTCCACGAGGCCCGACAGGTCCAGGGCAACGCCCAGCAGGTTGGCGATCTCGCCCGCCACGGCCCTGCCGCCGGGGGGGCAGATGGCCGGCGAGGCGGCCCCCGAGGCGATGGCCTCCCCCGCGGGTCCACAGCCCGCATAGCCACACTGTCCGCACTGGGACCCGGGTAGCAGGGCCACGACTTGCTCGGCGAGGGGATTGCCCTCGACCCGCAAATAGCGCCCGGCGACGGCGAGGAGACCGCCCAGGGTCAGGCCGAGGAGGGTGAGGCTACCAATGGCGATGATCATCTTCCTGTGTCTCCCTAGGGGCTCGGGGCGCGCGCGTCACGCCAGTCCCACGAAACCCATGAAGCCCAGTGACAGCAACCCAGCCGTGATGAAGGCGATGGGCTGCCCCGCGAAGAGGGCTGGGACCTGGGCCAGGGCCAGGCGCTCCCGCAGCCCGGCGAACAGCACCATCACCAGCGAAAAGCCGAGGGCGGAGCCGATGCCGTTGAGCAGGCTGTACATGAAACCATGGTCCTCCTGGACATTGAGCAAGGTCACGCCCAGGACGGCGCAGTTGGTGGTAATCAGGGGCAGGTAGATGCCCAGCACCTGATGGAGCGCCGGCGAGACCTTGCGGACCACCATTTCGGTGAACTGCACCACCGAGGCGATGACCAGGATGAAGGTGAGGATCCGCAGATAGCCCAGCCCGAGGGGCTGGATGAGGAGATGCTCCAGGAGCCAGCCCGCCACCACGGCCAGGGTCAGCACGAAGGTGGTCGCCAGGCTCATCCCCAAGGCGGAATCGAGTCGGCTCGAGACGCCCATGAAGGAGCATAGCCCCAGGAACTTCACCAGCAGCACGTTGTTGACCAGCGCGGTCGCCAGGATCAGTAACAGATATTCGCCCATGGGAATCAAGGCCTCGGGATCAAGGGGGAAGGCACCTGCCCAGACCCGCGATCGGGTCCGTCGATAGGGGGAACGCAAATTAGGTGCCAGTCATTGGTACCGGGGCTCCTCGGGAGTGGCCGGGGCGCCAGGCGGGCGGCGTGGCTCCAGAAAAGACAGGGGTCTGGGCGCGGGGTAACCCTTCAGACCCCCAGGCAGCATGGGTTGGGTTCGATAGCTCAAGCCACTGATTCTCTTGCTCCCTCCCCCCTCGCGGGGTTGGGGAGAGGGGGCCGAACGGTTACGGGGCGCGGCTAGGTCGCTGGGCGCGGGTGCGCGCCCTAATAGCGCGGGGCCTGGGGGAAGAGGCGCTTGTGGGGGTTGCGACAAGGCCGGGGTGTCGGACGGTTGGGCTTTGTTTTCGATCCGACAAGGATGCCGTAGCCCGCCAGGGGCATCCGGGATCAAGCTGTTAGCCGGGCACGGGGGGAAATGGCTGGAAGTCTTGACCCCAGGCCCGGCACCGACGGCTGGCGGGGGCACGAATATTGCTGTGAATTAATACCCTGCGGTCCTTTTGTTGGAGCAACCCCGTGACGGCTACTCACATCCCAGAACTCCCTCACGGGAACTTCACCCAGGCCCTGATCGAATTTCTCGCCTCGCCACCGCCCGGCACCCCTGGCGAGGTGATCGAGGCCCTGAACCAACTGTCCGGGCCCGCCGCCGACGCCTTACCACCCCGGCTCTTTTTCGAGGCGGTCGAGCAGACGCCCTCCGCCATCTCCATCGCGGACCCCCAGGCGACCATCCTGTACGTCAACCGTGCCTTCGAGGCCCTGACCGGTTACGCGCGGGAGGAGGTGATTGGTAAGAACCAGTCCATTCTTAATAACCGGGCAACCCCGGAAAGCATTTACCAGGAGTTGTGGCGGACCATCACGCGCAAGCAAACCTGGACCGGCATCCTGGTTAACCGCACCAAGCAAGGGGGCGACTACCTGGCGGAGCTGACGATCGCCCCGGTCCTGGATCGGCACGGGGAACTGGGCTACTTCCTCGGCAAGCAGCGTGACGTCACTAAGGAGCACGAATTGGAGGCCCGGCTGCGCCAGCAGAAGGCCCGCGTCGAGATGGTCCTGGATGCCGCCCCCGTGGTGGTGATGTTGCTGGATGCCCAGGGACGGGTATTGCTCGATAACCAGGAATATAAAAAGCTCCTGGGGGATCTGCGGGGGCGCGAGCCGGCCAAGGTGCTGACCGAGGCCATCCTGGGGCAAGCGGGCACGGACCCGATAGAGGCCTGCCTGGCGGGGCAGGGTTTCAAGAATCTCGAGATCAGCCTGGAGACCCCGAATGGGCGAGGCCCGCGCTGGTTCTCCTGCTCCGGTACCCCGGCGGATGAGCCGGACCCCAGTGCCCGCGGTTACTTCGCTAGCGGGACCCGGGGTGATCGGCAACTCCTCCTGATCGCCACGGAGATCACCGCGCGCCGACGCGAGATGGCGCGAGCCCATCTGGAGAACCTGCGGGCCAGACTCGCCGAGCAGCAACTGATACAGGGGATGCACGAGGCCCTGGCGGCGGCCATCTACCAACTCCAGGCCCCCATGAATGTTATCAATGCCGCCTCGGTCATGGTCCGGTGCGGCACCGCCAGCCTGGAGACCCTGGCGGCCATGCTGGACCAGATCTGCGCCTCCGGGGCCCGGGCCCTGGAAACGCTGCGCGGCGCCCTGCCCGAGGAGCCGCGCGAGGCCGAGGCCATGGTCAATGTCAACGAGCTCCTGCGCCAGGTCCTGGATCTGGAGACCGACCGGTTGCTCGCGGCGGGGATCGTGGTGGATTGGCGCCCCGCCGAGGTGCTCCCGGCCCTCCCGGGTCACGAGAATCAGTTACGCTCCGTATTCAAGGAATTGATTGAAAACGCCATTTACGCCCTGAACGAAAGCGGGCGCATGAACCCGGAACTCCTGCTGAATACTCGGGCACTGGAGGGCGCGGTGGCCGTGGAGATCCAGGATAACGGCGTCGGCATCCCCAGCACGGACCGCTACAAGGTCTTCGAACCCTTCCATATCGGCTGGCGCAGTCGCCGTGGCAAGGCCGGCATGGGGCTGGCCATCGCCCAGGAGATTGTCAACGCCCACGGGGGCTCCATCGAGGTGGACCCCGGTTTCCCGGATGGTTGCCGCATGCGCCTCTTTCTGAGCAGCGCCAAATCCGCTTTGTGACCAGGCCCCGCACCATGACCGAAGAACGCCCGCTTCCCGCTATCCCCGACGAGTCCTCTCGTCTCGAGCTGCTCGAATCCCAACTTGCCACCCTCTGCGAGGTGAGCAGCGTCCTGAGCCGCTCGCTGAATTTACGCGAGACCCTGCAAGAGGTGCTGAGGGTGCTGCACGAGCGCGGCCGCTTGAGCCATGGCCTGGTGGCGCTCCTGGACGAGGAAAGCGGCGATCTCCTGACCTGTGCTCTGCACCAGGGTCGTGCGGCCCCCCTGGAGCCGGTCCGCTATGGCGCTGGAGAGGGGATCATTGGCCGCATTCTGGAACGCAACGAGACCTGGATACTGCCAAGAGTCGGGGATGAGCCCCGCTTTCTGGATCGGCTCAACCTCTATCAGCCGGCCTTACCCTTTATCGGGGTGCCCATTCGCATCGGCGAGGGTGGCGCCGTGGGGGTCTTCGCCGCCCAACCCCCGCGGGCGGATGGGCTGCTGCCGCACCGGGCCCGCTTCCTGGAAATGGTCGCCAATCTCATGGGTCAGGCCGTGCGGTTGGCCCGCTCGGTCGAGGCCGAGCAACAGGCCCTCCGGGACGAACGCGACAAGCTGCGCCGCGAGGTCAAGGCGACCCATGGTTTCGAGAGCATCATCGGCCACACCGTGCCCATGCGCCTGGTCTTTGACCAGGTGCGGCAGGTGGCCAAGTGGACGACCACGGTGCTGATTCGCGGTGAGTCGGGTACCGGCAAGGAACTGGTCGCCAATGCCATCCATTACAACTCGCCGCGGGCCCGGGGGCCCTTCGTCAAGCTCAACTGCGCGGCCCTGCCCGACAGCCTGCTGGAATCGGAGCTGTTCGGTCATGAAAAGGGCGCCTTTACGGGTGCCATCAGCCTGCGCAAGGGCCGCTTCGAGCAGGCCGACGGCGGCAGCTTTTTTCTCGATGAGATCGGCGAAATCAGCCCCGCCTTCCAGGCCAAGCTGCTGCGGATCTTGCAGGAGGGCGAATTCGAGCGGGTCGGCGGGAGCCGGACCCTCAAGGTGGATGTGCGCTTCATTGCCGCGACCAACCGCGACCTCGAGAGCGAGGTGCGCGCCGGTGACTTCCGGGAGGACCTCTACTATCGGCTGAACGTCATGCCCATCCGCATGCCTTCCCTGCGCGAGCGCATCGAGGATCTGCCGGACCTGGCCCGCTTCCTGGTCACCAAGGTGGCAAGCCGCCAGGGCCGCGAACTGAAGATCACCGACAGCGCCCTGCGCATCCTGATGCGCCATGACTGGCCGGGGAATGTCCGGGAGCTGGAGAACTGCATGGAGCGCGCGGCCGTCATGAGCGAGGCTGGGATCATCGACCGGGATACCATCGAACTCACGGGTCTCGATGGGGGCAGCCGGGACGCCCAGCCGCCCGTCGATGCCGGCCGGCCGGCCGGACCGGCGGCGGAATCAACCACCCGGATCGACCTGGACGACCCGGACCTGGATGAACGCGAGCGCGTCATCGCCGCCATGGAGGAGGCCGGCTGGGTGCAGGCCAAGGCCGCGCGGCTGCTCAACATGACCCCCCGCCAGATCGCCTACCGCATCCAGACCCTGAATATCAAGGTACGGCAGTTCTAGTCTCCCACCGAGGTCACGCCGCCGGCCGCTGCCCCGCCGAGGCTTTTTCATGGCACCGTGCCTCTGGATGAGGCCCGCGTGGGCCGGGATGCCAGCAGGATCGCCGAGGAGGTCATCGCCCATCTCGTGGCCCTGGTGGGTGCCCGGGTCACCGTGACCCTCGAAATCGAGGCGGATGTACCCGTAGGGGCGCCGGACCGGGTGGTGCGGACCCTGACCGAGAACTGCCGGACCCTGAAGTTCACCAGTCATGGGTTCGAGCGCGATTAGGGGCGATCAGGCGTCGCCGCTGTTCCCATTCCCACAAGTGCGCGGCTAGGAGTCTGTCGGATAGACGACAAGCTGGCCCTGGACCCCTAGCCCATCCCTCCCTGCCGGGCGGTCTGGCTCGCCCGCGACGGGCCTGTTCCAGGCCAGCCCAACCCGCTGGGTATAATTTATATTTATATAAAAATCAGCGATATATCACAAAATGCACCCTGGACAGAACTTCCCAGGAGTAAGTCCGGCACGGGCCTTGCTGTAGTGACTCCAGAAGCCGTTTTAATCCCGAGGGGCTACCCTGCCCCTGATCTCTGGAGGCGCTATGTTGGAGTTGAAGGTCGCGAGCCGCGCCGGGGTCGGTGCATCCGCCGAGGGCTGTGCAGCGGGCGGTTGTGGCGGGTCATCCGCCGGCCTCTCCCACCTGCCGGAGCACATCCGCGCTAAGGTCCACAACCACCCCTGCTACTCGGAGGAGGCCCATCATCACTATGCCCGTATGCATGTGGCGGTGGCCCCGGCCTGCAACATTCAGTGTCACTACTGCAACCGTAAATACAACTGCGCCAACGAATCCCGCCCCGGGGTCGTCTCGGAGCTGCTGACCCCCGACCAGGCGGTGAAACAGGTGCTGGCGGTGGCGGCCACCATTCCCCAGATGGCGGTGCTGGGCATCGCCGGCCCGGGCGATCCCCTCGCCAATCCCGAGCGTACCCTGGCCACCTTCCGGGCCCTCGCCGAGCAGGCCCCCGACATCAAGCTCTGCGTCTCAACCAATGGGCTCGCCCTGCCGGACCTGGTCGAGGACCTGTGCGCGCTCAACATCGACCACGTCACCCTCACCATCAATTGCGTGGACCCGGATGTCGGCGCCCAAATTTATCCCTGGATCTTCTGGAAAAACCGCCGGATCAAGGGCCGCAAGGCCGCCGAGATCCTCATCGAGCGGCAGCAGCAGGGACTCGAAATGCTGGTGGCGCGCGGCGTCCTGGTCAAGGTCAACTCGGTACTCATCCCTGGGGTCAACGACGAGCACCTGAAAGAGGTCTCCCGGCTGGTCAAGGTCAAGGGGGCCTTCCTGCACAACGTCATGCCCCTGATCGCGGAGCCCGAGCACGGCACCTTCTATGGCCTCATGGGCCAGCGCGGTCCGACCCACGACGAGCTTCAGCAGCTCCAGGAAGCCTGCGCCGGCGATATGGCCATGATGCGTCACTGTCGTCAGTGCCGGGCCGACGCGGTGGGGATGCTGGGTGAGGACCGGGGGGCCGAATTCAGCCTGGACAAGATCGAGACCCTGGAGATCAATTACCCCCAGGCCATGGAGCGGCGGCGCCAGGTCCATGCCGCCATCGAGGCCCAGCGCGCGGCCGCGACCCGGCTCCGGGGGGCGGGCGAGATCCTGATCTCGCCTACCGCCATCCAGCGGGTCAGGCGGGAGACGCGACCGGTCCTGATGGCGGTGGCGACCAGTGGCGGCGGGCTGATCAATCAGCACTTCGGCCAGGCCCGCGAGTTTCTGATCTACGAGGCCAGTGCCCAGGACGTGCGCTTCGTCGGTGTGCGCAAGGTGACGGCCTATTGCAGCGGTCCAGACGACTGTGGGGAGCTGGATTGGGCCCTTGAGGATACCCTCCGCGCCCTGTCCGGCTGCGAGGCGGTGCTCTGCTCCAGGATCGGATTTGAACCCTGGGGCCAACTGGAGGCGGCCGGCATAGCACCGAACGGCGAGCACGCCCTGGAACCCATCGAGCAGGCTGTGGCCAGCCTGTACCAGGAATGGGTCGCGGCGGGGCGGTTGGCGATGCCCAGCCCCGAGCGGGCGCGGCGGCGCGCCTGAATTCTTCCAGGAGGTTAATAGCCATGGCTTTTCAAATCGTCGAAGGTTGCGTGAACTGCTGGGCCTGCCTACCCCTCTGTCCCAGCCAGGCCATTCTCGCGGTCAAGCCGCATTTCCTGATCGACACCTGGCGTTGCAACGAGTGCGAGGGCCACTATGCCGATCCCCAGTGCGCCAGCATCTGCCCGGTCGAGGGGGTCATTCTCGATGCCCTGGGCATCCCCCTGAATCCGCCCGGTTCGCTGACCGGCATCCCCCCCGAGCGCCGGGCCGCGACCCGGGCCGAGATCGGGGCGCGTTAAGCTATGGTTACCCCGGAACCCGCCTGGGCCCCGGCGCCGCTCCCGGCCAATCTCCCCGGCGCGGTCGAGGTCGCCCCCGGTGTGCACTGGATCGGCGCCATGGACCCGACCCTGCGCACCTTCGACATCATCCTGCGCACCGCCAACGGGACCAGCTACAACGCCTACCTGGTGCGGGGGGATGAGGGGGTGGCCGTGGTGGATACGGTCAAGCTGGAGTTCGCTGCGGAGTTTTTTCGGCGCCTGGAGTCCGTCGCGGATTACGCGGAGATCCGGGTCATCGTGCTCAACCACCTGGAACCGGATCACAGCGGGGCGCTGCCGGAGCTGATGCGCCGCGCCCCCCAGGCGCGCCTCTATATCTCCACTCGCGCCACCGCCATGCTCAAGGCCTTGCTGAAGCCCAAGGCCACGGACCGGCCTCTGGAGTATCAGACGGTCGGCACCGGGGACGAGGTCTCTCTGGGCAACCGCACCCTGCGGTTTCTGCATACCCCCTTTCTGCACTGGCCCGATACCCAGTGCACCTATCTGGTGGAGGAGGGGGTCCTGTTCTCCGGAGATATCTTCGGTTGTCACTATTGCGACAGCCGGCTCTTTAACGATCGGGTCGGGGACTTTCGCTTTTCCTTCGACTACTACTATGCCCACATCATGCGGCCCTTCAAGGCCCATGTGATCACGGCCCTCAAGCTGATCGAGCCCTTGCGGCTCAACCTGATCGCGCCGACCCATGGCCCGATCCTGCGGGACCGGCCCCGACGCTACGTCACCCACTACCGGGAGCTGTCCACTTCCAGCCTTGCCGAGCGTATCGGCAACGAGGAGCTGTCGCTGTGCATCTTCTACATGAGCGCCTACGGCAGCACCGCGCGCATGGCCGAGGCGGTCCAAGCCGGGGCGGAGGCGGAGCCCGGGGTCCGCGTCTCCCTCTATGACCTGGCGGGCGGCGAGACGACGCCCTTCGTGGATCTAATCGAGGAGGCGGATGCCATCGTCTTTGGCTCCCCCACCATCAACGGCGATGCGGTGAAACCGGTGTGGGATCTGCTGTCCTCCCTGGCGGTGGTCAATCTTCAGGGCAAGCTGGGGGCCGCCTTCGGCTCCTTTGGCTGGAGCGGCGAGGCGGTCCGCATGATCGAGGATCGGATGCGGGGGCTGAAGATGCGGGTGCCGGTAGCCGGCCTGCGAATCAAGCTCATCCCCACCGACGAGGAACTCGATGCCTGTCGCGACTTCGGTCATGGGCTCGCGCTGGCCCTGCGGGGCGAGGGTGTGGAGCGGGTGATCGAGATGGCTGACCTCTGATGGGTGCCCACCAGGATCACCGCCCAGGCGCGGAACATGACGTGTCCCCCTACCGGAACCGGTCTTCGTCATGGACCGCGGCACGCAATATTTTTCTATTTTAATCAGTCAATCAGGAGTCCCGAACCATGCCAAAAGCCAGAGTTACCTTCGATGACATCCGTCAAACCGTCAATGTCCCGGCGGGTACCCGGGTGATCGAGATCTCCGAGAAGATCGGGGCCGGGATCATCTACGGGTGCCGCGAGGGCGATTGCGGTACCTGCATGATGCATGTCCTTGAAGGTTGGAATAATCTCACCGAGCCCTCGGTGCTTGAGGAGAAGGTTCTGCGCGAAAACATGGCGAGCCGCCACGACCGGCTGGCTTGCCAGGCCCAGGTCCTTGGCGATTGTAAGGTCAAGCCTGCTTGACGACGTCGATTAACCCTAACCCAGCGATTGTGGAGAAGCACCCATGGCTCTCGTGACCTTTTCGAGCCCCGATTACAAGGATAAAACGGTTTATGCCGTGGCGGGAAGCCACACCGAGACCCTGCTCAAGATCGCCAAGGAGCACAAGGTCCCGGTTCATCATGACTGTCAGGACGGTGAATGTGGCAACTGTCTGGTCCACGTCACTAGCGTGGACCATAAGAATCAGCGGATGGGCGGACCCCTCACGGATAAGGAAAAAACGGTCCTGCGCGAACTCGGCAAGATCACCCCGGAGGATATCGAACGGATGGCGGTGGACGACATCCCCACCGAATGGCGTCTGGCCTGCCAGATGATCGTGCGGGATGAAGATATCCTGGTGGCCTATTGAGATGTGGGCCTTGTCGTCTTCCTCGTCCTTGCCGGCGCCCCGCTCGGGTTGCCAGCTATGGCCGGAGGCACTGCCTCTGGCGATCGGGATTGATGACCTTTATGCCCGGCTCATGACTCAGGCGACGGGGATGGGCAATGACGGGGCCTTTGCCGCCATGATCGCCACCCGGGGGGCGGGCGGGGGTGCCCTGCCGCCCTGGCTCGGCCTGGAGCGCCTGACCTGCCTGCGCCTGCTGGACTGCCATTTCCCGGGCCTGGGGTCACTGGCCCTGCCCCTGGTCCTGAAGGGATTGGCCACCCGCGGTCCCGGGTGGCGGCCGTGCCCCGACCCGCGTCAAGGGGAACGCCAGGATTTGATCGACCTCATGCTCGCGCACCGCGCCGGCGGTTCACCCTCGGAGATCTGGATGGCCGCCGTGGTGGCGGCCGGTTGCATGGGCGGCGATCACCTCTGGGAAGACCTGGGCCTGAGAAGGCGCCCGGAATTGACCGAACTCATGCGCCGCAACTTCCCGACCCTCGCCGCCCGCAATGTCCGGGACATGAAATGGAAGCGTTTCCTCTACAAGCAATTGTGCGAGGCCGAGGGTATTCATGCCTGCCGCGCCCCGTCCTGCGAGGTGTGCGCCGATTATCATGTTTGTTTTTCCCCCGATCATTGAGGTTGCCCGCGCCGGGATTCCGGCGGGGCTGAGTGCCCGGGCCGAGGGCGCCTACCTGGGGCTGGCCCTGGGCGACGCCCTCGGCGCCACTACGGAGTTCATGACGCCCCGGGAGATTCGCCAGGCCCATGGGGTGCACAAGCATCTGATTGGAGGCGGCTGGCTGCGGCTGAGGCGGGGCCAGGTCACGGACGATACCGAGATGAGCCTGGCTCTGGGGCGTGCCATCCTCGATGCAGGCAGGGTGGACGCAGGGGCGATCGCCGAGTCCTTCAGCGCCTGGATGCGGGGCAAGCCCGTGGATATCGGTCACACGGTACGGCGAGGCATCGTCCGCTATCGCCAGACGGGACAGACGGTGATGCCGCTGAACGACCAGGATGCCGGCAATGGCGCCTGCATGCGCGCCCTGCCCATCGCCCTCTGTACTCTGGGACTGGACGCGGCCGCGGTGGCCGAGGCCAACCGGATCCAATCCCACACCACCCATCACAGCCCCCTCGGGGATGCCGGGACCCTGACGGTGATCCGCATGGTCCAGGCCGGCCTGCGGGGCGGGGACCTGGCCGAGCTGAAATTATTGGCGGATACCCTGGTGGATCGGGAGCCAAGCTACCGCTACGACCGCCAGCCGATGGAAAACCCAAGCGGCTATATCGTCGAGACCCTGCAAGCGGTCTTCCAGGCGTTGTTCGGTAACCATGACTTCGAGACCGCCCTGATCGACGTGGTCAACCGGGGCGGGGATGCGGATACCACCGGGGCCATCCTCGGCATGATCGCCGGCGCCCTTTACGGCCGGGAGGCCATCCCCAGACGCTGGCTTGCCGCCCTGGACCCCCGGATCAGGGAGTCCTGCCGGGAACAGGCCAGTGCCCTCTTGAGGGTCGCGCCCAAGGGCCGAGAACTCGGCTGGGATAGATGAAGGAAGGCTACCCCTTGTCGAAGTAACGAAGCCGTGGGGCGAAGCCTGGCGGACAGGTGCTGCCATTTTTTACTATAATGACTGCCATCTGGCAATTCTGGAGCTCGCCCATGTACCCCGCCGCTGCCCCAACCGCACCCTCTTCGCTTGCGATTGACGACCTGCTCGGCGGCCAGCATGTCCTGGCCACGATACCCCGCTCGGCACTTGATTGGATAACCCTCATTCGCCTCGGCATCCCTGCGTCCGCGATCGACGCCCTGACCAGGCTCACCCACCTGTCCCGGTCCGAGCTGGCCGCCGCGGTGGGAATACCCGAGCGGACCCTGGCCCGACGCAAGCGCGAGGGTCGGCTCAACAGCGAGGAGTCGTCCCGGTTGATCCGCCTGGCCCGCGTGGTGGCCCGCGGCGAGGAGGTCTTCGAGGACCTGGACGCGGCCATCCACTGGCTCCAGTCGGCCAATGCCGCCCTCGGCGGCGTTACCCCCCTGAGCCTGCTCGACACCGATATCGGCGCCGAAGGGGTCATGGACACCCTGGGACGGATTGAGCAGGGCATCTTCGCCTGATGCTGACGGTCTGGCGGATCGTGACCGCGCGCTTTGCCGACAGCGCCTTCTGCGGCGAGGGGGCCAGGCGCTTTGGGGGGCGCTGGAACCGCAAAGGTATCCCGCTGGTTTACACCGCCGGCAGCCAATCCCTGGCGATGCTGGAGATGCTCGTCCAAGATGAGCCCCTGCGGGCCCGTTATTTCATGATCCCGGCGGAGATCCCCGGGGACTTGCCCATGGGGCGGGTCACTCCGGAACAGCTTGCTCCCGATTGGCGGGGCCCGGCGGCCTTGGCCTCTCTCCAGGCCCTGGGGACCGCCTGGGCCACCGGACTGACTACGGCCTTGCTGGCGGTGCCCAGCGCGGTGGTGCCCGTCGAGACGAACTACCTGCTCAACCCCCGCCATCCGGACTTTGCGCGTATCCGGGTGGGGGAGCCGCGGGAGTT
Source organism: Chromatiaceae bacterium (assembly GCA_049654905.1). Lineage (GTDB taxonomy): Bacteria > Pseudomonadota > Gammaproteobacteria > Chromatiales > Chromatiaceae > M0108. The sequence goes on from JBASIS010000253.1 coordinate 27,563, forward strand.
GGTCACCGATCTGCGCCTGATGACGATCAGGACTCCCGCCGGCCGGTGAGGGCGGTGTGGCGGCCAACTGCGTCATGTCCCACATCACGCCTCGCAACCCGCCGCGGCGAGCAGGTCGGGTATGGCCGCCGTGATGATCTCAATGTCTTTTCCCGCGCAGAAGCGGCGCTCCTTGGCCGTCGGCTCGGGGATCAGTGCCCAGCCTCGGGGCGATCCCGACCCATAGGTGATATCCGACAGCAGCATGCGTTCGGTATCGCGCAGCAGGCGCAGGCCGAGGAAGGCGTAGTGGTGGCCAGGGCGATAGGCCTTGAGAAAGGCGGGAATGGCAAAGCCGCCCATGAGTTCGGTGAGATAGTCCACGTAGTCCGCGTCCGAGGCGATGTAGGTGGCATCGGGGCGCGGGCTGCCCATGGGCTTGAAGAGCACCGGTAGGCCGGGCACCACCGCCTCCTGGGTCACCTCCTGGTAGCGGGCGCCATCGTAATGATGGATGCGAAAGCGGAAATCGGTGCCGCCCGTCCTGGCGATACCCCGCACCAGGGTATGGGGCCGGTCCCCGTGGGAATCCTGGAGCTGGGTATCCCGATTGAGATCGATCACATAGGGTAGCGCCAGGGACTTCAGCCAGTCATGGAGGCGCGCGCGCGTCCAGGTCCGCTGCCCGTAGGTCTGGTCCAGGAAGCGCTGCACGGCGCCGCGCCCCCGTTTAAGCTCCACGTTCATGGCGGCCCTGGAAAACTCCCACATCAGCCGTGGTGACATGGGTCGGCCATTATTGAGCCCGATGATCAGGCTGTCGCTATCCGCGGGGATGGGTTCCTGGTTGAGGGGGTCGACAACCCCGGCCAGGGCCCCGGGACCCAGAAAGGGGATGATCTCGCCCTTCTCGATACCCCGAACCAGCTCGATCAGTGTTTGTGACATTCCGCTGTCCTCCATGGCGTGGTTGGCCGAGTCGCTTCCACCCGCCGGGCTAGGCCGCCAGGGGCAGGGGCTCGTGGCTCAGGCATTTCTTGGGACAGACCCGGGCGCAGGCCTGGCAGCCAATGCAGTCCTGCAGGTCCTTGAGGTTCATGACCATGCCGGGGGCCTCCTCGAAATCGTCATCGCTGTCATCGTCCATCGCCATGTCCTCCAGATCCAGGTCATCGCGATCGACCAGCTCGAAGACATCGCGTGGGCAGACCTTATAGCAGCGCCCGCAGCCGATGCAGCGGACTTGGTCCAGGTCGGTAACGAAGGCCGGGGTCCAGAAGGCCCCGCCCCGGGTAATGCCCGTAACCGTGCTCATGTCGCATACCTCGCTTGGCAATGCCCTTACAGCCCCGCGACTCGCGGGTAAAGGCCAATGATCTCCAGGGCCACCGACAGGATCTTGTCGGCCTCGTCCTTCATCTTGGAGAGGGAGGGGAAGCCAAAGCGGTGGACATCGCGCAGGGTGCGGTCCATGACCACCAGCTTGCCGACGGTGATGATGGCGCGGCCAAAGCCCTCGTGGCTGAGATTGACCAGGGGCACCGCCATGAGCCCGCACTCCTGTTCGATGAGGGCAGCTATGGCGTTGAAGAAGGCCTTGACCCGGGCGATGACGATTTCATCCGGGTCCCCCACCAGGGGGATGGCGCGCTTTTTTTCCGGGGTCAGGATGAAGGGTTCCAAAATCTCGGCCGCCGACCAGCTGTCGCAGGTGCCATAACTGTCGAGGGCGCGCATCTGGCGCACCATCTCCTTGGCGAAAAGCGTGGAGAGGACCGGGTCCTCGGTCCCGGCTTCGGCAAGTGTCGTATTCATCTGGGTACCTCTGGGTTGGGTTGTCTCGTGGTGGGGGTTGCCGCGCGGGGCGCGGTACCGGAAGCGCAGTGGATGGGAAGGGTCGCGGGCTCGCGGCGCAGCAGGAGAGGGCGGTAGCGCTGGCGCCCCTGAGCGCCACCGGTCAGATGACCCGTGAGCCAGATGCCGACGCCGAGCCCCGCGATGCCCGTCAGGGCCACCTCGATCTCCGCCAGTTGCCACCCTTCGGCCAGTACCGCGCCCAGGACCAGGGTCAGCAGCGGCAAGAGGTAGGCGATCAAGGAGGCGCGCACCAGGAGGCTGTCCGGGATGCCGATCACCACCCGCTCGCCGATCGCGACCCCGAGGCGATCCTCCAGGGCGAGTCGATTGGCGCCTGGGGCAAAGAGCCGGCTCAGGAGGGCGCCGCCACAGCCCGCGCTCTGATTGCAGGTGCCACAGGCGTTACGGCGGCTCGTCTCGACCCAGGCAATACCGGGCTCATGGGCGACCACGACCGCGGTTTCCTCGATCATGAGCCTTCCCCCACCCAGCCTGGGGAGGTTGCCGGCGGCGCGGCGTGGCGCCATCCTGCCCGAGGTGCCGTCGCGGTAGGGGAGGCCAGCTTCATTCGCGCCACCCCTCGGCCACCATGGCGTCGAAGCGGCTCGTATCCCGGCCCCGCTGGGCGCCGATGGCCCGCGCCAGCCAGGCGCTGGGTCCGGACCGCAACTCCCGCCGCAGCCCGGCCACGATCTCCGCTACCTGGGTTCCGGGTGCGACCTTCAGGGGCTGGACGCCCGCGACCCGCAATTGGTTGACGGCGGAGGTCCCGATCGCCTCGCAGTAAACCGCGGCGCAGCCCTCCAGGGCGGCGATCTTGACGGACAACTTGTCCTCGTTGCCGTCCTGATGGAGTGGCCCGAATTGCACCACCTCCACCAGGCTGGAGCGATGGCTGTCAATGGCATGGATGACGAAGGCCACCGCCGCCCCGAAGTGCTGGTCCACCCGCTGCCGGTCCGAGCTGGCAAAGGCCACCCGGATCGCCGTCTCGATCTCCATTGCATCGCCTCCCAGGGTCATGAGCTTAAGTCGTCGTGTCAGTCGCATCTCCCTCTCCCGATATCCTGGGCCAGCGCTCGCCACGGCCCGGTGTGAGGCCCTGGCCTGGCCACGGCTTCAGGCGACATGGTCCTGGCCAGGGCCTGGTGCCTCGCCCCGTGGCGACAGGCGGGAGCGATAGGGATGGACCTCCCCACGCTCCAGCTTGAGCAGTTGGTTGGCCAGGTCGAACAGGGTGGCCCGCGTACCTTGATAGCCGATCCAGGTCCGTTGGTAGCCGCCCAGCCGATCGTATTGGGGGAAACCGGCACGGATCAGGGGTACGCCCAGCCGCTCCGCGGTCGGGGCCGCGTGGGCGTTGCCGATCACCAGCTCGGCGAACCCGGCGCGGGCGGCCTGTTCCAGATCCTCCAGGTCACCGATCCTCACCTGCGCGCACCGCGCCGCCGTCAGGGAGGGGGCATTGATGGGGGCTACCGCCGCCACCGTCTCGGCCCCAACGCCGGCGAGGAGTTGGCTCAAGCCGACCAGGAGGTCCGGTTCGGCGGCGATGGCAAAGCGGGACTGGCCCAGCATGAAATGGCAATCCAGCATGGCATCCTGGAGTTGGGCACGTTGCCGCTCCAGGGACGAGGGCACCGGGCGGGCGGCGATCCTGGCCAGAATCGTCACCAGGGCGTCCACCGCGTTCAGCCCCATGAGATGCGGAAGGCGATAGTCCGGGACCCCGGTGCGAGCCTGGAGCAGATCCGCCGCTGGGTTCATGGAGCCCCCGATCACCAGGGTTGCCACGGCGTCCTTGAGGGTCGCCAGCGCCCCGACCGAGGCGCCACCCAGGGTCAGGGGGCTGAAGTCCTCCTCGGGCAGGTGACCATCCAGGGAATCCGACAGATCGGGCATGACCACCGGCTGGAGGCCGAAGGCCTCGATCAGCCCCTTGAGGTGCTCCAGATCGCCGGGGGTGAGGTGTGAACCCGCCAGTACGTTGACTTGCAGCGGCTGTTCGGCCTTCTCCCCCCGCGGGAAAGGTTGGCCGGCCTGGGGCCCGGTGGCCTCCTGGGTGGGCACCAGCCAATCGATGATGGCCTGGGTGGCCAGGGCGTAGCCGGATTCCAGGGAGCCGGTGAAGTCCGGGGTGGCGACCGGGACTACGGCAATCCGTGCGTACTGGGGATACTGGGACCGGAAGTTCTTGACCGCCATGCGGATATCGCAGCCCTGGGTCTCCACCAGGCCGGTGGTGGGCACCCCAATGAGCTCGGGGGCGTTCTTTTCGCAGATGACGCGCAGCCCCTCCACCAGATGGTCCTCCGACCCCATGATGGCGCTGACCTGTTCTATGGCGGTGGTCTGCAGGGGGATAGGTTCGCGAAAGTGACGGACGAAGAAGACCTTGCCGAAGGCAGTACAACCCTGGGAGCCGTGGAGCATGGGAATGGCGCGGCGGAACCCCAGAAAGGCCAGGGCCGCGCCCAGGGTCGCGCTGGCCTTGAGAGGACTGACCGACAGGGCCTTGGCGCGCTTGAGGATCTCGGGTTGAGCCGGTGTCATGGGCTTAGGAGCAGGCTCATCC
>JBASIS010000254.1:0-12748 GCA_049654905.1 Chromatiaceae bacterium
CCTGGCCGCCGCCCTGGCCGAGACCGGGCGCGATGCGGTCTCCGCCTGGGTGCGGTCACCAACCTTCGCCGGCGGCTCCTGGCTGGCCCACGCCAGCCTCCTGTCGGGCGTGGAGGTGACGGGGGACGAGGATTACCACCGCTTGCTGACGCAGTCGCGGGAGACCCTGGTCCAGCCCTTCGCCCGGGCGGGATACCGCACCCTGGGGGTGATGCCGGGACTGAGGTACGACTGGCCCGAGGGCGCCTTCTACGGCTACGACGCCATTCTGGATGCCCCGGCCCTCGACTACCTGGGCCCGGCGCTGGGCTGGTGGCGTATCCCGGACCAGTTCGCCCTGGCCCGGCTGGACGCGGCGGAGCTGACCGGGGGCGATGGCCGGCCGCGCCTCGCCGTCTTTCCCACCATCAGCTCCCATGCCCCCTTTCGGCCCACGCCGCCTTACCAGCCGGACTGGGGCCGCATTCTCACCGCGGATCCCTTCGACCGGGCGGAGATCAAGCAGGAGCCCACCCCGGCGGGGGGCGAGGGGTGGGTCTTGTCGGACCTCGGGCCCGCCTATGGGGACGCGGTGGCCTATCTGTTGCGGGTCGTCGCCGGCTGGCTGCGCCTCCGGCCCGACCTGGATCTGGTGCTGCTGGTGCTCGGGGACCACCAGCCCCTGGCCGCCGTCAGCGGGGAGGGGGCCTCCTGGGAGGTCCCGGTCCACCTTATCACCCAGCGGGCGGAGGTCCGGGATGCCTTTGTGGCCGAGGGCTTCGTCCCCGGCCTAGCCCCCCGGCGCCCGGCTCTGGGCGGAATGGCGGACCTCACCCATACCTTACTGCGGGCCTTCGGTTCGGGTCCCGCCGGCGACATCCGCGCGCCAGGCGTAAACGTCCCCGGAGCCCTGGGTCAGGCGGGCGAGGGCGGCTCGCATCCCGGCGCCGTCCAGCCAGCGGGCTGAGGACAACTGGTGGCTCTCGCCGGGGGACCAGTTGTAGCGATACGCCCCCAGGGTCTCCAATCGGTCAACGCAGGCCAGGGCCCGGTCCCGGGCCGCCGTCAGGTATTCGAAGGACAGGGCGGACGGGGGCCGGGAGAGGCCCGCGAGGACCTCCCCCTCCAGGCCCTCCACGTCGATCTTGACGAAGTCCGGCGCCCCGAAGCGCCGGATCAGCTCGTCTAGGGTGGTCACCCGGACCTCTCCGGCCTGGCGCCAGCGCACGCCGCGAAAGTCGGGTCCCCGACCAACCTCCTCGGCCCAGGCGGCGGAGAGGGTGGTGACGGTGGGGTGGCGATCGCTTACCCAAAGGGGGGCCTGCCCCGGCCGGGCGCCGACCGCCTCCGGGACCAGGATCACCGCCGGGTCGCGGCCGTAGAGCAGGGCCAGGACCCGCAGCAGGTCCGGCTGGGGCTCGACGGCAATGACCCGGGCACCCAGAGCGCGCCAGCATGCTACCCGGTTGCCTACATGGGCACCGATGTCGAAGCCCAGGGCGCCGGGTCCCAGGAAGGGGGCGTAGAGGCGGGCCAGCCGCCGGTTGCGCAGGGGATTGCCGTAGTAGAGGCCCAGGGAACGGGCGAGACCGAGGGCGCGGGCGATGCGGTGGTTGCTGGCCATGGGTGCTAAAGGGATCTGGCGGGAGGCTGGGCCTCCGCGGCCTTGATCCGGGGGAGGTGTTCGCCTGATCCGGAGGCAACGACGAGGGTTTGGCGACTATACCAAAGACGGTGCCAAAGGGGAGATCGCCGGCCCTGTCGGCGGACCCTGTCAAGGCTAATAGCCAGGTCCGTGCAATGCCGTGGCGTGGCGTATAAAATCCCGGAGCGGGTTTTCCCGCTTTTTCTCGAAGCACCTGCAGCTACCGGAAGTGGGTTGATGAAACCGCAACACCTCGCACGCAACAACGTCATCCTTCTCGTCTCCTTGCTGATCTTGATCCTGTTCTACCCGCTGTTCCAGGCGGACAGGTTGCTGGTTCGCGATCTGCTGCTCTCCGCGGTCTTCTTTTCCGGGATTTTCTCGCTTGAGTTTTCCGCTCAGTCCCGGATGCTCCTCTTGTCACTCGCGACCCTAACGACCGGCACGACCTGGATCCATCATTTCAACGACAATGACCTGCTGTCCCTGATCGACTTCGCGACGTCCTCGGTTACGCTGGCAGTTATCGTCGTACTGATGATCCGCCACATCGCCCGCAGTCGAATCGTGACGCCGACCATCATTCTCAGTTCAGTCAACGGCTACTTGCTGCTCGGCGTGCTTGGCGCCGTTCTGCTGAACATCGCTGATGCCGTCCATGTCTTCCTGAATGGCGCGGAAAGCGCCGGCATCGCTCTCCCCAGCCAGGGTTCACCCGAATTCAGCGACTATCTGTATTTGGCGATCATTACCCTGACTACCGTGGGTTTTGGAGACGTGACGGCTGTTTCCCACCTGACCCGATCCGTGGTGATGCTCATCGGCCTTGCCGGCCCGCTGTATATGACGATTCTCGTTGCCATGCTGGTAGGAAAATTTCTAGCCGACCACGAAGGCAAGTAAGCGGGGGGCGCGGTCCCTACCCCGGGCGGCACGCACCCGGGGTGTCTCGGGGAAGCCCTGGCCGAGGGCGATCGCGCACCTACGTCATTGCGGCTGGGGCGGTCGCTCCGCGGTACCCCGATACCCCGTCACATAGAGCACCGGCAGGAAGACCAGGGTGAGAAGGGTCGCCACCAGCAGGCCGCCCATGATGGCGAAGGCCATGGGTCCCCAGAACACGGTCGGGGCTATGGGGATGAGCCCCAGGATCGTGGATAGGGCCGTGAGCATGATGGGCCTCAGGCGCGAGGCGCTGGCGTCCACCACGGCCACTTGCAGGGGCTTGCCCGTCTCACGTTCCTGCTCGATCTGGCTGATGAGGATGACCGAGTTCTTGGCGATCATGCCGATCAGGGCCAGTACCCCGAGGATGGCGACGAACCCCAGGGGTTGGCCGGACAGCAGCAGCGCCCCGACCACCCCGATCAGGCCCAGGGGTACGACGCTGAGGACGATGACCAGCAACGCGAAGCTGCGCAGTTGGAACATGAGCAGCGCGATCATGAGCAGGAGCATCAGGGGCACCACGGCCATGACGGACGCCTGGGAGGCGGCGCTTTCCTCCACCGAGCCGCCGACCTCGATCCGATAGCCCGCGGGTAGCCGGTCTTTCAGCGCCATGATCGCCGGAGTCAGCTCCGCGACCACCGCGTCCGGCAGGAGCCCGGGGGCCACATCGGCCTGGACCGTGAGGGTCGGCACCCGGTCCCGGCGCCAGATCATGGGGTACTCCTGGCCGTAATCGAAGGTCGCGAGCTGGTCCAGGGGCACGGTGCGCCCATCCGGCAGGGGGACCTCCAGGGTCCGCAGGGTGGCAAAGGATAGGCGCTGTCCCTCCCGCTCCCGGGCCACCACGTCGACCAGATAGATGTCGTCGCGGACCTGGGTGACGGTGGTTCCGGTGATATGGGTATTGAGCACGGAGGCCACCGCCGCCGAGGACAGACCCAGGCGCCGGACCTGATCCTGGTCGATGCGGATGCGCAACTGCCGACCAGGCTCCATCCAGTCGAAGTTCAGATCCTGGGTCCCGCGATGGTCCGCAACGATCTGGCCCAGCTCCAGGGCGATCTCGCGCAACTGGTCCAGGTCGTCGCCCAGGACCCGGTACTGGATGGGCCAGCCCACCGGGGGCCCAAGCTCCAAGGGGGCGACCCGGGTGATGGCTTGGGGGATCTCTTCCTTGAGGTACTGGTCGAGTTTGACCTCCAGTCGCTCCCGGGCGGCCACGTCCTTGGCGACCACCACCGCCTGGGTGAAGAAGGGGTTGGGCAACTGAACATTGAGCGGCAGATAAAAGCGCACCGCCCCCCAGCCGACATAGGTGCTCCAGTGGGCGACGTCCGGGTCGGCGCCGAGCAGGGCATCGAGCCGGTCGGCCTCCCGGGCCGTGGCATGGATGGAGGCGTTCTGGGGCAGGCTGATGTCCACCAGCAGGTCGGTGCGGTCGGAGGCCGGGAAGAACTGGCGGGGGACCCGATCCATGGCCCAGAGCGAGACCGCGAAGGCGGCCACGGTCACCGCCATGGTCAGCCAGCGCAGTCGGATGGCCCCATTGAGCAGGGCGCGGTAGGCCCGCAGCAGGGCGCCGGGTTGGGACTCATCGGTCGGAGTCTTGGGCGGGACCAGGAGCAGCATCCCGAGCAGGGGGGCGAAGACGACGGCGACGAACCAGGAGACCAGCAGGGTGATGCCGACCACCGCGAAGATGTCGAAGGTGTATTCGCCGGCCGAGCTGGCGGCAAAGCCCACGGGCACGAAGCCGGCGATGGTGACCAGGGTCCCGGTCAGCATGGCGAAGGCCAGGGTCCGGTAGGCATAGGTTGCCGCAGCCTCCTTGGCCTCGCCCATGGCAAGGCGCCGGGACATGGCGTCCACCGTGGTCAGGGCATCGTCCACCAGCAGGGCCAGGGCGATGATCAGGGCCCCCAGCGAGATGCGCTGCAGGTCGATGTCCAGGATGTTCATGAAGGCGAAGACCGTGGTCAGGACCAGCGGGATCGCTAGGGCTACCACGGTCCCGGCCCGCACCCCCAGGCTCAGGAAGCTCACCCCCAGGATGATGGCGATGGCCTGCCAGAGGGAGGTGGTGAAGTCGTTGATCGCCGCGTCCACCGTCTCCGGCTGGTCGGCGACGCGCACCGCCTCGATGCCGATAGGCAGCTCCGCGATGATTCCCTGCATGGCCTGCCGGATGTTTTCCCCGAGCATGAGGATGTCGCCGCCGTCGCGCATGACGATGGCGAGCCCCAGGGCGTCCTTCCCGTTGACCCGGAACATGGGCTGGGGCGGGTCCGCCAGGCCGCGGCGGACCTGGGCGACGTCGCCGAGCCGCAGCATCCGGTCACCGATGGCGAAATTGACCGCCAGCAGGTCCGCCTCGGAGCGGAAGGCCCCGGACACCCGCAGCGAGATGCTCTCGTCCCCGGTCTGGATGACCCCGGTGGGGCGCACCACGTTCTGGGCCGCCAGGGCCGCCACCAGGGCGCTGGGGTCGAAGCCCAGACCCGCCAGGGTGCGCATGTCGAACTCGACGTAGATGCGCTCGTCCTGGGCCCCTAGCACGGACACCTTGGAGACGTCGGGTACCCGCAGCAGCTTGGACCTGACATCCTCCACGTAGTCCCGCAACTCCCGGTGGCTGAAGCCGTCCGCGGTGAAGCCGTAGATGATGCCGTAGGTGTCGCCGAACTCGTCATTGAAGCCCAGCCCTATGAGCCCCTGGGGCAGGGTGTGGCGCATGTCCCCCACCTTCTTGCGGACCTGGTACCAGGTGTCTTCCACGGCCTTGGGGTCGGTATCGCCGGTCAGGTCCACAAAGATGGTGGTGACGCCCGGCTTGGTGAAGCTGCGCAGGTTGTCGATGTGGGGGACCTCCTGCAGGGTGCGCTCCAGGCGCTCCGTGACCTGCAAGGTGGTCTCCTCCAGGGTCGCCCCCGGCCAGGCCGCGCTGATCACCATGGTGCGGAAGGTGAAGGGCGGGTCTTCGGCGCGCCCGAGCTGGTAGAAGGCGCTGACCCCCGCCGCCACCGAGACGATCATCAAAAAGAACACCACGGAGCGGTTCTTGATGGCCCATTCGGAGAGGTTGAAGCCGCTCATCGCTTGGCCTCTGCGGGCGGCGCTATCACGGCCTCAAGCTTGGGCTCGGCGTCCGCCGCCGAGGGCGGTGGCGCGCCCGCCAGGCGCACCCGCTGTCCTGGCCTCAGGGACTGGACCCCCGCCGTCACCACCAGCTCCCCGTTGCTCAGGCCCGCGGCGATCAGGACCTGGTCGAGCTCGAATCCGGCAATCTCGACGTTGCGTAAGGCCACGGTGCCGGCCGCTGGGTCCATGACCCACACGGCGGGCGCCCCCTGACTGGCGGTCAGAGCCGCGGCCGGGATGACCATGCCCGGGTTGCCGCCCAACAGCACGGTGCCGGTGACCGTGGAGCCCAGCCGCATGGCCTCGGGCGGTTCGGACAGGCCCACCCGGACCTGGAAGGTGCGGGTCACCGGGTCGGCCTCGGGGGAGACCTCCCGGACCCGGCCCTGGGCCGCGACCTGGGCGTCGGTGCTCAGGGCCACGGCGATCTCGAGATCCGCGTGGCCCTGCTCCTTGACCCGGGCGGGGACATCGAAGACCGCATCGCGCCCACCCTTGCGGGCGAGGCGCACCACCATGCGCCCGGCGGCCACCACCTCGCCGGGCTCGGCCCCCCGGGCGGTGACCACCCCGGGGCCGTCGGCCAGCAACTCCGTGTAGGAGAGCTGGGTTTCGGCGGTGGTGACCTGGGCCTCGGCCGCGTCCACCAGGGCCTGGGCCGCGTTGCGGGCCTCGACCGCCTGGTCGAACATCTGACGGGAGATGAAGCCGCGGGGTAGCAGGGGCTCGAAACGCTCCACCTGATTGCGCGCCTCCACCAGGCGCGCCAGGGCGGCGGCCCGGTTGGCGCGGGCGGTCTGCACGGCATCGTTCCAGGTAGAGGGGTCCAGGCGGGCGACGACCTGGCCGGTGGTGACATGATCGCCGATATTCACCGAGCGCTCGATCAATTGGCCGCCGATCCGGAAGGCCAGGGCGACGTCCTCCTGGGCCGCGACGGTACCGGTGAGGGTCACGGACTCGCCGCCGGGGCGTTCCTCCACCGTCACCACCCGCACCGGCCGGATGGGTTCCGGGCCTTCCTGGGGCGTCTGCGCTGGCTTGCAGCCGGGCAGGAGGATCAACAGGGCGAGGGCGCAGGGGGCCAGGCCCCAAGGGCGGGAGCGCACGGGGGCGGCGGGACCGCGGGCGGCCAGAGTCGAAACTTCCAAGGGGATACCTCCAGGGGGTAAGGGCACGCTTCGCATCCTAGCCTGAACCGCGGTTTTGTCCTACCCCCAAGGGCCTATTTTTGCCCCGTATGAGATCGACAGAGGCGACATCGGGTGTAACCAGCCCTTTTCCCGGGTCCCATGGAACTTGTCGCCGGTTAAGACCGGCCCCGGTAAGCTGTGCTCTCCAGATCTGGCGCACTAGCTCCCCCAGCGACTCTATCAAACCCAAAACAGGGGTATGTTGGGTATAGAATCGCGCCTTTCAGGAGACAGGACCATGCCGATCAGCCAAGCACCATACCCCCAGCGCCTGACCCGGCTCGCTCATGGCTCCTAGCCTCACCGGTAGCGTCGAACCCCGGACGGAGGCCACGACCCTGGCGGCGGAGGCCTATTGGCTCCTCGCCCCCGGCCAGGGCGAGATCCGCACCGAGACCTTGCCTGGGCTCGAGCCTGGCGATGCCCAGGTCCGGACCCTCTACAGCGGCATCAGCCGGGGCACCGAGTCCCTGGTCTTTCGGGGCGAGGTGCCGCCCAGTGAGTTTCAGACCATGCGCGCCCCCTTTCAGGCGGGCGACTTCCCTGGTCCGGTCAAGTATGGCTATTGCAGCGTGGGACTAGTGGAGTCCGGCCCGGCGGACCTGCGCGGGCGGCAGGTCTTCTGCCTTTACCCTCATCAGACCCGTTACCGGGTCCCGGCCGCGGCGCTCCACCTCCTCCCGGAGGGGGTGCCACCGGGCCGCGCCGTGCTGGCCGCCAACCTGGAGACCGCCATCAATGGCCTCTGGGACGCAGCCCCTCGGGTGGGGAACCGCATTGCCGTCATCGGGGGCGGGACCCTGGGTTGCCTGGTGGTCTGGCTCGCCGGTCGCATCCCAGGTTGCCAGGTCGAACTCATCGATACCAATCCGCGGCGGGCCGACATTGCCGCCGCCCTGGGGGTGGCCTTCGCCGCTCCGGCCTCGGCGACCCCGGAGGCGGATTTAGTGATCCATGCCAGCGGCTCCGCCGCCGGCCTCGCCCTGGGGCTGCGCCTGGCGGGTTTCGAGGCGACGGTGCTGGAGCTGTCCTGGTATGGCACCCAGGAAGTGGCGCTGCCGCTGGGGGCGGCCTTCCATCGCCGCCGGCTGACCCTGCGCTCCTCCCAGGTGGGGACCGTCGCCATCGCCCAGCGGGCGCGCTGGGATTTCCGCCGCCGGCTGGGGCTGGCCCTGTCCCTTTTGACGGACCCGGCCCTGGATGGGCTCATCACCGGCGAGGATGCCTTCACCCAACTGCCGGAGATTCAGGCCCGACTGGCGCGCGACCCCGGCGACACCCTGATGCACCGCATCCGTTACGATTGACTAAGGGAATCCGACCATGTACAGCCTCAGTGTTCGCGATCACGTCATGATCGCCCACAGTTTTCGCGGCGCCGTCTTCGGGCCGGCCCAGCAGCTGCACGGGGCTACCTATGTGGTGGACTTGGAGTTGCGCCGGCCCAGCCTCGACGCGGACAACCTGGTGGTGGACATCGGTCTGGCCAGCCAGGCTCTGCGCGCTGTCCTCGCCGACCTGGACTACCGCAATCTGGATGAGCACCCGGATCTCCAAGGCCAGAACACCACCACCGAATTCATGGCGCGGCGGATTTTCGAGGGAGTGGCGGCCCGTCTGGCCGCCGGGGAGTTGGGGGCATCGGCGCGGGGCATCCAGTCGCTGCGGGTGGTGTTGCACGAGTCTCACCTGGCCTGGGCCGCTTACGAGTCGGAGTTAACCGCCTGAGCCCTCCGAACCCCTCGAGGTCCGACCGCCGGCGGCTCTGGGCCCTGGTTCCCGGCGATCTCGATACCCCCACCGGCGGATACCGCTATGACCGGCGCATCCTGGCCGGCTTGGCCGGTCTGGGCTGGGAGGTGACGTACCGCACCCTGGATGCCAGCTTTCCGGATCCGACCCCAGCGGCCAGGGAGCAGGCCCGGCAAGTCCTCGTGGCCATTCCGGACGATGGCCTGGTCTTGGTGGATGGGCTCGCCTATGGTGTCCTCCCCGAGTTGGCCGAGGCCGAAGGTCAGCGTCTTCGCCTGGTGGCCCTGGTGCATCATCCCCTGGCGCTGGAGACGGGGTTGTCTCCGGAGTGGGCCGCTATCCTGCGTGACGCCGAGATCCGCGCCCTGGTCCAGGCGCGGCTGATCCTGGTGACCAGTCGCTTCACCGCCGCCCTGCTCGGCGGCTGGGGGGTGCCCCCGAGCCGTTTGCAGGTGGTGGAGCCGGGGACGGACCCGGCCCCGGCCCCCACCGCCCAGGGCTCGGGGTCCGGGACCTTGCGTCTGCTCTGCGTCGCCTCCCTCACCCCCCGCAAGGGGCATGACCTGCTGCTGCGTGCTCTGGCGGGGCTGCGGGCCGAGCCCTGGCACCTGGACTGCGTCGGTAGCCTGGACCGGAACCCCGCCTGGGCCGAGGGGCTGATCCGGCTGCGGGATGAACTGGGGCTGGCCGGGCGGGTGAGCTTTCCGGGCACCCTCGGCGAGGAGGAACTGGAGGGCCGCTACGGGGGGGCGGATCTGTTTGTCCTGCCCTCCCGCTTCGAGGGCTACGGCATGGTCTTCGCCGAGGCCCTGGCGCACGGCCTGCCGATCCTGGCCACCCGCGCCGGGGCTAGCGGCGAGACGGTCCCTCCGGAGGCCGGGCTGCTGGTACCGGCGGATGATCCGGTGGCCCTGAGGCAGGCGCTGCGCCGGCTGATGGCTGATACAGCCCTGCGGGGCCGTCTGGCCAAGGGTGCCCGCACCGCCGGCATTTGCTTGCCGACCTGGCGGGATGCCGTTGCCGCCTTCGCCGCCGCCCTGGAGGAGGCGGTGGAGAAAGCCGGTCGGGCAGGCCGGGATGAAGTCCCGGAGCAGGTCGGGCGGGAAGCAATGGGGGATACCCAAGGGCCAGCCCCGCGGGTTGTCGGGGATGTAATGATGAACATCATCCCTGCCCATGACGGGATGATCCAGACGATGGCCGAAATAGCCGGCCCGGAGGTAGCGTTAGATGGGTGATTTCAGCACCACCTGGCTGGCTTTGCGGGAGCTGGCGGATAGCCGTGCCCGTTCCGATCGCCTGCTGCGGAGCCTGCTGGCGCGTCTCACGGCATTCAACCACCCTCCCGGCGCCGAGGTCGCCCAGCCCCAGCGTATTCTTGATCTGGGCTGTGGCACCGGGGCCAATTTCCGTTACCTCGCCCCGCGTCTGGGACTCGATTCCGGCGCTGGCCCCTGGGCCCGTCAGGACTGGATCTGCGTGGACAGGGACCGCAGGCTGCTGGCTGACCTGACCCACCGCACCGCGGACTGGGCCAGAGGCCGGAACCTGACGGCCAGTGTCCAGGGCGAGGGGCTAATCATCCAGGGTGCCCAGGATATCCCGGCCTGGGGTCCCCACTGCCGGGTCCGCACCCTGGACCGGGATCTGGCCCGGGGGTCGGAGTCCCTGCTTCTGGCCCCGGGGACCCTGGTGGTTGCCTCCGCCCTTCTGGATCTAGTGTCGGCGGACTGGCTTGCGGGCCTGCTGCGGGCCTGCGCCAGGAGCGGTTCGCACCTCTTCCTGGCCCTGACCTATGACGGCCGGGTGGAACTGTTGCCCGATCACCCCCACGACGGGACCCTGGTCGCCCTGGTCAACGCTCACCAGGGTCGCGATAAGGGGCTGGGTCCCGCGCTCGGGCCCTCCGCCCCCGCCCGGCTGGCGAAACTGGCGGCGGGCCTGGGCTTTGCCCTGGAAAGCGCCGACAGTGATTGGGTGCTGGGGCCGGACGAGCCCGAACTGCAGGCGGCGTTAGTCGCCGGTTGGGCGGTTGCCGCCCGGGAGCAGTTACCGGCCGGCCCGGGGTCAAAAGGTCTGGGGGAGGCGATTGACCGCTGGCACGAGAGCCGCCAGGCCCAGATCGCCGCCGGACTGTTGTATGTCCGCGTGGGCCATCGGGATGCCCTGCTGTCGCCGCTCGGGAAGGGCTCGGAAACAAGCGGCGCAAGACTGGCCCAGAGCCGGGTTACTTCGCGCTAATCGGACCTTGTTTGTTCTGCTCCGAGGGATTGTCAGGGAGACGAGATCAACGGATTTTATGAGGAATGCCCCGGGAAGCCGTTTCGACCTACGGCTGTGCCGGTTAGTGTTGGACCGTGACTGAGCGGCTAGCGCCCGTCGGGCCCCGTGGTTTCCGAGCCCGGGGCCTTGCGCAGCAGCAGCATGTAGTTAACGCCCAGGTAGCGGCTGTAATGGAAGCTGCGGTTGAAGGGGTTGATACGCACGCCGGTGCGGTGGAGGAGGGTGAAGGGCGGCCCGAGGCCGGCGGTGACCTCGGCGGGCTTAACGAGTTTCCGCCAGTGGTGAGTGCCCTTCGGCATCCAGCCCAGGATATATTCCGCGCCCAGGATGGCAATCAGGAACGCCGCCCAGGTCCGGTTGATGGTGGCCACCACCATGAGCCCCCCCGGTTGGACTAGATTGCCGCAGACTGCGAGGAAGGCCGGCAGGTCTTCCACGTGCTCCACGACCTCCATGTTGAGCACGGCATCGAACTGGGCGCCACTGTCCGCGAGGGCCTCCGCGCTCGTCAGCCGGTAGTCCGGAGCCAGGCCGCTCTCCAGGGCGTGAATTTCGGCGACCCGGATATTTTTGCCCACCACGTCGATCCCCGTGACCTGGGCGCCGAGGCGTGCCAGGGACTCGCTCAGGATGCCGCCGCCGCAGCCGATATCCAGCAACCGCAGGCCGGCCAGGGGCCGCTCGCGGGTGGGATCGGTGCCAAAGGCCTGGGAGAGGCGATCGCGCAGGTAGCCGACGCGGAAGGCGTTGAGCCGGTGCAGGGGCCAGAAAGGTCCGTTTGTATCCCACCAGCGGTGGGCCAGCTTCTCATAGTAGGCGACCTCGTCGGGATCGATGCTCGGGGCGCTCGGCGGTGGGGTCGTCATGGTGGCTAAGGGCTCCGCGGCTGGCGGGTGGGGATTAATCGCGAAAATCAGGGTCCGGGCCCTGTGGTCCGGGCGGGCCGGCTTCCCAGATCCGCACCGGGTCCAGTTCCCGCCAGCGATTGACGATCTGGCAGAACAGCCTGGCGGTCTGCTCCACGTCATAGATGGCGGCGTGGGCCTCGCTATTGTTCCAGCCGAGGCCGGCGACCTGAGCCGCGCGGGCCAGTACGGTCTGGCCAAAGGCCAGCCCCGCCAGGGAAACGGTGTCAAAGACGCTGAAGGAATGAAAGGGGCTGTTCTTGAAGTTGTTGCGCTCCACCGCCGCCTTGAGGAAGCCGAGGTCGAAGGCGGCGTTGTGGCCGACCAGGATGGCCCGGTTGCAGTCGCTGCTTTTGACCGCCTTGCGGATGGGCAGCAGGATGCGATTCAGCGCCTCCTGTTCGGGCACGGCGTCGCGGAAGGGGTGATGGGGATCGATGCCGGTGAAGGCGAGGGCGCGCGGGTCGATCTCCGAGCCCAGAAAGGGCAGGACATGGCAGGAGAGGGTGGCCCCGGGGAAGACGTACCCCCGCTCGTCCATGCGGATGACGCTGGCGGCGATCTCCAGCAGGGCATGGCGCTGGGGGTCGAAGCCGGCGGTCTCTACGTCCACTACCACCGGCAGGAAGCCACGAAAGCGTCGGGCAATGGTGTGAAGCTGTTCTGGTTCGTTCATGGAACACAGAATAAGAGTAGCGCCCTTAATTGCAAAGGCCTTTGCGATTGGTCATGGCCATGGGTCTGCGGGCGAGGACGGGGGCCAGGGGTGTCGCCGGGAAGGCTGCTCGGTATCTAGACCTCGTCACGCTTCGGCCTACACGCAGCAGGGTCGGGTGACGGCGGTTGGGGGGACGCCGTGAATACTTCCCTGTAGGCTTGACGACAGCATCCCTGCTGTCGAC
>JBASIS010000255.1:0-15857 GCA_049654905.1 Chromatiaceae bacterium
CGCCTGGACTGGTGGGGGTGGCGGTGGGGCCGCCTCGGCCTCGCTGACCTCGCCCGTTCCGGGACGTTTGACATAAATGCGCTTCTTCCGCACCTCGACGCTGACCGTCTTGGCGCGGATCGCCGGCGCGGACGCGCGCGTACCACCACCGGGGGGACGGGGCGAGGAGGCCGGCTGGCGCAACTCACTGACGGACTTGCGCTGCAGGGTGACGCGACTGGGTGCCCCGCTGGCGTCCGTCGCATCCTGTTTGCCGTGACTGCGCCGCAGGTAGGTCAGGAGTTGCACCTTTTCCTGCTCGCTGAGTTGGGAATCCCCATCGGCGACAATGATTCCCGCGTCCTTCAACTGGGTCATCAGCCGATCGACCGGGATACCCACGATTCCGGCGAGATGTTTAACCGTAACTTCACTCATTCGGTGTGGCCTCCGCCGCTAGACGCTCGCCGCCTCGGTAAACCAAGGTTCGCGCGCCTTCATAATCAATTGGGCTGCCCGCTCGCCGTCGATGCCGGTGGCTTCCACCAGTTCATCCACGGACTGCTCGGCAAGGTCGTCCATGGTCAGGATGCCGTGACTGGCCAGGGTGTAGGCGAGGGCCGCGTCCACGCCCTCCATGGCCAGCAGATCCGCCGCCGGTTCCTTGACCAGGGTCTCCTCGCTGGCGATGGCGCGGGTCAGGAGGGCATCCTTGGCACCCTCGCGCAACTGATTGACCAGGTCCTCGTCGAACTCGGCGATGGCCAACATCTCGGCTAGAGGAACAAAGGCCACCTCATCAATGCTGGTGAAGCCCTCCTCGACCAGCACCAGGGCCACATCCTCATCGATATTCAGCTGTTCCATGAAGCTTTCCAGCAGCTTGCGGGATTCCTGCTCGCTCTTGGACGCCGCATCCGACTCGTTCATGACATTCAGTTGCCAGCCGGTGAGCTGGCTGGCGAGGCGAACATTCTGGCCACCACGGCCAATGGCCTGGGACAGGTTCTCCTCCTTGACCGCCACATCCATGCTGTTAGCGTCCTCGTCGATGACGATGGAGACCACATCCGCCGGCGACATGGCGTTAATGACGAACTGGGCCGGATTCTCGTTCCAGAGGATGATATCCACCCGCTCGCCGTTGAGTTCGTTGGAGACGGCCTGGACCCGGGAGCCGCGCATGCCGACGCAGGCGCCCACCGGATCGATACGGGGGTCGCGGCTGCGGACGGCGATCTTGGCCCGCGCGCCCGGGTCCCGCGCGGCGCCCAGGATCTCGATGACGCCCTCGCCCACCTCCGGGACCTCCAGCTTGAAGAGCTCGATCAGCAATTCCGGCCGAGTGCGGCTGACAAAGAGTTGGGGGCCGCGCGGCTGGGCGCTGACCTCGTAGAGATAGCCGCGCAGCCGGTCACCGGGGCGCACGGATTCCCGGGGGATGACCTGATCACGGGGAATGAGGGCCTCGGCGGTACCGCCTAGATCCAGGATGATGGTGCCCCGCTCGGCCTTCTTGACCAGGCCCGTGACCAGTTCACCCTTACGCAACTCGTAGGACTCGACCACCTTGGCGCGTTCGGCGTCGCGCACCTTCTGCACAATCACCTGCTTGGCGGCCTGGGCGGCGATACGGCCCCCCAACTCAATATCAATGGCATCCTCGACGACATCCCCCACTTGCAGGGCGGCATCGCGGGCCCGGGCCTCGGACAGGGCGATCTGGGCGTCGGGATTCTCCAGAGCGGCCCCTTCTTCGGGGTCCTCGACCACCTCCCAGCGCCGGAAGGCATGGTATTCGCCGGTGGTGCGATCGATGGCCATGCGGGCATCCGACTCGCCGCCGAGCTTCTTGCGCGTAGCCGAGGCCAGAGCCGCCTCCATGGCGTCGAAGATGACCTCCTTAGGCACATCCTTCTCATTCGAGACAGCCTCGACGACTAACAGGATTTCTTTACTCATTCATTAATCCGGAATCAGAATTCAGGGACCAGCCGCGCGGACTCGATCATGGCCAGGGGCAGCTCCCGGACGGCGCCATCGACCTCCAGCCACAGGCGGTCGCCCTCGACCCCGGCCAGCAGGCCCTCGAAGTTACGCCGGCCCTCCAGCTTGACGCCGAGGCGCACCTTGGCCCGCCGGCCGCGGAAGCGTTCGTAATGCTCGACGCCGAAGAGGGGCCGATCAAGCCCAGGGGAGGACACCTCTAGGTCGTAATGGCCCGGGATGGGATCCTCCACTTCCAGCACGCCGCTGAGTTGATGGCTGACGGCCGAGCAGTCGTCCAGATTGATCCCCTGCTCGGCATCGATATAGACGCGCAGGATGGAACCGCCATGACTACCGCCGTGCGGTAAATGCTCCACGCCCACGAGTTCGTAGCCCATGGGCTCCACGACCGACCGGGCCAGATCCACCAACTTGTGTGCCGAATGCGTCATCCACCGCCGTAAAACAAAAAAAGGGCCAATTGGCCCACTCGCTGCGAGTCGCCGCCGAACGAGTGTGCCCGTCCAGGCAACGACAAACCAAAAAAAACCCCGTTGTCGGGGTCCTGCCTGCGTCCAGGGGGTTCGGGACGGAACCTCTGCTGCTCCAATCCATGAGATAATACGGTTTCCCTCGGCTCAGGGCAAGCAAAACCCCGCCCTCATTAGCCGCCGCCCATGGCCAGCCAGCCCCGCCCGCGCGACGACCCGCACATGACCCAGCCCAGCCCCCCTCCGCACCTGCCCCTGGATCACCTGATCCTGCTGGCGCGCTCGCGTACCCAGGCCCTGCTGGACGAGGCGGCGCGGCATTTTGGCCTGAAGACGCCCAAGGTGGAGATCCATTTTGATCTGCGTGGCCGCGGGGCGGGGCAGGTCCGCCGACAGGCGGTTGGGGTGTGGAGGGTGCGTTATAACCCGGCCCTGCTGGAGCGTCATGGGGAGGACTTCCTGGCCCGCACCATCCCCCACGAGGTGGCCCACATCCTGGCCTTCCGCCTGCACGGCCTGGGCATCCAACCCCATGGCCCCGAGTGGCGGTCCCTGATGCAAGGCTTTGGGGCCGCCCCGGACCGCTGCCATGACTTCGACGTCAGCGGTCTCCAGGCCCGCACCCTCAACCGCTACCCCTATCAGTGCGGCTGCCGGTCCCACCAACTGACCAGCATCCGCCACCATCGCATCCTGCGCGGCCAGCGCTACCTGTGCCGCACCTGCGGACAGGCCCTGGAACTGGCGCGGGAGGGGCGCGAGGGCTAATCGCTTCAGCGGCCGAGCAGCCGCAAAGGATCCGCGGGGTCCACCCCTGGCATGAAGGGCAGTCGGCGATCGCTGTGGGTGAGTTGATAGATGACGCCCATCCAGTTACCCATCACCCCTTCCGCCGTATCGTGCCAGGTATTGTCGAGGGAGAGGGCGATGCGCGCCTCCGGGAACGGGGGGGCGGTCTGACCGCGGTCAAGGACGGTGAGAATCCGGGCGCGGTGCTCCTCCAGGATGGCGCGGTCCCGCAGCCGGAAGGTATTCTCCGGAAAGGGGGGGTAATCCCGCCGCTCGCGGGCGATAAATCGCCTGACCTCGCGCTGGTACTCCTTGAGGAGGGAGACGGTGTCGTACTCCGGATGCCCCTGAAAGAAGACCAGGCGAAAGCCATCCTCGCTGACCGCCAGATGCACGCCCGCCGCGTCGCTCTCCGCCAGAACCCGCAGCCCGGCCGCGTCAAACTGCCGTCGGTCGATCTCGTTGAAACGGGAATGCGGGACGTCAAAGAGGGTATTGACGCTCGCCACCAGGGGGTGGGCGCGGTCCACGACCCGATGCGGATAGACGCCCCACCGCTTGCGCGGCAGTCCATAACGTCGCTGGCCATACCGAAACTGGAGAACGGCATGGGTGGCGAGGCAGGAACAGAGGGTGGAGGTGACGTGCTCCATCGCCCAGTCCACGACCTCGATCAGGGGCTCCCAGAAGGCCTCGTTCGAGAGGTCGGGCTGGGTGACATTGGCGCCAGTGATGATGAGGGCATCCAGGCCGTCCTCGCGGATACGCTCGAAGGGCTGGTAATATCGCTGGATGTGGGCCCGGGCCTCGGCCTGGCGGGGCAAGGCCTCGAGACTGAAGGGGTGAACGTAGAATTGGGCGATCTGATTGCTTTGGCCGATGAGGCGGAAAAACTGGCGCTCGGTCGCCGCCAGGGCGGAGTCCGGCATCATGTTGCACAGGCCGATGTGCAGTTCGCGAATGTCCTGCTGGTGGGCGCGGGCTGGGTCCAGGATGTTCTGTCCCTCGGCACGCAGGCGCTCGAAGGTCGGCAGGTCGTTATGGGCGACGATAGGCATCTGATGAATCTCGGGATGGCGGGGCGGGTCTCGGCGATGACCCTCAGCCCTTGCGGGCGATGGCCTGCTCGATGAGTTCGAGAAAATCGCGCTCGTCGCGGACCCGAGCCACCTCGGGGGAGGCCACGGTATAGCCGTGGGGCGCGGCGATGGCCTCGTAACGCGGCACGCGGGAATGGAAGAGGCGCGGAAAGACCCAGCGCGTGAAGTCGTTGGGGTCGATCTCCGCCACATAGTCCAGATGGTACTCGGCCAGATAGTCAATCACGGCGGCAGCGAGGAATTTAGGACGGTAATAGAGGGGCTTGGGATCAGCCTGAGCACGTTCGATGAGCTTGATCTCGTCCTCCTCGGGCACCTGGATATAGAGGATGAGGCTCTCGTCCGCCAGCAGGTCGATCACCCGGGGCTCGTCCAGTTCGCAGAGGGAACCACCCACGTCGTTGACCAGGTGGCGGTAGCCATAGATCTCCCGCGCCTTACACTTGAAGTCGGGCACGTCCATCATGGCCGCGATCTCCGCCTGGCGGTACAGGGCCTGGCGGCGGTTGAACTCCTCCAGCCCCAGCCCCCCCAACTCGGGATCGCCCAGCTTGCCGACAAAGCCCAGCACCGGCCCCAGATCATCGACCTTGATGTTATTACGGATGAAGATCCAATCCTGGCGCAGCAGGTCCCGCAGGAAGGGCACCTGCATGGCCTGACCCTTGATGAGGTCCAGGATATGCTCATCCAGGTAGCGGGTGCCGATGCGGTAATCCCCGGAATAGTGAAACCAGTCCTGCCGGCGCAGGATGCCCGAGAGGTGGGTCTTGCCCACCCCGGACATCCCCAGCAGGGTGATGCACTTGTTGTCCCAGGCGCGAAAGGCTTCGACGGTCAACTTCACGGCAATGGCTCCTTGGCCGGCGGAAAATGGGGGCGAGGGACAGGATTTTACGCCATGCCCCCAGGGGATCGATACGGGCCGGCCTTAGCCCTTCCTGCCGATCAGGGCGGTCAGGATGCGCTGGATGGGATCGACGCAGGCCGCCATGTTGGCCTCGAGTTCGGAGAAGGCAATCTCCCCCTCCGACTTGCCGGCCGCCCAGTTGACGACAAAGGCCAGGCAGGCGTAGCAGAGCCCCAGTTCCCGGGCCAGGGCCGCCTCGGGCATACCGGTCATGCCGACGAGGTCGCAGCCATCGCGCTCCATGCGGCGGATCTCGGCGGCGGTCTCCAGGCGCGGACCCTGAGTCACGCCATGGGTGCCCCCATCAACCATGGCGATACCGGATTCCCGCGCCAGCCGCAGCAGATCGGCGCGCAGGGCCTCGCAATAGGGCCGGGTAAAGTCGATGTGGACCACCTCCGCCTCGCCGCCCTCGTGGAAGGTCTGATCGCGGCCATGGGTATAGTCGATGAGGTGATCCGGGGCCGCCAGTAACCGGGGGCCATAGGCGGCATGGATACCGCCCACGGCCGCCAGCCCCACCACCCGCTCGGCCCCCAGGGACTTGAGTGCCCAGAGGTTGGCGCGGTAGTTGACCGCGTGGGGCGGGATCCGGTGCCGCGAGCCATGACGGGACAGAAACAGGAAGTCCCCGCCCGCGAGCCGGCCCTGCTGGATGGGGGCGGAGGGCTGGCCATAGGGGGTCTTGGGGCAGGCCTCTCCCAGGAAATCCATTCCGGGCAGGGTGGCAAAGCCCGATCCCCCGATGACGGCAATATGGCTCATGGCTGATGGACCTCGCATACAGATGCCAGGGAGTTTAGCCAAGACCAGGCGAAAAAAAAACCGGCGCGGGTGGCCCGACGCCGGTTGGGGAAGAACAGGGAGCGGGTCGAGGGGCTGGGACGCGCGGCCAAGGGCCGCGGGGACGCCCGGCTAGGCTAGGCTAGGCTAGACCCGGGTCTCCTGGAAGAGTCCGATCTCCACCAACTTGGGAAACAGCACCCGATTCTCGCGATCGATACGCTCGGCGACCATGCGAAAGACCCCCTGGCTCTCGCGCAGAAAGTCCTCGGTGAAGTTGAAGTCGCAGTTCTTGAGCCATTTGCGGTGATATTCATCGAAAGTCTGCCGCAGAGGTCTCTCGCCGCTGATGAAACCCCAGGCGATGGACTTGACCCGGGGATCGTCGTTAATGAGTAGGGAGGGATAGACGCCACGATCCTCCTCGCTCAGATGCTCTTTGACCTTACTACCCAATTCGCATAGCAACAGGTAGGCCGTCTTGGCGTTAGGGCGTATCCGCAGCATCTCGGGGGTTAACAATTGCTGCAAATCTTCGATCATTTGCAGTAAGTCCGTATGGCGGTTGCGGTAATGGGCTAGATCATGCATGGGACCCTCCTCGCGGTCTCGTAGTTATTGTATGGGTGGTGTGCGCGGATCACTCAGACCCATCCGCGCCATGCACGACATTGACCGGAGGCGAGAGGCCGCATGACGCTTCAATAATTCAAAATCCCAACAATGTCAACAACCATATATTTCCATTAGCTTTTTCTTAATTTCCCATCTTCTTCACATAAGAGGGACGGGACCGGCGCCCTGGCCAAAACCCATCACCTCAGACATCTTCGGCCGCCACGGCGTAGATGCCGGCGGCATTGCGGAAATAGTCCTTGTAGTCGAGCCCGTAGCCATACAGGTAGAGATCCGGGGTCCGTACGCCGACATAGTCCACCTCGATCTCCGCGGCCCGCACCCGCTCCTTGGCGACCAGGACCGCAGTGCGCACGCTGGCCGCGCCATCCTCCCGGCAGGCCCGGACGGCCGCCTCCAGCGTCAGCCCCTCGTCCAGAATGTCGTCCACCAGCAGGACATGACGTCCCTGAATGGCGGCGCTGGGACGGTGCAGCCAGGTCAGGTCACCGCCCCGGGTCGCCCCCCGATAGCGCGTCGCGTGCAGATAGCCCAACTGGAGTTGAAAATTCAGACGCGGCAACAAGCGCCCCGCCACGATCACGGCGCCGGTCATGACGCACAGCACCAAGGGGTCGCTCCCCGCCAGGTCCTGGGTTATCGCCCCCGCCATGCGGTCTAGGGCCAGCTCCAGCTCCTCGCCAGGGACGATCAAGGCGGCCCGGGCCGCCACGGCGGCATAGTCTTCCGGTGTCAGACGCATGAGGGGTATCTCCTCGGTTCAACCAAAACGGCGGTTCAGGGGTTCAGAGGCCAAGATCAAGGGAGACCGCCTCTTCCAGGGCCCCAACCTCGCGCACGCCCTTTTGCCAGCGGGGATCCAGGTGCAGATGGGCCCGATCCAGACTGCCGCGCCCATGCATGCGCAGACAGCGCAAATGAATGGTGGGGTCGTCGTAATAGCGCAAGGCATCCACCATCTCCAGAGCCGCCGGGCGGTTGTTGCAGATCAGGAGGATATCGCAGCCAGCGTCCAGGGCGGCGCGGGCGCGATCGGCATAACCGCCGCCTGCCGCCGCCGCGCCCATGTTGAGATCGTCGCTGAAGATAACGCCCTGAAAGGCCAGTTGCCCACGCAAAATCTCCTTCAGCCAGAAGGGCGAAAAGCCCGCCGGCCGGGCATCGACATGGGAGTAGAGGACATGGGCCGGCATGACGGCCTCCAGGCCATGCCGGATGAGGCGCTCAAAGGGCACCAGATCCTCCATCTCGATCTCCGCGAACCGGCGGTCATCGATGGGCAACTCGGCGTGGGAGTCCGCGGCTACCCCGCCGTGACCGGGGAAGTGTTTGCCGACCGAGGCCATACCCGCGGCCCTCGCCCCCTCGCACCAGGCCCGGGCGAGGTCGGAGACTCCATTGATAGTGTCCGCGAAGGCCCGGTCGCCGATGACCCCGCTCACGCCGCGATCCAGGTCCAGCACCGGAGCAAAACTGAAATCCACGCCGAGGGCCCTCAGTTCCGCGGCCATCAGCCAACCCACCGCCTCCGCCGCCTGCCGGGCATGGTGGGGATGGCGCCGGGCCAGTTGACCAAAACGGGCCGCCGGCGGCAGCCGGGTCAAACCCGCGCGAAAGCGCTGCACCCGCCCTCCCTCCTGGTCCACGCTGATGAGGAGGCGTGGCTCCCGCAGGGCGTGAATCGCCATCGTCAGGGCCGCCAGTTGGTCCGGATCGCGATAATTACGGGAAAAGAGGATGACGCCACCGACCGCCGGGTGGCGCAGCAGTTCGCGTTCCTCGGCGGTAAGTTCAAGCCCTTCAAGATCAAGTATGACGGGACCCAGGGACACGGTGCGGGAACCTCCAGCGGGTTGGAAATGACGATCGGGGTATCAGCATAGCCGGCTCGGGCGCCGGCGGCCAGAATTGGCGCCAACGGACGGCCTTCCGGGCCGGATAGGCCGCGGGTGGACGGGGAGGTCCGACCGACCCGGACCCTCAGCCCGGATGACGCACATCCAGCCAATCGCGCAGCCGGTCCCCCAGGAGATTGACGGAGAAAACCACCCAGGCGATGGCAATGCCCGGGGCTATCACCAGATGGGGCGCCACCAGCATGTAGCCCACGCCGTCGCGAATCATGCTACCCCAGGAGGCCTGGGGCGGCTGGACGCCCAGGCCCAGAAAGGACAGCCCGGCCTCGGCGACCACCACCCCGGCGATGCCAAAAGTCGCCTCCACGATCAGGGGCACCAGGGCCAGGGGCAAGAGGTGGCGTACCAGGATGCGCCCCGGGCCGACGCCCAAGGCGCGGGCCGCGGTCACGTGGTCGCGTTCCTTGAGGGCCAGGATCTGGGCCCGGGTCAGGCGGGCGTAGCCGACCCAGCCGGTGACGGACAGGGCGATAATCAGATTATCGATGCCCGGCCCCAGGATGCCCGCCAGGGCGATGGCGAGAAGGATGCCAGGAAAGGCAAGAAAGACATCGATCAACCGCACCAGCACCAGATCCACCCAGCCCCCGGCAAAGGCGCTGATGCCGCCCACCAGGACCCCGACCAGGGCCGAGAGGGCGACGACGCCAAAACCCACCAGGAAGGCGATGCGCGCACCCACCATTAAGCGGTCCAGGACGGGACGGCCCAGGTCATCACTGCCGAGCAGCGACCCGGGGCCCGGTCCCGCCAGGATCGCCGGCAGGTCCACCGCGTCCGGCGTCAGGGGCAGCCAGGGTCCGACCAGGGCCACGACTATCCAGAGCACCAGAAACACCGTCGGCGGGACCCAGCCCACCCCGGCCGGCCAGCGGCGCGTCCGGGCCGTCATCGGGACCGCCAATGGATGCGCGGATCGACCCAGGTATAAACCAGGTCGGTCAGGGTATTGACCAGGACATAGGTCAGGCTGACGAGCAGGACGCAGGCCTGGACTACGGGATAGTCGCGACTCTGGATCGCCTCCACCAGCAGACTCCCGACCCCGGGCCAGGCGAAAACGGTCTCGGTGATGACGGCCCCGCCGAGCAGGCCGCCCAGTTGCATCCCGATGAGGGTCAGAATCGGCAGCCAGGCGTTGCGCAGGGCATGGCCCCAGAGGACCCGGCCCTCGGACAGGCCCTTGGCGCGGGCGGTGCGCACATAATCCTCTCCCAACACCTCCAGGACACTACCGCGTACCATGCGCGCCAGGATCGCCGCCATCCCGGTGCCCAGGGTAATGGCCGGCAGGATGAGGCTCCCCAGGCCCTCGCGACCGCTCACCGGCGTCCAGCCCAGCCAGAGGGAAAAGGTCAGGATCAGGAGGGGACCGAGCCAGAAGTTGGGGATGGAGACGCCCACCAGGGAGAGCCCCATGGCGCCGGCATCCAGGCGACTGCCGCGATGGCGCGCCGCCAGCACCCCCAGCGGAAGGGCCAGAACCAGGGCCAGACCCAGAGCGGCGGCGGTCAGTTCCAGAGTCGCCGGGAGGCGTTCGCCCAGGATACTTCGCACCTGGCGGCGATCCTGGAAGGACACTCCCAGGTCGAGGCGGGCCAGACGCCCCAGATAGTCCAGGTACTGGTCGCTCAGGGGCCGGTCCAGGCCCAGGGCGGCCCGCAGGGCCTCCCGATCCGCCGGCTGGGCGCTCTCGCCCAGCATGGCCTCCACGGGATCGCCCGGTACCAGATGGATAAGCAGGAAGACCAGGGTGCAGATGCCGAGGACCACCACCAGGGCCGAACCGAGGCGCGAAAGCAGGAGCGAGATCAAGACAATGCCTCCAGACCTGGGTCGAATTAAGCCTGCGGATGATAACCCAACCCAGACCAGTCAGCGGATCTCCACCAGGGTTCCCGCCGGGGCCAGGTCGAAGAGTCGCAGCAGGTCCGCATCGCGCATGCGAATACAGCCGTGCGACAGAGGCACCCCCATGGGCGCCGTCTCCGGACAGCCGTGGATATAGATGTAACGCCGCAAGGTATCGACCCGCCCACCGCGATTGTGGCCGGGCTCCAGACCCGTCAGCCAGAGAATGCGGGTGAGTATCCAATCCCGTTCCGGGTAGCAGGCGGCCAACTCGGGGCTCCAGACCTCGCCCGTGGGCCTGCGGCCGACGAAGACGGTTCCGGCTGGACAGCCGGCACCGATGCGGATGCGCACCCGATGCAGGCCCCGTGGCGTACAGCCGCTGTCACGCATCTCGCCGGGGCCATTGCGGCCCGTGGAGACGTCGGCCTCCAACAACAAGGCATCATCCTCGAACAGCCGCAGGCGCTGACTGGCCAGATCGACCAGAATCCGGCAGCGGAGGGTCCGCCCGGCTATTCCCATCGAAACAGCCAGGCGGCGATGCCGATAAAGACCAGCGCCAGGGCCGCGAGGAGGGCGACCTGGGGCAGGACGTCCACCACCTGGGCGCCGTCGATCATGACGCGGCGGGCGGCGTCCACCAGATGGGTGAGGGGCGAGAGTTGGGACAGGAAGCGGGCGATGCCGCTGGTGCCTTCCATGGAGTACCAGACCCCGGAGAGCAGCAGCAGGGGCCAGGAAATGAGGTTGAGGACACCATTCGCCAGTTCCTCCGTGCGCCACCGGGAGGCGACGATGAGCCCCAAGCTGATGAGGCAAAGGGCGCCGGCGGCATAGATGAGGACCAGGGCGGCATAGGAGCCGCGCATGGGAAAATCGAGCAGCAGATCGACGCCCACATAGACTAAGAGACTCGCGGCCATCACTACCAGCAGACGGGACAGCACCTGGGCGGTGAGAAACTCAAAGGGGGTCAGGGGCGTCGCCTTGAGCCGGCGCAGGACGCCGTTCTTGCGGTACCGCACGATCACCCAGCCCACCCCCCAGAGGCTGGAGAACATCACGTTCATGGCCAGAATACCCGGCAACACCCAGTCCGCGTAGCGCAGGGCGGCGCCGCTACGGGTCCGCCGCTCCGGTCCCGCCGCTGCATCCGGAGCAGGTCCGCTCGCCCCGGCCTCGACCCCGAGCAGGAGGCGCTCCGCCAGGTAACCCCGGGGGGATTCCAGATTGACCCAATAAGCAAGGGGCTGGGCGCGGGGGTCCAGCAAGAGGTCTAGCTGGTGACGATCCACCTGGGTGATGGCGCCCTCCA
Organism: Chromatiaceae bacterium; assembly: GCA_049654905.1. Classification (GTDB taxonomy): domain Bacteria; phylum Pseudomonadota; class Gammaproteobacteria; order Chromatiales; family Chromatiaceae; genus M0108. Next base: position 11,763 of record JBASIS010000255.1, read on the forward strand.
GATCCGTGACGGGGACGAACTGGATATGGTCGAGGGCCAGGAACCCGGTCGTGGCGGGGGGCAGGGCCCCGTCCACCGTCACCACCCCGACCTTGAAGGGGGCCTCGGGATCGCCGCTGAAGATAACGGCGAAGGCCAACACCATCAGGATCGGCATGAAGATGTTCCACCCCAGACCCGCGTGGTCCCGGTAAAACTCCCGGTTGCGGGCGACGAGGACGGCAAGGATACGACGCCACATCTTGGCTACTCCCAAGTTCCCGCGTGTGGGAGGTTTGAGGATGGGGGCTGGCCGGTCATGTCCGCAGGTCGTGCCCCGTGAGCTTAATAAACAGGTCCTCCAGATTGGGGGTCGCGACCCGCAGGGCACAGAGATCCGCCCCGACCGCCTCCAATTCCTTGAGGACCGGCGGCACCGCCTCGGCGAACAGCTCGATCTCTCCATTGCGGCTCACGGCACCCGCCGGCAGGGGCGTCTGGGGGGGCCAGCCGGCGGCGGGCAGCCGGATGACGGTGGCGGGGAAGTGCTCCCGCACCAGTTGGGCCGGGTTGCCCCGGGCGATGATCCGCCCCCGATCGATGATGGCGATCTCGTCGCACAGGCGCTCGGCCTCTTCCATGTAATGGGTGGTGAGCAGGACCGTGGTCCCGCGCGCCCGCACCGTCTCGATCAGGCCCCAGAAGTTGCGCCGGGCCTGGGGATCGAGTCCCGTGGTGGGCTCGTCCAGGAAGACCAGTTCCGGGGCATTCACCAGGGCAATGGCGAGCAGCAGGCGTTGGCGCTGGCCCCCGGAGAGCTTGCGGGTATCCCGGTCCAGAATCTCGTCCAGGTTGCAGAGCCGGACCAGTTCCTCGCGGTCGGCGGTGCGGCGATAAAGGGCGGCGAACATGTCCAGGGACTCGGCCACGGTCTGAAAGTCCTGGAGGGCGGTGGCCTGAAACTGGATGCCGACGGCCTCGCGATAGGCCGCGTCCAGGGGCCGGCCCCGGTAGCGAACCTCGCCGGCGGTCGGCGTCTGGATACCCTCCAGCATCTCCAGGGTCGTGGTCTTGCCGGCCCCGTTGGGACCCAGGAGCCCGAAACAGCGGCCCGGGGCAACGGCAAAGCTCACCCCATCCACGGCGCGCACGCCAGGGTAGGTTCGGACCAGGTTACGGGCTTCGATCAGGCTATCCAAGGATAATGACCTTGAGGTGAGGGTGGACAAGGGCGGGGACAGGGGCGGCTGGCTTCCGGTAGTATTGTCCCAAGCCCGGGCGCGGACCGCCAGCAAGCATTTGCCGACCTTAACCCCGCGACACCATCCTTACTCATCCCACCGGAGACCCCTTGTGACCATCCTCATACTTGGCCTTTGTCTCTTCCTCGGCATGCACTCCCTGGGCTTTCTCGCCCCCGCCTGGCGCGGTCGAATGGTGGCGCGTCTCGGCCAGACCGGCTGGCAGGGCATCGCCGGCCTGGTCGGCCTGGTCGGTTTTATCCTGATCGTCTGGGGCTACGGCCTTGCCCGGGCCGCGCCCCTGAACATTTACTCCCCGCCGATCTGGACCCGCCACCTGAGCCTCCTGATCATGCTGCCGGTCTTTCCCCTGCTCCTGGCCACCTATCTGCCCGGCCGCATCCAGGCCGCGGTCGTCCACCCCATGCTGACTGCGGTGATCGTCTGGGCCCTGGTGCACCTGATCGCCAACGGCACCCTGGCGGACCTGGTGCTCTTCGGGGGTTTCCTGGCCTGGGCCCTGACGGACCGCATCTCCCTCCTCACCCGCCAGGCCCCGGCGGTCCAGGGCGCCCCCCGCCGCAAGGCTAATGACCTGATCGCCCTCGGCGCCGGGCTGGCCCTCTATGTCGTCTTTCTGCTCTGGGCCCACAAGTGGCTGTTTGGGGTCTCGCCCCTGGGCCTAGGATGATCCCGAGGGGTTCCCCGGGCCTTGGTCCTGGTAGAGATGGAATCCCAAGGGGCTGCCCTGGATCCTGGTCTTGGCCAGGATTGCCCCCCCAAGGGCTCGGCGTGGCCCTGGTATTTATCTGCTGGTCGTGGAGATATCAATGAGCGCCGAGTTACCCATCCCCACCCGCCCGGTGATCGACTTTCGCGACCCCACCCAGGCCCAGGGCTGGACCTCGGTCGATGATCAGGTGATGGGGGGTGTTTCCGCCAGCCAGGTCCGGGCGACGCCAGCGGGGCTAGTCTTCAGCGGCGAGGTGTCCCTGGCCAACAACGGCGGCTTCGCCTCCAGCCGCGCACGGCCCCGGGACTATGGTCTGGCGGGGGCCACCGCCCTCATCCTGCGCCTTCAGGGCGATGGCCAGACCTACAAGTTCGGCATTCGCACCGATGACGCCTTTGATGGCGTCCAATACCAGGCGCGGGTGACGACCCAGGCCGGGGAATGGCTGGAGGTGTCCTTGCCGCTAACGGCCTTCCAGCCCAGCTTTCGGGGCCGCCAGGCCCAGGCGCTACCACTGGACCCGGCGCGGATCCGGGTCTTCGGCTTCCTCATCGCCGACCGCCAGGCCGGGCCCTTCCGGCTCCTGGTGGAATCCTTACAGGCAAGTTTCTGAGGGCCGGCCCGTCCAGACCCTGGTGTCCGGTCGTCAGTCGCGGGGGCAAGCATCCCGCACTCTCAGGCCGGCCAGGGAAACGCGGGCGGCGCGTGGTGCGCTCTTGGCCTTGCGGCGGCTGACGTTGGCGTGAATCTGGGTCCCATCCAGGCTGTCGCTACCGAACCGACGGCACCGGTTCTCCCAGCGGACGCCCAACCGACTGCCCGCCGTCCCGATCGGCAGTTCTGCTGCCGGAAACTTGATCCAGACCGAGGCAAGGCCCTTGCAACACCTTGACGAGTCACCGACACTACGCCTGCTCGAGCGGTGTTTGGGCCGACACGTTTGGCGATACCCGGCCATCGTCTCCACCGTCAGCCGCGAGGGGGATTCAGGAATGCCGGGCCATCAGGAATCGTTTGCGGCGATGGCGGTCGCAGAGGTGCCTCTTCTCCGGCACGTTGGGCCAGGACCTCCCGGCAGAGGCCGCCGATTGGGGCGCCTGTCGTCGCGGTGAGGCTTGTTGGGGGTAGCCGGCATGGTTTGGGCGATAAGCCTGGGTCCTTGACGGAATTCGGTCTAGCACCCTAATGGCCCGCAGCAGGCTAGCACGCAAGCATCCTAGGCCGGGCTAGCACACAACTGGCTCGTCTCAACCTAGAACACGTTGGGCGCACTAGCTGCGTCTACGTAAGCGACGCTTGTAGGAATAGCCGATGTCATCCATGACGGATCCGATGAATGCGTTAGTCGAGCTTCAGCGCGCACTCGATAGGTGGATTGTGAGTCTGCAACCTTGTGAGATACATAAAGACATATCTGTCATTTTTGACCAACCTAATGGAATGCCTCGCTATACTTACGCCAAAATTAATAACGGAAAGGTTCAATCCATAGCCGTATTTGCACTAACTCAACCGGTTGAGGGCGTTCCATGCTTTCAGTTGGGATGGGCAACCGTTGAATCCATACGTGGCCATGGACTGGCAACAGATACAACCACCAAGGGTATCGACGAGTTCACAAATGGGCTTAGAAAGCATGGCGCGGGTAAATTCTACTTGGAGGCCATTGTTTCTGACACCAACGAACCCTCGAACAAAATCGCAAAGAAACTGCTCTCAGAGTCGCCAGCTAAATGCACCGACTCCTTTTCAGGTGAGCCCGCAGTGCAATATTTGCGGATAGTTAAATGACTGTTCGCCCAACAAGACGCTCAAGCCGACTCGCTACGTCGGCGCTTCGCGCCGCCTATACTCGCGGCTGAGCTCTGCGTTAGCCCCCAAGGAGATTGACGACCCGACTATGAAGCCACGCGCACCACGAAACAGAACGCTGACATGCACTGAGGATGAAATAGCGGCCTTCTCCTCTGACCTTCTGCAATTGTCACATCCTATTACGGTGGAGGACGTAACAGACCGCGTCATGAATCAGGACTATGTCAATGCCGTTCCGCTGCTACCTCGCTCCTTTGTAAATTTACTAATCCTTGATCCGCCCTACAACCTGACAAAGAACTTTAACGGGCAGGTGTTTCGTGCCAA
>JBASIS010000256.1:0-10488 GCA_049654905.1 Chromatiaceae bacterium
GCGGAGCCAACCTACGTCTGCCCCATGCACCCCCAGGTGGTGAGCACCGACCCGGGTAGTCGGTGTCCCATCTGCGGCATGGATTTGGTCGCTACCAAGGCGAAGCCAGCCGCGGCAAGTCCGCCCCCCGCCAAGGCGGGCTTGGCGAACAAGATGGCGATGGAGATGCCCACGATCACGGTATCCGAGGCCGTGGTCAACCAGTTGGGGGTGCGGACGGCCGAGGTGCGCCGGGGTACCTTTTCGCGATCCGTGCAAGGCTTCGGCGTCCTGCTCTCCAGCAATGTCCGCAGCTATCGCCCCGTCGCCCGCAGTCGCGCGCCGAGGGATGGCGATGCGGGCGGTGATCAGCCGGCCATGGTAGTCCAGGCCCAGGTCTTCGAACGCGAAGCGCCGCTGTTGCGCCAGGGGCAGGCCGTGCGCGTGCGCTTCCCGAGCCAGGGGGCCAGGGAGTGGCCGGGCATCCTGGACGTGCTGGAGACGCAAATCAGCCTGACCACCCATACCCTGCAGTTCCGGGTGTCCATCGACCTGGAGGGTGCCCATATCCCGGCGGGCATGACCGCCGTCGTCGATGTAACGCTTGACCCCGTGACCGATGCCCTCCTGGTCCCCCGGGACGCCGTCATCCTGTCCGGCACCGGCGCGCGGGTGATTCTGGCCCTCGATGGGGGTCGCTTCCAGCCCCGGGAGGTGGACATCGAGGACCTGGGCGAGGAGGAGATTGTCATTCGTTCCGGGCTCCAGGAGGGGGAGCGCGTCGTGGTCTCCGCTCAGTTCCTGCTGGACTCCGAGGCCAGCCTCCAGGCCGGACTACGTCGCCTGACCAGTGCTCGGGCCCAGACCGAAGCCGCCCCGGCGGGGGCCAAACCGTGATAGCGCGCATCATCGCCTGGTCGATACAAAACCGCTTCATGGTCCTCCTCGCCACCGCACTCGTCGTGGCGGGGGGCGTCCATGCCTTGCGCAATATCCCGCTGGACGCCATTCCCGATCTCTCGGACGTTCAGATAATCGTTAAGACCAACTACCCGGGTCAGGCGCCCCAGGTGGTGGAAGACCAGGTGACTTACCCCATAACTACCGCCCTGCGGGCCGTCGCCGGCGCCGTGGCCGTGCGCGGCTATTCCATGTACGGCGATTCCTATGTTTATGTCGTGTTTAAGGACGGTACCGACCCCTACTGGGCCCGTTCCCGGGTACTGGAATTGCTGAGCCAGGTGTCATCCCGCCTTCCGGCGGCGGCCCGTCCCGAGCTGGGTCCCGACGCCACCGCCGTGGGGTGGGTCTATCAATACGCCCTGGTGGATCGCACGGGTCGGCACGACCTGGCCCAACTGCGCAGCCTCCAGGATTGGTTTCTCAAATACGAACTCCAGTCCGTGCCCGGGGTCTCCGAGGTCGCCACGGTAGGCGGCATGGTCAAGCAGTACCAGGTGGTCATCGACCCGGATGTGCTGCGGAGCTATCAACTGCCCCTCGCCAATCTCATGCAGACCATCCAGCGCTCCACCGGCGAGACCGGCGCCGGGGCACTGGAAATGGCGGAGGCGCGCTACATGATCCGCATCCCTGGCCATCTGCGCGGGCTCGAGGACCTGCGCAATCTCCCCATCTCACCCCAGGACAAGGGGCCCGCCGGCATGGGCGCTGGCATGGGCGCCCAAATCTACGAGCCCCAACAGATCACGCGCACGGTATTCCGCCTCGGCGACATCGCCGAGATCCGCCTGGGTCCCGGGATGCGCGAGGGCATCGCCGAACTCGACGGCGAGGGCGAGGTCGTCGGCGGCATCGTCCTGATGCGCCCGGGTGGCAACGCCCTCAAGACCATCGCCGCCGTCAAGGACAAGCTGGCCGAGCTGCAAAGGGGCCTGCCCGCCGGGGTGGAACTGGTGCCGGTTTACGACCGCTCCGGGCTCATCCATCGCGCTATCGATACCCTCGACAGTCGCCTCATCGAGGCCCTGATCGTCGTCAGCCTGGTGTGCGCCCTCTTTCTCTGGCATCTGAAATCCGCCCTGGTGGTGGTCATCAGCCTCCCCATCGCCATCCTCGCCGCCTTCATCGTCATGTACTGGCAGGGGCTCAGCGCCAACATCATGTCCCTGGGCGGGATCGCCATCGCCATCGGCGCCATGGTGGACGCCGCCATCGTCATGATCGAAAACCTGCACAAGCACGCCGAGCGCGAGCCCCTGACCGCCGCCAACCGCTGGGCCCTGGTGGGGCGGGCCACCACCGAGGTCGGCCCCGCCCTCTTCCTCTCCCTGATCATCGTCACCCTCAGCTTCCTGCCCGTCCTTGCCCTGCAAGGGGAGGAGGGCCGCCTCTTCGCCCCCCTGGCCTATACCAAGACCTACGCCATGGGCGCCGCCGCCCTGCTGTCCATCACCCTGGTCCCGGTCTTGCTAGGGCTCTTCGTGCGCGGCCGCTTGCGGGGCGAGCAGGAAAATCCGGTCAACCGCGCCCTCATGGCCGCCTACCGACCGCTGCTCGCCTGGGTGATGCGCCAGCCGGGGCGCGTCCTGTGGCTGGCCCTGGCCCTGACCCTCGCCGGGGCCTGGCCGGCCTTGCGACTGGGCTCCGAGTTCATGCCGGACCTGGACGAGGGCGATCTCCTTTACATGCCCACCACCTTTCCGGGTATCGCCCCCGACAAGGCCCGCCAGCTCCTGCAACAGACCGACCGCCTCATCCTGACCGTGCCCGAGGTGGCGCGGGTCTTCGGCAAGGTCGGCCGCGCCGAGACCGCCACCGATCCAGCGCCCATGGAGATGATCGAGACCACCATCCAGCTCAAGCCCCGCGAGCAGTGGCGGCCCGGCGTGACCATCGAGGACATCAAGGCCGAGTTGGACCGCACCGTCTCCTTCCCGGGCCTCACCAACGCCTGGCTCATGCCCATCAATGCCCGCCTGCAGATGCTCTCGACCGGCATCAAGACCCCGGTCGGCGTCAAGATCGCCGGACCGGACCTGGAAGTCATCCAGCGGCTCGGCGCCGAGGTCGAGGAGGTCCTGGCCGGCCTGCCCGAGACCCAGTCCGTGTTCGCCGAGCGGGTCGCCTCGGCCCGCTACATCAAGATCACCCCCGATCGCATGGCCATGGGTCGGGTCGGCCTGTCGGTGGCGGACACCCAGGAGATCGTCGCCAGCGCCGTTGGCGGCATGAATCTCACCGAGGTGGTGGAGGGTCGGGAGCGCTACCCGGTCAGCCTGCGCTACCCGGCGGAGGATCGGGATTCCCTGGAGAAGCTCAAGCGCCTGCCCATCGTCACGGACACCCGGGGCACCCAGGTCCCCCTCGCCGACATCGCCCAGGTCGAGGTGGTGGACGGGCCGGACATGATCCGCACCGAGAACGCGCGCCTCAACGGCTGGGTCTATGTCCAGGTCAAGGATCGGGACCTCGGCTCTTATGTGGCCAAGGCCAAGCAGGTCGTCGCCGAGCGCGTGGCGCTACCGCCGGGTTATTCCCTGTCCTGGTCCGGCGCCTATGAGCACTGGGAGCGGGCCAAGGAGCGGCTCTGGCTGGTGGTGCCCCTCACCCTGGTCATCATCCTGTTCCTGCTCTATCTCAACTTCCGCAGCCTGACCGAGGTGCTCATCATCGTGGCGACCCTGCCACTGGGCCTGGTCGGGGGCTTTGTCCTCATGTACCTCCTGGGCTACCAGCTCTCGGTGGCGGCGGCCATTGGCTTCATTGCCCTCGGTGGCGTAGCAGTGGAGATCGGCGTGGTGATGATGCTCTACCTGGATCGCGCCCTGGCGTGCCAGCGGGAGTTGCGCGGCCCGGCGGGGTTGCGGCGCGTCGATGTCGAGGCGGCGGTGGTGGAGGGCGCCCTGACCCGTCTGCGGCCGGTGACCATGACCAAGGTCGCCATTCTTGCCGCCCTGCTCCCCATCATGATCGGTGGTGGCGCCGGTTCCGAGGCGATGCAACGGATCGCCGCGCCCCTGCTGGGAGGCGTTTTAAGTGTCGCGATCCTGACCCTGGCCGTGATCCCGGCGGCCTATCTGGTGTGGAAGTCGCGGGGTCTGAGTTCCTAGCGGGGTTTGGCTAAGTCAGTCCTCAAGATACAAGAGGTGAATTGTAACGTCCAAAGGTCAAAAACATTGGGTCGGACTTCCGTCCGACCCAGGGTACAACAGGCCGGGCTGTTCAAGCCCAACCGCTAATTACCACGTCAGGGTTTGGGTGTCGTCCTTGAAGAGGGCGGCGCCGGTCAAATCGGGGTTACCCACCTTGAGTCCCGACAGGAGCTCGGCCTCCTGGACCCCATAGTGCTTCATGCACATGGGGCAGACGATGACGGTTGCTCCCTGGCCGATGACGGCCCCCAGGGCCTTCTGCTGATCGCCGAACTGGGCGGCCTTCGCGGTGGAGCCAACCAGGACGCCCCGATCATTCAGGAAAATGGTCAGGGGATGACCACGTTCCAGTTGGTTCTTCCCAAAAGCAATCGCCATATTGACGCGATGGGCGTCATCCACGGTCAGGTTGATGAACAGCGGGTCCTTGTCATCGGCAAAGGCCGGCGAGGCACCGAGACCGACGGCCAGGGCCAGGGCCAGGACGAAATGATACAGTGATTTCATAGGGTTACTCCAAGCATTAAGGATTAAACGATTAATGCGCCATGGGCGCCATGGGCGGGGCAATGGCGCGGACTGGCGCCATGATGTGCTCCTTGCCACCCTTGTCGAAGATGAGGTTCATATGCACCTCCTTCCCCGGCTCCAGTGGCTCCTTGAGGCCGATCAGCATCACATGCAGCCCGCCCGGCTTGAGGGTCACCGTCTGGCCGGCGGGGATATCGATTTTATCGACCTTGCGCATCTTCATCATCCCACCCTCATTGATATGGGTGTGGAGTTCCACCACCCCGGCGCTCGGGGTTTCAGCGGCCACCAGGGCGCGGTTTTCCTTGGAGCTATTCACCAGGGTCATGAAGACGGCGCTGTTCGGCTGGCCCGGCGGCACCGCCCGGGCATAGGGGTCGCTCACGGTAATATCGCCCGCCTGGGCGCTCAGGGTGGCGGTGGCCAGCAGGGCCGTGGCGAGAAGGGACAAGGAACGTAGCATAGGAGCGGGTCTCCGTGGGTTGGGGATAAAAAAGGGTGATTAAATCCAGGGGGATGGGCGTGGATGGCCATTAGGGGGCGGCGAGCAGTCCTCTGATATAGGCCAGGATTTCGGTAGCCGGCGTAGCGTGGGGAAAGGTGTGGACCCAGCGACCCTCGGGGTCCACCACATAGGTATCCGCCGAGTGGTCCACCAGGTAACCCAGGGACGAGTCACCCTGATCGACCCGGCGAAAGACGACGCCATAAAGTTGGGCGGCCTTCGCCACTTGATCCGGGGTACCGGTCACGCCCAGGATATTGGGGTGAAAATAGGCCGCATACAAGGCGAGTCGCTGGGGATCATCGCGCTCCGGATCGACGCTGACAAACAGGCCACGCACCCGCGCCTGCTCCTCGGGCGTTAAGGCCTTCAGAGCGGTGGCGATCATAGCGAGATTGGTGGGGCAGATATCCGGGCACAGGGTGTAGCCGAAGTAGATCAGCACCACCTGGCCACGCAGGCTGGCCAGATCCACCGGACCGCTGGCCGCCTCCAGGGTAAAATCGCCACCCGTCGGCGCAGCGCTCGTCCCGGTCGCCTGGCCCGCGCTGGCCTGGAGTTTACAATGGTCGAGACCCTTGGCCTCCGGACGGGCGCAGAACTCACAGAGGAATTTGCTCCCCTGGGAATCGGGAGTGGGGACCGGTGGGTCCCTGTCCGCCAGGGCCGCGGTCGGGAGCAGCAGCGTCATCAGTAGAGCCCTTATCCAATACCTTGTCATCATCGCACTCAACCTTTCCAGCACCTGGGTGTGACTTACGCGGATTATATCGATGTCGCAGGCAAATTCAGTACCGACTCCCTCCCTATGCGCCATCTCGCTCGGCTACCTCCTGCGCCTGCGTCTGGGCGCGTTGGCCGGGCAGGCCCTGGCCTATGGCTGGGTCAGCGCCGAACAGGCGTTCGTCCTCCCTCTCGCACCGCTGATCGCCCTCGGCCTGGGGCTGCTCGGCTATACCCTCTGGGGCATCCGGCGGGCCCGCTCTCTGCCGGAGTCCGGCTCTTGCAGCCTGCTGCGCGAAGCGGTTATCGACCTCGCCAGCATCGCCGGCGCGGTCTATTTGACCGGCGGCGCCCATAACCCCCTCATCATGCTCTTGTTACTACCCGTCATGGTGGCGGCGGCGACCCTCCAGCCACGCCTCGTCTGGGCGGTCTGCGCCCTGGCCACGACCGCCTACTCCCTCCTGATGGAGTTTCACCACGACTTTCCGGCACCCCATCACGGCACCAGCGGCTTCGATCTCCATGTCCAGGGCATGTGGTACGCCTTCATCCTCAGCGCCCTCCTGATCGCCTATTTTGTCGCCCAGATGGGCGGCGCCCTGCGTGACCGCGACCGGCAACTGGCCCAGGTCCGGGAAGAGGCCCTGGTGGACAACTCGCCCACCGGCATCGGCCTGATGCGCCAAGGCCGGCTCAGCCTGGTGAATCCCGGCCTGGCCCGGATTCTGGATAACTCCCGGGAGGATCTTCTCGGGGTCGAGGTCCTGGATCTGGTGCATCCCGCCGACCGGGAACGGGTGGCCAGCGCCCTCCTGGGGCGCGTGCCCAGTCCAGAGCCCGCCCCGGAGATCGAATGCCGGCTGCTCGCGCGATCCGGTCAAGTTCGCTGGGTGGCGCTGCGCCAGGCCGACATTCAGAGCCAGGGCCAGGACCTGACCCTGGTTATTGTGGAAAACCTTACCGATCGCAAGCGCCTGGAAGGGGAACTACGCGACCTCTCCGCGCGGCTACTTCTGGCCCAGGAGCAGGAGCGGCAACGGGTGGCGCGGGATCTCCACGATGGACCCTGCCAGACCCTGGCCGCCGTCCGCCTCATCCTAGAAGAGTGGCTGCGGGTCCAGCCGCCCATCGAGCGCCGGGTGTCCATGGCGAACCTCCAACTCCTGGGCTCGACCATCCAGGATGTATCCGATGAACTCCGGCAAATTTCCACGGACCTGAGGCCCGCCATGCTCGACGACCTGGGCCTGCTCGCGACCCTGCGCTGGTATCTGGGGAATTTCGCCAGGCTCCACCCCAAACTGGAGATTCGACACCACCTCGACCTGGCCGAGGCGGATATCCCCCCCAGCCTCAAGACCCCGATCTTCCGCATCCTGCAAGAGGCCGCCACCAATGCCGCCAAACATAGCGGCGGCCGGTTCCTGGACGTGACGCTGGGTCTGGGGGCGGGGGAGTTGCGGCTGGCGGTCACGGACGATGGCGTCGGCCTCCCGCGCCACACCCAGCGGGACGCCGGTGCCAGCCCGGGTCTCGGCCTGAGTTCCATGCGCGAGCGGGCCATGCTTTCCGGGGGGGAACTGCGCATCCAGGCGAGTCCCGATCAGGGCACGACCGTTGAGACCTCCTGGCCCCTGGCATCCGAGGCTAGTGGCTGATCAGGCCGTGCTCGATAGCGTAAGCGGTCAGCCCCGAGACGTTCGTCGCGCCTAACTTACGCATGAGGTTGGCACGGTGCTTCTCAACGGTCTTTTCGCTGATAAAGAGATATTCGGCGACCTGACGGCTGCGGTAACCCTCCGCCACCAGCTTCAGAACCTCCCGTTCCCGTGGGGTGAGCAAGTCGCCGTTCGGGGCATTGGCCTGGGACAACCGGCCGCCGTTGATGGGGTCCAGCGGGTGGTTGGCGACCGCGCGGCACGGATAGCGCGTCCCCTTCGCCGCGCTCCGCACCCCCGACGCCAGTTCGTCCCCGCTGGAGTCCTTGGTCAGATAGCCGTCCGCCCCGGCGCTCAGGGCCCCCTGGACGTACTCGCCATCCTTGTGCACCGAGAGAATGATGACCCGTGTCCGGTCCGCGACCCGCTTGATGCCCTTGATCGCCTCCAGCCCATTCATGCGCGGCATGGAGAGATCCAGCAGCACTACGTCCGGTTGCAGCTCCCGGGCCCGGCTGATCGCCTGGCCCCCATCCTCCGCCTCGCCCACGACCTCAAAGTCGGGCTGGGCGTCCAGGATAGCCCGCAAACCCTCCCGCAGGATGCGGTGGTCCTCCACCAAAAGGATACGTGTCTGGTTTTGCAACATCGCCTAAGTCTCCGAATCGGTGGCCAACCCTGGTCTTGGTTTCAAAACCTCCCGATGCTCCCGATCGTTACGGCTAATCTTCCGCGCCTCCGCTAAGCCAGGGCCTTCTCCTACGCCCCTGGGCAGCGAAGTAACCATATAATGACGCCAACAGCCACCCTTTCAATGCGAATTCGCAGGGGGCCTAAAATAGGGGGAAACCCCCATGCCCCATTAGGCCACCGTACCCACCCAGCTCCAAGCCATCCCCCAGACCTGGCTCATCAACCTCGTCTTCGGCATGAAAATATTTCGTATGCCTGTTCGTTCTAGCCTATATTCTGAACAAAATTCGAATTGGCTGACTAAATTTCGAGTCATTGTATGACATCCATTGGCTACGCCCGTCTGATCGAGCAGCTTGCGCTGAACATTCGTCCTTTAGCGAAACCCGCGGTTGTCAGCGGTTCGGTGAATCGCCGGGTGGACACCGAAGACCGGCTGTTGTTTCCCGGTGGCGTGGCGTTCGACGATACGCCGGTCGGGCATCTTGAATTCGGGCTTCGGCACGAGGGCGTGAATCTGGAAGTGATCGATGCCGCATTCGAGCAGATCCCACCCGGCGATTTGGTGCAACGGTTGGGTGCCGCACCGAATGGCGCCGCCATCCGGCGCGCCTGCTTTTTGTGGGAATGGCTCACTGGCCAGGCGCTGCCAATCGTGGCCAGTCCCAGTGGCGGCTACATCGACCTATTCCCGAGCGATCGGTATATCACGGCGGTCACCCCGGCAAATAACCCCAAGTATCGCGTCCGCGACAACGCCCTAGGCAACGCGGATTTCTGCCCAACCGTCCTGCGCGCATCCCTGCCGGTCGTGCCCAGTCTGGGTGACCTGCTGGCCGAGGCCAGGCGCACCCTGGCTGAGGTGACCGATCCCTCGCTATACGAGCGCGCCCTGAGCTATCTCTATCTATCGGAAACACGAGGCAGCTTCGCGATCGAGCGTGAAACACCCAGCGCGGATAAGCAAGAGCGATTCGTTCAGCTCTTGCGCCGGGCCGGAGAAACGCAAACCGTCAGCGAGGAGTGGCTGGTCAGCCTCCAGAATGCCGTGGTTCGCGATAACTACAGTAAGGAGGCATCCCCCCGGGTTCAACCATGGGCTTCAATCCCACGGACGCCGCGGGTAACCCAACCAACCCGATCGTCAACGAACTCGTCAACTATGGTTGGGAATACGTTTGGCACTGCCACATCCTGAGCCATGAAGAAATGGACATGATGCGGCCCCAGTCCGTCGCCGTCCCGCCCATCGTCCCGAACGACTTGGACTACACCATTGAAGGTGAAGGTGGCGCCGCCCGGGTGAAACTGTCCTGGATGGACAACTCCATCACCGAGACGGCCTTCCTGGTCCAGCGTTCAACGGATGGCACCACTTGGGTTGATGTTGGCACGGCAGTCTCCCCGTTAAACGTGACCAATACCAAGGACGTGGTGCGTAGCCTCACCGATACCAATACCTATATCCCTGCCGTGAACCTCCAGTACCGGGTCATTGCCCAGAACACCATCGGCTACGGTGCCTCGGCCAACGGTAGCTCGTTCATGAGCCTGACGGCGGAATCGATATCCGATCCCCTCAATATCGGGGGACTACCTCCAGACGCACCGACTAACCTGGTTGGCACCACCCCGGGTGGCCTCAAGATCAGCTTGAGCTTCACGGACAATGCCACCGACGAAACCGGCTTCGTCCTGGAAAGGGCATCCGGTGGCGGCTTCAGCCAGATCGCCGCCCTGGGCGCTGGTGTTACCACCTACGACGACACAACGGTCAAAGGCGGCATCACCTACACCTATCGGGTCGCTGCGGTGAATGCGTGGGGCAAGTCGGACTATGCGACTTCCGATCCAATCACGGTGACGGCATTCCCGGCGGCTCCGATCAATGTGTCGGTCCAACGGACGGGTTGGACAACGGCCAATCTGGTGTGGAGGGATAACTCGACCAGCGAGACCAGCTTCCAGCGGCAGATCTCGACCGATAATGGCAGCACATGGACCAACGTCCCAGGAGGGGCAACTCCGACGCCAGATTCGGCTGGCACCGGAAGCTTGATCACTACCTCCATCACCGTAAGTGCGACGACGAATGCCCGATATCGCGTGCAGGCCACCAACGCGACAGGCTCCACGGCTTCCGTTTCCGTGGTTCTTAAGGAAACGCTGATTTATTACTACCACATAGATCTAGCGTGATATAATGCATAGCATTAATTCACCGAACTTCGCACCCCACCATGGTCCAGCAAATCTCCTTCGCCCAAGCCGAGTATGACGC